>DATFQQ010000421.1:0-32995 GCA_035264195.1 Candidatus Sulfotelmatobacter sp. | reverse complement strand
GTTGCCCTTGGCGTCGGACTTGGTGCGTCCGGCTTCTTCCATGCCTTGACCTAGGCTGAGGAGGACTACGTCGTCTCCGGCGGCGGGCTTGCCCGTGGTGGAGTTCTTGACGGTGCCGGTTAGGGTTTGGGCGGCGGCGAGAGTCGAGAGAAACAGCGCGGCAAAGGCTCCAAGGAGGAGACGTTTCCAATAAGGAAGCGAGCGGAACGCGCGTTTGTTGCGTCGCGAACAACGCGACGCATCGCGCGGCTCGCCCAGATCCTTCATCGCGCCAAATGCGCGCGCCTCAGGATGACAAAATACGGCAGGCCGTGGTGAGAATTCCTGGCGGAGCCGCATGAGGGTGTACGCGTGAATGGGGTCCTTCGCTTCGCTCAGGATGACAGGGCTTTGGGAGCGCACCAGTTCCGTTTCGCTGAGGATGACAGGGGTATGGGTTCGGTTCATGATCTCGCTTTTCTTGGCGCGGCAGCTTTTGCTTCCAGGCGCGCGATTTCGGCCAGGAGCGCGGCGGCTTCGTCTTGGAGCGACGATTTCAGGTTCTGGTAGTCGACGTCCGGGACTTTGCCTGCTTTGTATTCGAAGTTGAGGTCGCGTAAGTTTTCATAGACCGCGTCTTTGCGCTCACGCAGATACGAGGCGCGCGTTTTTTCCGGGCCGAGGTAGAGGCCGCCAGGAATATACAGGACGTAGAAGAGTGTGCCCGCCAGCGTCAGGATGCAAACGAGCCATTCGATGCTCATAGGTCAGTCTCCTTGCGGGCTTGCTCGCGGAACTGGTCAAGTTCGGCGCCGCGTGCAGGCGCGACTCCATCGGCCAGAGCCGGCGCGGGGCGATTTTTCCACACGCGGACGATCAGGATCAGCACGACAATGCCGGCGATCAGCGCGGCGAAGGGCATGATCCAGGCTGTGCGATCGAAGCCGCCGGTCGTGGGAGCGGCGAGGACGGTCGGTCCGTATTTTTGCACGAAGGCTTGTTGGACAAGGCTGTCGCTGTCGCCACGGCTGACGGCAGCCATGAGTTCGTTGCGCATGCCGTCGGAGTCGGGGCAGCCGACGTGGTTGCACTCGAGCAGGATCTGGCCGCATCCGCAAATGCACATGAGTTGATGGCCGAGTTGGCCGAAACGCGTGCTCGGGTCGCTGGCGCCGGAGAAGACGAAGATGGCCGCGGCGAGCACGGCGCAGTGGAGCGTGCGGCGGAGAGTCGGGTTGAGGTTGGTTAGCATTTCGATTGTATTACGGCCCTCAGCGGCTAAAGCCGCAAATCTTCAGCATCTTTGACGGCACGACTGAAGTCGTGCCCTGATACGAACCTTTCGCCCACGAGTGCGTGGGTCCTCGATAACGTGCACCGCGCTTTCGCGCGGGGGCGGACGAATGCGTCTGCCCCTACACAATCAGTCTCCCGCTGCGACCGGGGCTGCGTGCTCTACCCTGGCTGGAACCGCTACTCGGACCGGCGTCGGCGCGTTCGGTACCAACGCTAGAACTGTTCCGCCCAGGATGATCCACACCCCTAGCCAGATCCACATGACCAGCGGGTTCAGATGCGCTTTCAAAATTGGATGGCCGTTGTCCTGGTTCAAGCCTTCATACACGACGTACAAATCTTCGTTCAGCGTTGATCGGATGAACGGCATTGTCGACGTTTGCTGGCTGGCCTTGTAGAAGCGGCGCTCTGGTGTCAGCGTGTCGATCTGCTTGCCGCCTTTATATACGTCGAGGACAGCCCACTCGGCCATATAGTTCGGGAATTCTTCGTCGGTGTACGAGCGGCAGACGAGTGTATAGGGGCCGATCGACATTTTGTCGCCGTATCCCATCTCTTGCTCTTTATCCAGATTGAAGGCGGCGCCGGCTAGGCCGATGATCACGACCACGACGCCGAAGTGAACAATGTAGCCTCCGTAACGGCGCGTGTTGCGATGCGTGAGTTCGATCATGGATGCGAACAAGCTCTGGCCTGATTTCTCGGAGATGACGCGGCCGCCACGATAGAACTCGCTGGCGATGGTCAGCGTGCACATGACCGCGAGGCTGATCGCCATCAGGGAATAGAAATAAGAGATGTCCTGCCAGGGGCGAAGCCCGAAAGCACCTCCCCAACTGGCGGGAGTAGCCATCAGGAAGATTGCGGTGACGACGGCGCCCACAGTGGGCCACAAAAAGTTGCGTTTCAGACTCTCAAATGATGTTTTGCCCCATGCGAGCAAAGGGCCCAGGGCAGTGAGAATAATCAGAAGCAGCGCGACCGGGATCGCTACCCGGTTATAAAAAGGAGCGCCGACTGTAACCTTGTTGCCCTGAATGAGTTCGGAAATTTTCGGAAACCACGTCCCCCATAGCACGGTGAAGCAGAGTGCGCAGAAGAGCAGGTTGTTGAACATGAAGCTCGACTCGCGGGAGACGATGGCCTCAAGTTTGTGCTCGCTGCGCAGGTGATCTTTGTTCATCACGAAGAAGAACACGAACACGGCGAAGGTGATGGCCAGGAAGCAGGCGAACCATGTTCCGATCGACGACTGCGCGAAGGCGTGCACGGAACTGATGATGCCGCTGCGCGTGAGGAACGTGCCGAGGATCGCCAGCCAAAAACAGGCGAAGACCAGCCACATATTCCAGACCTTCAGCATGCCGCGCTTTTCCTGCATCATGACCGAGTGCAGGAACGCGGTGCCGACGAGCCACGGCATCAGCGAGGCATTTTCGACGGGATCCCATCCCCAGTAGCCTCCCCAGCCGAGGACGGCATAAGCCCAGTGTGCGCCGAGAAAAATTCCGATGGTGAGAAATCCCCAGGTGACCATGGTCCAGCGGCGGGTGATGTGGATCCATTTCTCGCCGGGGTACTTCATGATCAGCGCGCCGAGTGCGAACGCGAAGGGAATGGTGAAACCAACGTATCCGAGATAGAGCATGGGCGGATGGATAACCATCTCGGGATATTGCAGGAGCGGGTTGAGTCCGCTGCCGTCGGGACGCATCGGACCTTCAAGAAGACCGAAGGGATTGGCGGCGAAGTTCACCAGGGAGAGAAAGAAAATCTGCACGCCCGCGAGAATCACCGACGCATAGGCGAAGAGGCGTGGATCGGTTTTGTAGCGAAGGCGGAGGACGAAACCGTATCCGGCGAGTAGCAGGGACCAAAAGAGAAGAGAGCCTTCCTGTCCAGACCAGAGCGTGGCGAATTTATAAGGAGCGGGAAGGTCGCGGTTGCTGTGGTGAAAGATGTAGGCGATGGTGAAGTCGTCGCGGAAGGCCGCAACCACGAGGGCGAGCGCCGCGAGGAAGACGGTTGCGAAGACGACGACTCCGGCGCGGCGGGCGGTTTCGCCGACGCGATTCCAGAACGGATCGTCCTTATAGAAGAGCGCAAGCAGTCCGCCTATAAAGGAGTAAAGGCTCAGCGCAAAGGCGAGCAGCAGTGCAAAACTACCGATGAGAGCCATGTCGGGAGAACCCTACGTCATTTTTTCAGAAAGCGATGGCTGAGGCAACCGCAACGAGCTCGATTGTCAGTGTCGGTAGTCCACTCGGGGCAACGACAAAAGCGTGGAAAGGATGTACGTCAACAAATTTGAACAGGCGCCGTGAACGTTTCCGCCTTGAGTGGGCGGCCGGGGCTCGGCCGCCAGGCGGTGCAGGTCAGCGCGTTATGCGCTGTGTTGGTGATAACGCTGGCGGACCTCGCGCTCAGCGGTGAGCCAATCTTCGGCTTCGTGGCCCGGTTCGAATCCACGGCGCTCGGCCATCAGATAGGCGAGGCGGCGGATCTCGTCTTCAAGATTGATTGGAACGAGGTTGGGTCTGGTTTCGCTCTTTACGATGGTCGGCTTCCGGATGGATTTCGTAGCGCTTTCGGCGTTGATCGCAGCGCCGTTACCGCTGGTGGAGAGTTCGGTCGAGGGCGATGCGGCGCCAGTCGTGGCTGGGTTTTGACTGACGTTCTTGGGGACTCTGGGTTTTGCCATACTGCTTACTCCTTTGTGCTCCTAAAAATAGGAATGATGAATTGATTGATGATGCGACGGAGTACACGTCACCGTCGTACTGAAGGCTACAGATACATGTAGGCCTGTGGTTATTCTCTAACTATAGCTCCATTTTGGTTGTGAATGGATTCAAGTTGTACGAAAAATTTCGATACATCCCTGCGGGAATCCCAAAAGGAAACAGAAAGATTGGTTGATGACACGACTTCATAGTTTTGGTTAACGCATTGCGTGAGAGGACGAGCAAAGGGCGGCGCCAAACGCGGGAGGCGTAGGTGCTTTGTTATAATCGAGGACGTCTCCGTGGCGCTATCGTCTAGGGGTTAGGACGGAAGATTCTCAATCTTCAAACCCGGGTTCGATTCCCGGTAGCGCTACCAAGCCAATCGTTCCTATTTTCGTCGGTTGCTTGCACTTCCTGGGACGTTGGCTACCACCCCGGTTGTCGCATGGGGGCCCCATTGTGCTCTGTGACGGCACAATTGCCCGCCATGAGCGATTCCGCTACGCGCTTTTCATCACCTTCTGAAACGCGGTCTGGAATTTGGTCATTTCGTCCTGGGTTCCCACCGTCACTCGTATCCAGTTGGGCATAATCGGCCAGACACGTCCAACGAAAACATTTTCCTTCCCCATCGCGTCTCGGACGTTCTGACCAGCACGCTTTACGTCGACCATGAAGCAATTCGACTCCGACGGAATATAAGTGAAGCCGTTGCGGTCCATCCACTGAAACGTCTGCTGCCGAATCGTGGAGTTAATGCGCCGCCGCTCGGCCACCAGACCGGACTCCTTCAGGCTTGCGGTTGCCGCCACGACACCTGTGATCGGCATGAAGTTAAGTCCGCCGTGCTCCAGGACTTTTTCTTTCAGGTCGGGATGGCCGACGATGAAGCCGCAGCGGATCCCCGCCATGCCGTAAACCTTGGAGAAGGTCCGCAGCACGATGACGTCGTTCCGTGACTTGGCCAGATCGAGCGACGAAGGCATCTCAGCAAAGTGAATGTAAGCTTCGTCGATCACCACTACCGAGTCTTTTGGCTTGTTCTCAACCAAGTATTCGATGTCGGCCCGCGGTGTGGGCGTGCCTGTGGGATTGTTCGGATTGCATATATAGAAGACCCCAGCGTCAGGCGCCGCGGCCAGCATGGCTTTCACATCATGCGCATAAGTTTTGGTCAGCGGAACCTTGACCACGCGCGCGCCGTTATTCGACGCGGTCATCATCCCCAGTTCGAATCCCGGATCGGCGGTCACGTAAGGTCTTTGCGGCGATGTGCATGCCAGAACGCTCGCCGCGAGTGGAGGAGTCGATCCGACCGTAGCTGTTACGTAGTCTGGGTTTAGCCCTTCCATTTGCGCGAACGTCTTGACCAGTTCATCCGTGAGTTCATCCGAATAGCGCCCACCGCGAGGAAGAATCTGAGCCATCGCGTTGCACGCAGCCTGACATGGTCCCAGCGGATTCTCGTTAGAGTCGATCGCGACCGCACCCGGAGGATGCGGCTGATGTCGCCGTGCGGCCGCGGCCAGCATCGGCTCGTTCATAAAACGAAACGCCGCGGCAGCGGACGCCGCGGCAGACACGTGCAGAAACGATCGGCGGGAGAAGTGTGGCATGCGAACCCCTTTCCAGGCCCCAGCGAAAGTAGTAGGCAGAATTCTACTTCAGGAATCGTGAATTAGTGGGCAGAAATGCGGTGGTGTCCTCGACAGTGACCTTCTCTGCCAATTGCCGTCTATAATCCGAACCGAAAATCAGGAGGCCATGTGCGCAGAGCCATCGTGCTTTTCATGGGACTTGTTTCGGCGACGGGATTGGCTGCTCAAAGCCCAGAATCCGTAAATGGCGAATGGCTCGTTACACAAACGCTTTATGGCAATCCGCTCTATCAGCGCATGACGCTCACCCTTCAGAACGGCAAACTGACCGGTGTCTTCGACGGAGATAAGTTGGAAGGTACGGTCAATGGGAACGCGATCCACTTTATTGCTCGCGACGAAGACGACGACACATCGGAATTCACGGGCGTGCTCAAAGGCAGCACCCTCACCGGCAAGGTCGTGGGAACCGACGGCAGCGATCCGAAAGAAAAAACCGAGAATGAAATGACGGCCACTCGTGCCCCTGAGCGCCCGGCAGGTCCGGCAAAACGGCATGACTTTACGCCCGCGGTCTTTTACCGTCAGTTCTCGGCCTCGAATGCACCGGTCTTGAAGATCGCGCCGGGGGACACCGTCCACACGACGACGGTCGATGCTGGCGGTGCAGATGAGCATGGTGTGAGACGGGTGCTCGGCGGAAATCCGGAAACGGGTCCTTTTTATATTGAGACCGCCTGGCCGGGAGATACGCTGGTCGTGTATTTCAACCGGATTCGGCTCAATCGTGATTACGCAGTCAGCGACGACGCTATTGTGAGTCGTGCGCTCGATTCGGATATGTCAGTCAAAATGAAAGACGGCGGAAAGTCGGTGCGCTGGCGTCTTGACCGGCAGCGTGGGATTGCCACTACCGAGAAGCCGGGAGATCACCTCAAGGAATTCTCGGTATCTTTGCGCCCGATGCTCGGATGCGTCGCGACCGCGCCCGGCTTCGCGTCAGCCCCCCCTCCTACCGGAGATTCCGGCCGATTCGGCGGCAATATGGACTTCAATGAAATTGTGGAAGGCGTTACCGCATATTTGCCGGTGAACCAGCCGGGAGCACTCCTCTACGTTGGCGATGGTCATGCCGCGCAGGGTGACGGCGAGCTGAATGGCAACGCGCTGGAAACCTCGATGGACGTGGAATTCACAGTAGACGTCCTTCACAACAAACGCATCAACACGCCGCGAGTGGAATCCGATTCGCAGATCATGACAGTCGGTCTCGGAGGCTCGCTTGAGGACTCGCTGCGCACTGCCATTAGCGGCATGTCGCAATGGTTAGAGCAGGATTACGGGTTGACAGCATCGGAGATCGCGCAGGTACTAGGCACGTCGGTACAACTAAACATCGGCGAAGTTGCGGATCGCAATGCCTGCGTCGCGGCCAAGCTGAGCAAAGCGCGTCTACAGCCACTGGTCAAAAAGCAATGATGAGCTAACACGGACCTTTCAGCACCAACTCCGATCGCCCAATTCTACTTGCGAGATTAACTCGACCGATCCACTATCATAGTGCTTGTCTCTCTCTCGGCCATCCACCGTCGTGAGCATCTTCCGCCAGCTGTGTCCCCGGTGTCGGTCCGGAAGAATTTTTCGGTCTTCACTGTACTGGGGCTTTCCCAAGATGAACAATCAATGTCCGACTTGCGGTCTCCATTTCAACCGCGAGCCCGGATATTTTCTGGGCGCCATGTACATCAGCTACGGTTTGGCCCTCGCACTTATCTTTGTCTTTGGTGCAGTCCTCTGGTCGCTCACGCACTGGCGTTTGGACAAGATCGCAATCTGGGCAGTCCTCCTCTTCTTACCCTTCGTGCCCATCCTGACATTTCTTTCACGCGTGCTCTGGATCTACCTGGATCAGACCTTCGATCCAGAGAGCCTTTAGGTCACAGCCGCGAATCGGACCGGTCATCGTCGAAGCTCGTGACTCAAGAGTACGAGGGGCTTCGAACTCCGCCGCCGATTTACGCCGCCTTCAGGATCGGCTCGTCCACTGGAGGTTCGCACAGGACCCGAACGCTGTCTCGGTGTCGGCGGATGACGCGTGTAACGGCAAACAAAGCTTCCGATTGGCAGCGTGGGCAACGAACTGCAGAATCGCCGATCGCTTCACAATCGCTGCAAAGATGGGCGTTTGCTAGGTTGACAAAGCTCGATTGGTGCATGACGGTTCACCTCGCACGCAGGGCGTCCATCCGGCGGCGTCCTTGCCAAAAAAATCCCCGGTTGGGACAACCGGGGTATAGCTGACGGAGGATTGTCAGAGAGAGGATCATCAGTTCAACTTGCTACGATCCTGAACTGCATCAAAATAGCGGTTCCGAGATGACGCCGAACTCGGGGAAACTCTGTATGGCGCATTTTGGCGCTCCAGAATCCCCGGCCATCGAGGTAAGTTTCATCTTCATGATGACTGTTCAACAGCTACCTTTTGATTTTTGGAAGTTATGCCTCCGCGAGGATTGCGTCCTTCAGGACAAATTGCTGGTCTTTGAAGGCTTTGGAGATGAATACCTCAAACTGGTGTGGGAGTCGGGAGCGTTACCGTGCGTGCTCGATGTCTTTCAAGTACCGAAATTGGTGAACTAACACGACTCGTGACGAATTGCGGAAGAATGTTGCAGGTAAGAGCGGCCGTATAGACGCAGGCAGCTTATCCGACAGTCACTGCGGCGATCTCATAGTCATCCACACGAGGTACGGTGAAACGCAATACCGAGCCTTCGAGCCGAAACGGGATTGTATCCTCGGAGCGAAGCAGGTCTACGGCCTTGACCTTCACACCCCTTGGCAGCGTCATACCGACGGTTTGTGGACCGAGCCGGTAAACCGTGTCCAGCCAGCCGTGGTGGGCATTTGGATTCGTGTAGTTGAGCAGATGGACAGCGTATCCCGGCGTAGTTTCCCAGGCAAAGAGCTCGATGAATCCATCGCCATCAACGTGGACGACGGCTTCATCATGAGTAATCCAGCGGATGGTGTTGTGCATTAAACGCAGAAGATCGCCATGACCGGTGAGCCAGAAGGTTCGTTCTATGTCTCCCGGAAAGTAAGCCAGGCGGCTGGAGGCGACCTCACGCAACACCAGTGCAGGCTCATCCGTGTGCGAGGCCGGTGGGTAGGCCAACTCCGGCGGATACTGCACGAAGCCAGGGACAACTGTGAGAACGGGATCCTGCACGGGTTTCAACGGCACACGGTTTTGCGCCCCCGGGAGCCAGTTGGTATTGGAGAAGCCCTCAAGGATGGGATGGCTGCGTTCGATGCGTCCGTAGTAGGCGTTGCCGTTGGTTCCGATAACGTCGCCACTTTTGTTGATGCCGAGCAGGTCGGCGAGGCCGAACTCTGCGCGGCGCTGCTGGTTCTCGTCGTACAGGCTCGTTTCGAAACTTGCCATGATGGACCCTCCGGACCGGACGTAATCCCGGATCTGCTGGCACTGACCGTCGCTGAGCATGGCAATGTTCGGCAGAAGCAGCGCCCGGTATTTGCTGATTCGCTCGATTTCGAGCCGGTCCTCGTGCACGAAGTCGAAGGCGAATCGGCCGTTGAGCAGCGTCGCATAGATTCCGTGCGTCGTCTCCCTCATGTAGTCGTGTGCGTGAGCAGTGGCAGGACCCGGATACAGAAGTTGTGTCCTCTGTCCCATGACGACGGCGATGTTTGCGTGGGATCGGCGTGGCTTCAGGTGGGCATCGTGCTTCTTTGCCCACTGAAAATAATCCGAGCCGACTTTCTGCCAGCGACGATCTTCTCCGAATCCCGCCTCAGAGCCGATGAAGTGGTAATACAGGGCCATACCGCTCGCCACTGTTTCGTTTAGCCACATTCTTGCTTCGTCGGGATTCTTGGAAGCATTGCGCCAACGGACCGATCCGGTCGAATAAGCGGCAGTGACATTGGCTGCGAATTTTCCTTCCATCATGGCGCTGCAGACGCGGCCTTGCAGGCTGCACCCCCAGATCGCGGGATCATCAGAGGTGCGCCCCTGATTGTCGGCCTGAAACCAGGCTGCAATTTTGCCGAGGCGATCGAGGTTCGGACCGCAGCGAACGTTGCCTCCAAGGTTCGCAAAGAAAAAACTTTCAGGCTTCTTCTCTTTGGCAATGGCGTCGTACTTGTGCCACAACTCGAGAACCCGGTCATTGAAAGCGTTCCAGTACGCCGTCGTATTCGACGGAGGAAGCTTGCTACAGACTGCGCAATGGCAGTTCGGGAGGCTTCCGATCGGAGGCCATCCGTTGGTGTAGAAGCAATCTACGTCGTAGAGCAAATTGATTTCGCGCATGATCGCCGGGACATAGTCGTCCATATAGCTGGTGAACATGCAGGTGTGGAACAGGCGCGGCTCCTGGTCATTGAAGAGAACGGAACCGTCGGCGTCGCGCATTGCCCACTCCGGATGGGCCTCAAGGGCATCGCCCCAATTTAGGTCCGGACTCATGCGAGCCACGACGCGCATGCCCCGCTTGCGCGCAGCGGCGACACATTCGCCGAAAAAGTCGCGGCCATTGAGAAACTTTCCATGCCGGTGGAACTGAACTTTGGAAGGATAGAAGGCGAGGATCCCGGTTACGCTGATGAAAACGATATCCGCGCCGGCCGAGTGCCAATAGTCTGCCCATTCTTCAATATTCATCACCGCCGGATCGTGTTCGGTCATGTTGCTCTGAGCGACGCGGCGAATGTTCTGCTGCCAGGGCAAAGTAGATGGATCGACCGGTGCCAGCCTGGCTGGCAGAGGAATGAGTTTTGGGGCCCTGCCGCTGATGGCTGCATGCGCGATCGTTTCCGCTGAGATCGTCGCAGGAGTTAGCGTCTGGATGGCGGCAGCCAACGGAAGGGAAGCTGCGCTGTTCTTGAGAAAAGTGCGCCGGTTAAGCATGCGCACCATTATGGCCGATCAGCGACTTCGCACGAATTGGAAAGAAGAAGGCCTAGCCCCACCTCAATGAGAGGAACGGGAGTTCTTCACCAAGCCTCAGTCTCAAGCGGCCCCAAGTTCTCTATCTTCGTTGACTTGCTCTCCCTCGCAACCTAAGATTTTCAGCGCAATGATCGGGCGCATCTTTTCTCACTACCGCGTGCTCGAGAAAATTGGCGGAGGAGGAATGGGTGTCGTCTACAAGGCAGAAGACACCGACCTGGGCCGGTTTGTTGCACTCAAATTTCTACCCGACAATGTAGCGCAAGACCCGCAGGCTCTTACCCGCTTTCAGCGCGAAGCCAAGGCCGCTTCGGCACTGAATCATCCCAACATCGGTACGATTCACGAGATCGGCAAGTACGACGGGCATCCATTCATCGTCATGGAATTTCTCGACGGCATGACGCTGAAGCACCGCATTGGCAATCGCCCGATGGACCTCGACTCGATTCTCACTCTAGCCATCGAGATTGCCGATGCGCTCGATGCAGCCCACGCAGAAGGCATCATCCATCGCGATATCAAACCGGCAAACGTCTTCGTGACCAAGCGCGGTCATGCCAAAGTGATGGACTTCGGGCTCGCGAAGGTCGTGATCACCGCCAGTTCCGCCAGCCGCATTGCTGCGGCCGGGACACTGACAGGCTCTCTTGACGATCCGCACCTGACGAGCCCCGGCTCTGCGCTCGGAACCGTTGCCTACATGTCGCCGGAGCAAGCCAAGGGCAAGGAACTTGATGCCCGCACCGACCTGTTCTCATTCGGCGCTCTGCTTTATGAGATGGCGACCGGCGCGCTGCCTTTTTACGGCGAGACGTCTGCGCTCATCTTCGACGCTATCCTGCACTCGGATCCGCCTCCGGCCATTCGCTTCAATCGCGAAATCCCTCCCAAGCTCGAAGACATCATCAGCAAGGCGCTGGAAAAAGACCGCGCGCTCCGCTACCAGAGCGCGGCCGAAATGAAAGCAGACTTGCAACGCCTGAAACGAGACCTTGAAACCGGGCGCGTACCGTCGGCAAGTTCCGACAGAGTGGCAGTCGTGCAGGAAACTTCAACCCAGCCAGTGATCGCATCAGCAACTCCAGTGCCGGTTTCCGGTTCCGTAGCGACGCTGCCATCAACCGGCACGGTGAAACCTGCCGAGCTTCCTGCGGCCAGGAAGAAAACTCTGTGGAAGGTCCTTATCCCCTCAGCCGCGGTGGTGGTCGCACTGATTGCAGGTGGCCTCTACTATCGTTCGCATCGCGCAAAGCCTCTGACGGAAAAAGACACCATTGTTCTCGCCGACTTCGCCAACACCACGGGCGACTCGGTCTTCGACGATACGCTCAAAACCGCGCTCAACGTTTCTTTGAACCAATCGCCATTTCTAAACGTGCTCTCCGATAGCAAAGTCACGAGAACGCTGAAGCTGATGACGCGGCCACCTGATACGAAGCTCACGGCCGACGTCGCCCGCGAACTTTGTCAACGAGCGAGCAGCAAGGCGTACATTGCCGGATCGATTGCCAGGTTGGGGAGCGAGTACGTCCTCGGATTGAAAGCCGTGAATTGCCAGAACGGAGACGCGGTAGCTGAAGTGCAGATCACAGCTTCTACCAAAGAAAAGGTCCTGGATGCGCTCGGTACCGCAGCTTCTAAGCTGCGTGCGAAGTTGGGCGAGTCGCTGGCAACCGTGCAGAGATTCGATGTTCCGCTATCCGAGGCTACCACGTCCTCTCTCGACGCCTTAAAGGCATACAGCCTTGGCCTACGAATCGGCCACCAAAACGGTGCTGATGCTGCCCTGCCTTACCAGCAACACGCAATCGAACTCGATCCGAATTTCGCGATTGGATACTGGGCGATCGGCGCAGCTTATAGCGGGCGGAATGAGATCGGACGAGCCAACGAGTATTACACCAAGGCATTTCAGTTGCGAGAGCACGCCAGTGAGCGCGAAGCGCTAACGATTAGTGCTCTCTACTATGCCAGCGTCACCGGGGAACTGGACAAAGCGGCACGAACATATCAGGAATGGATTGCCAGCTACCCACGAGACAACCGGGCATATCTCAATCTCGGCAACATGTACGCCGAACAGGGACAGTACGAAAAGGCTATGCAGGTATATCGCGAAAGCCTCAACCTTGCCCCGGAGAATCTTGGACCCTACGTGAATCTCGCCAACATGTTTCTTGCCCTGCAACGTTTCGACGAAGCCATGCAAACAATTCAGCAGGCGCAGGCGCGCAAGCTCGATGACTTCGCATTTCACACTGCGCTCTACGCTCTGGGTTTTGTTGCGGGCGACTCGGCGGCAATGGCTCAGGAACAGCAATGGTTCGCGGGCAAGCCCGAAGAGAACTTTGGGCTCTCGTTGGCATCCGATACCGAAGCATATGCGGGCCATCTGGGCAAAGCGCGGGAACTCACCAGGCAATCGGTGGATTCCGCAATCCGCAATGACAGCAAGGAGAGCGGAGCCATCTGGCTCGAGAATTCGGCCGTGCGCGACGCCGCGTTCGGTAAGCTGGCAGAAGCCCGGCAAGCAGCGGCAGACGGGCTAAAGCTTGTGCCAAATAATCAGGGAGTCGAAGTCGAAGCCGCCCTAAGCTACGCCATGGCAGGCGATTCCGACCACGCCGAAGCGCCGGCGCAAGATCTGAACCAACGATTTCCGCTCGATACACAGATGCAGTCTCTGTGGCTGTCTGCGATTCAGGCACAACGGGCGCTCAATCAGAAGAACCCCGCTCTCGCACTGGATAGCCTGAAACCTCCATCCACCGGCGACCTCGGGGAAATTCTGTTTGTGGCAAACATTTCCTGCCTCTACCCCACCTACATTCGCGGCCAGGCATATCTCGCAGGTGGACAAGGGGCACAAGCTGCTGCTGAATTTCAGAAGATTCTGGACCACAGCGGCATCGTCTGGAATTGGACGGGCGCCTTGGCCCGACTCGGCGTGGCCCGTGCGAACGCATTAGAAGCGCGAACGTCGCAAGGAGCAGATTCCGACGCTGCCCGCGCTCGCGCATTCGCGGCTTATAAAGGCTTCCTTACTCTTTGGAAGGATGCGGACGCCGACATTCCCATCTTAAAGGAAGCCAAGGCAGAGTTCAGCAGACTGCAATAGCGAGGGCCTCCGAGCCACGAGCGTAACTATTGTTCAAGCAACCGCCGAATTTCCCCATAAGTAATCCGGACAGCGCTAAACTCTACGGGGTTAATTCTGCCTGTGGTGTGGGGTTTGTCCATGCCTGAGGCATGGTCATGACTATCGCCAGCAATCGGTTCTCACACAGCCAGCCGTATTCTGATTTCGGCTCGACGGCGCTTGTGGTGTGCGTCACCATCGCATTGTCATACCTCGTCCCAACTCTGATCACACTGCTGATTGCGAATCCCCAGACAGTGTGGCCGCTTTGGCCAGGCTGCGCGATCCTGGTCACCGGGCTGCTGTTGGTCCGTGTCAGTGTCTGGCCGCTGCTCATCCCTGCATCCTTCGCTGGGTTTGCTCTCGCCGACCTGCAAGCAGGCGTGCCACTCAGTTCGATTGCCTGGTTCATTCCGGGTAATACCGTCGAAGTGCTAATTTCGGCAGTTGGTCTTAGATATTGCTTCGATGGTGTACCTAGACTCAACAGCGTGAAGGCCTTGGCCAAGTATTCGTTCTTAGCCATCATCCTTGCGCCGTTAGCAGGGGCATTTTTTAGCGCGCATGGTATTGCCCGCGATTATTGGATGGGCTGGAAGATTGTTTTTTTGTCAGAGGTACTTGCCTTCGTCACGGTTGCTCCTGCCTTGTTGAGTTGGGCCGGCGAAGGGCATGTATTGATGCGAAAATCGCGTTCCCTTCACCTTGAGGGAGTGATGCTCATCGCCGGGTTGGTTCTTGTCAGCTTTTACGTGTTCACGCTTCCTGAGAGCAGCAGGTCCCCAGCGCTGTTTTATCTGCTGGTGCCGTTTCTACTCTGGTCCGCGTTGCGATTTGGATCGTTGGGAGTTAGCACTTCTCTGATTGCAGTGACCTCTCTCTCGATTTGGGGCGCGGTCGACGGAAGAGGTCCGTTCTCCGGTTTAGTACCTCTCACCAATCCGTTACCGCTACAGATGTTCCTGATTTTCGCCTCGATGCCTTTCATGGTTCTGGCAGCCCTCTCTGAGGAGCATGAACAAGCTGCGCATGCGGTTCGAGAAAGCGAAGAGCGCTTCCGGCTGGTTGCCAATACCGCCCCGGTCATGATCTGGATGGCCGGGACGGACAGGCTTTGCACCTATGTCAATCAGCCTTGGCTCGAGTTCACCGGGCGCCCACTTGAGGCACAGCTGGGAAACGGCTGGGCGGAAGGTATACACGATGAAGATCTAAGACGCTGCCTGGAGACCTACTCGCGGGCGTTTGATCGGCGTGAAACATTTGCGATGGAGTATCGTCTCCGCCGTAATGATGGAGAGTTCCGTTGGATCCTCGACATCGGTGTGCCGAGGTTCAACTCTGACGGCAGTTTTGCTGGCTACATCGGATCCTGCCTGGACATCACCGATCGAAAGCTGGCGGAGGACGCTCTTGCCAGCGTCGGGCGCCGGTTGATCGAGGCTCATGAAGAAGAACGCACGTGGATTGCGAGAGAACTGCATGATGACATCGGGCAACGCATCGCATTACTGGCCGTCGAACTGGAAAACTCCGATTCGAAGGTTCTTGGTTCGACGTCCGATATCCCCGAGCACCTCCAGATTGCACGCCAGCACGTTTCCGACCTGGGGAAAGACATTCAGGCACTGTCGCACCGTCTGCATTCGTCGAAGCTCGAATACCTTGGCCTCGTCACCGCGGCCAAAAGCTTCTGCCACGAGTTGGCTGAGCAGCGAAATGTCCGAATTGAATTCAAGCATTCGGATATACCGGCAGCAATTCCAAATGAAATCTCACTGTGCTTGTTCCGCGTTCTTCAGGAAGCATTGCAGAACGCCGTAAAACATAGCACTGACAAAAACTTTAGGGTCGACGTGTACGGCACGAAAGAAGGGATCAGTTTGATTGTGACTGACTCAGGAATCGGGTTCAATTGGCAGGATGCCATGAATCACCGTGGGCTAGGCCTGGTCAGCATGCGCGAGCGGCTCCGTTTGGTAAACGGAGAATTGTCCATCCAATCGGCGCCGGGTCGCGGGACGATCGTTATCGCTCGCGTGCCCCTGGGACACACTGAGCATTTCGCAAAAATGGCGGGATGAGACAGTCTTGCATCGCTTTGGCCGATTTTCAATCCGCGCCGAACATGGTTGGCATCAACGAGAGCACGAGCACTACCACCCGATAATTCTCATTTACGCCCGGAGCCTCAAAACAATCTCTGGTAGCTGCCTTTCGACGAAGGGCAACGTTTCCGGTCAAGTCTTTCAGCGGAGTAACCTGCGCGAATCACTCTCGTAATCGGGGATGAACCCGAAAATGTTGTATCCTGTCCGCTTTGTGCGGCTAAACCAAATCCAAGGAGAAGTTCGACGCATGAAATATCGGCCACTCGTACTCGGACTTTTGTTGCCACTCAGCCTGACATTCGCCTTCGCGCAGGAGGACGCTGAAGGCTGCAAAGATTCACCTCTGATTCAACGCATGCCGGGCAGCACCATTTCGACCTGCGAGCATAAAGAATTCGATTCGGTGGAGATGCCCGTCGGAAAAAATGCTGACGGCGACGCAGTCACGAAAAACATCGAAGGCGAGGTGTGGTCCTGGAGCATGGGCAATCGCGAAGGGCTCAGCGATGTCCAGGTTTACCGGAACTTCCAAAACGCCCTGCAGAAGGCGAACTGGACATTCGACTTTCAGAATCCCAACCTCCAAATCACGGCGCACAAGGGGTCTGATTACATCTTCATGGATAACATGAACGCCGGCTTCTACTATCAGACGATCGTCCATTTGAAGGAAATGCAACAGGAAGTGGTGGCCGATGCCGCCACCATGGACAACGAAATCAAGAAGAGCGGCCACGTCGCTGTCTACGGCATTCACTTCAATACTGGCAAGGCCGACATTCTTCCCGACTCGGAAAGCACGCTGAATGAGATCGTCAAACTGTTGCACCAGGACGCCGCTCTTCACCTGCGCGTCGAAGGGCATACCGATAACCAGGGGAATGCCACTGCCAATCAGACGCTCTCTGAGAAGCGCGCTCAATCGGTCGTCGCGTGGCTTACCGGCCACGGCGTTCCCGCCGCGCGTCTCACAGCGAAAGGATTCGGCCAGACGAAACCGGTCGCTGACAATTCCACCGAAGACGGGCGCGCCAAGAACCGCCGCGTGGAACTGGCCAAGCTGTAGCTCGCAGCTGTACATGTGTCCCGCAAGGTTCAGAAGCCGACCGCAGTGAGCGCGATGGGACGACGGCTGTGCCAAGAATTGGGTTTGGAACGTTCGGCAGCCGTTGTCCTCTTGTTGGTGGGGCCAGAAATTCTGCCGGCCCGAGATTGGTCCTTGAAGGTCCTTCTTAACCGCCCGGGGACCCTCACTGGTTCTGAGCTCGTACTTCGTCGACTACTTGCCGAACTGCCGTGACGATGGAGTCCGGCGATTGCGACATGCCGTGATCCGCATCCACGACGACTTGTCGCCCATCTGTCGACAGGCGCACGAGGCTCGCCTGTAGTTGGTGGACCCAGATCTCGTGATATTCCGCCGCTTCCTTTTCGAAACCATCCGGAGCCCAATACCTTCCAGCGGTCAGCACGACAAGCGGACGATTCCCCAAGCTGCCTGCGTTTCGTGCCGCGTCGTTGATATCGGGGTTTCCGCCGCCTTCTCTCGGAACGATTCGGCCCTCGTCCGTTGCTGCACAGCCCTGTTCGGCATCTGTGACAAACGCCTTCGGCTGTGCTTCGAGCTTCGCCAATATGCCGGCTTGCTCGGGCGTCAAATCGGGCGGAGAAGGACGCCGCTCCCGGCTGGCAAAGAAACGAGCTACTCCAAACCGCGACGCTGCCGGGAGAGCCATGCAAATCAGGTGTCTCGTGCTGCCCGACATACGATTTAGGGGTGATAACGCAAAGTCTGGCTCATGCATGTCCGGAACCGATGAATCGATGAAGACCAAACCGGCCACCTCCGACGGATAGCGCGCCGTATAAATGTGAATATATTCACCCCCAACCGAGCCACCTGCCATCACGTAGGGCGACAGAACCCGCGCGCGCTGCAGCGCCTCGTGCAGATCGCTCACAATACTTGCGCTTGTTCGCGGAGATGACGGCGGATCGCTCCACCCTACGCCTGCACGGTCGTACCAGCAGGTGCGAGTGAAAGTCGCCATTTTGGATTGCAGCCACAGCTGCGCATAACCCGGCGAGTTGCCTCCCGGCTCGAGAATCACCGTCGGAGTACCCTGACCGATGCAGTAGACGTTCAGAGTGCGTCCACCAATATCGACTGCCTGTCCAACTCGTGGAGGGAGTTGACGAGCATCCCTGGCTCTGCCGATCTGTTCATAGGTAAAGCCGACCAGAAAGGCCAGCACTAACAGAGAGAGAAGCATGCAGGAGATTCTCAGAGCCCACTTTCTCATATGCCTGGCCTCCTCGAAAGGAATGAGCGGATCGAACGAAAGCCCGATGCTTACGGGTGAATAGGGAAAGGAAACAGGAAACTTCCGAATCCGATAAGGATGGGCAACGCTCCGGCGATTGCACCGAGTGCCCACTTCCACATGCCCGATCGCATCACCCACTGTCGCAACAGAGAGATGATGGCGTCATAAACAAGCGGCGCTGCGCCCGATGCATCACTGGATTCGTCGAATATCCAAAGCAATTCTTCCTCGAACCGCAAGCGAAAGGCGGGTGGATGCAAACAAACGAGCCAGCGATACAAAGTGCGGGCCATCATGCCCTCTCGGGACGGATGTTGAGATGCTGCTTCGCCTCGCGCACCACGCCTTCGAGTCTTGAGATCTCGGTAGCCAGTAGTCCACGGCCAAAACGTGAGAGCCGATAGTAGCGCCGACGAGGATCATCCCCAGCAGAGCGCGGAGAGCGCTCTTCGACGATGCCTTGATCGAGCAGTTTTTGCAGATTGTCATACAGAGTGCCGGGTCCCAACTTGTACCGGCCGTCCGACTGGCGGGCGACCTCGCGCATAATCCCATACCCGTGACGATCTTCACTTGCCAGGGCAAGCAAGATATGCAGCGCAGCAGAGGAAAGCGGCAAGAATTGGTCAAAACCTGTTTCCATGATCGGATTGCGTTATATCGGAATCCGACTACTGGAGTCAAGACTTATCTTTCGATCATGTACTCTGTGAGGAGGAATTGCGTACAACACAAAACAAGTGGACGGGCCTCAAAGCCAGAAGCCGTAATGTCGCAATCCTGTTGACGGGAAACGACCATCCGGTCGGTTTCAGGTCTCCATGGTCAGCTGCAGGAAAAATAGGAAGTCAATCAAGAACACCACCGCTTGCAATGCGAACGCCGCTCTCCATCCCGATGTGCGGCGCACGATGCAAACCAGTCCGGTCGCCACGCACGTCAGAAAAAATAACAAGGAAATGAGGGCGAGAATCAAGGAAGTTGGGGAGATACTGCTCTCCTGGCTGTGTTGCTTCCACATCTCCAGTGCAGCACCCTTGCTGGCGAAACCAGCGACAGAGACACCGCTGACCAGAAACAGAGCCAAGGTACATACTGCCGCGATGCCGGTTATCAAATTACGGCCTCCTGATTGCTTGATGCGGAAAGCGCTGTAGAGCACAACAAAGATTGGCAGCACGATGAATATGACTATGTCCATGCTAACGTCTTCCCTTCGGAAGTCGCCTCGTGAACTCGGAGAAGCCATTCAACGTTCAGACGGTTAATACAGTTGAAGCCGAAAGCCTTTGTTAGCTAATAGCCTTCTTCTCAAACTGCCGTAACCCTAAATAGAGCAGCAGCAGATCGACGACGCATAGTGCGAGCAGAACCGCCACGGTCGACAGGTGCGGCTTTTGTGGCACCAGCGCCGCACGTAGTCCCTCGCTGGCGTAGACGAGCGGGTTGATGAGAACTACCCTCTGCAGAATGGGGAACGTATTCAGCGCGCTCCACGGGTAGTAGGTGCAGCCGAAGAAGATCATCGGCGTGATGACCATGCTGAACATCAACCCGACGTGCTGCTGATTCATCGAGCAGCCCAGCAGAAGTCCACCGCTCGCGGAGAACAGAGACACGAGCAGGATCATCGCAATAAACTCGAGCGGCTTATGGATGCTAACGTCCACTCCCGAACCCAGCACCAGCCAACCGAGCGGCAGCACCACGAGCCCGGCCACGATCGCTTGCAGCATTCCGGCGACGACCTTCTCAATAGCGATCCACGAGATGTCGATCGGCGCTAGCAGACGGTCTTCAATTTCTCGCGTCCATTGGAACTCGGCAATCAGCGGCATGCACACCGCCCAGATTCCGGTGAACACCATGCTGATTGCAATGATTCCGGGCAGCAGCAGGCTCTTGTACTGAGGGGGCATGTATCCGCTGCCGACCATGACTCGTCCGAAGATAAAGACGAACAGCAGCGGCTGCAGGAACGTCTGGAACATGATCTGAACCGCGTTGCGTCGCGCCACATGAGCGTCTCGCGCCAACATCGCGCCAAAAGCTTTCCAGTTCAATCGCGCAAGCTCCTTCCCGTATGGTGCAGGAAAAGATTCTCCAGACTTGGTTCGGAAATGTGAACGTCGGACAACTCCGCGCCCACTCCCGCTGCAACCGACGCCACTTCGGCGATGAGCGAGCCGCCACGATCGGCATAAACGTCCGCGCCCACCGAGTCGAGCGGCCGCACTTCGCGTACTCCGGCGAGCGTCTGCAGACGCTGAATCAGTTCCGGCGTTTGTCGTGCGAAATGCAGGCGCAGCAAAAAACCTCCGGGAATCGACCGCTTCAACTCCGTCGGTGTGCCCTGCGCAATCACGCGGCCGTGATCCACGATCACCAATCGCTGACAGAGAGCGTCGGCCTCTTCCATGTTGTGCGTGGTCAGCACGACGGTTTTGCCGAGCTGGTTGTATTCGCGAATGATTTCCCACAGCAGAATTCGCGTCTGAGGATCAAGCCCGGCGCTGGGTTCATCGAGGAACAGAACCCGCGGATCGTGCATCATGGCGCGCGCGATCGACAGGCGCTGCATCATGCCGCCGGAAAATCCGCGGGTCAGTTGCCCGGCGCGGTCGGTCAGCTTGAATTTCTCGAGCATCTCGTCGGCGCGCTTAGCGCCCTCTTTCGGCGGAATGCCAAAATAGGCAGCGTGAAAGATCAGAATCTCGCGTGCGGTCAGCGAGAAATCAAGATTGGGACGTTGCGGCACCACGCCGATCAGGCGCTTCACCTTAGCTTGTTCTTTCCATACTTCATGTTCGCCGACCCATGCCTGACCACTGGTCGTACGCACACGTGTCGTAATAATTCCGATCGTCGTGGACTTCCCGGCGCCGTTCGGCCCGAGCAAGCAGAAGATCTCCCCGGGCTTTACCTCAAGTGACAGCCCGTCGAGAGCCTTGATCTGCGGCTTCGGGTGCTTCGACTTCTCTGCCGGACGCGCCATGACGCCCGTCGCCGCCATTGGAGGCGCAGAGCTGTACACCTTGCGCAGATCTTCTGTGCGTACACCAACTGCCATGAATGAGATCCCCGGGGAAGTACCAGAGTGGTTCAGAGAGTATAACGCAGCAGCGCGAGAGAACGTTACGCGCAGGTGGGGTGGCTTTACTCGGCGCTCTCAGCGGCCTTTCTCAGCGTTCTCAGCGGTAAAATCTTGAACCGCGGAGGGCGCCAAGAAAGGCCGCTGAGGACGCGGAGCTAGAGTTCAGATCGGTTTCTCTGGTCGCTAATCGACGTGCTCCCCTTCCGCCATGAAGCTTTGTTCAGCGGGTGGCAAGCGGTCCCCAGGGCGTGCCCAGAAGACATAGAGCGTTGGCCACAGAATAACGCTGATGAAGAGTTCGACAATCAGGCCGCCGACGATGACGATCGCGAACGGCCGCTGCGAGTCAGAGCCAATATCGTGCGACATGGCGGCTGGCAACAAGCCAAGGGTCGCCACCAGCATCGTCATCATGATGGGACGCAGCCTGAGAGCGGCACCTTCTTTCGCCGCGTCGCGCACCGGCATGCCACGAGTACGAAGCTGATTGATGTACTCGATCATGATCACGCCAATTTCTACCGACACACCAATCAGCGCCAGGAACCCGAGGCCAGACGAGACACTGAAGTGTGTTCCGGTGAGTATCAGTGTGAGGAAGCCTCCCAAGGGAGAAAGCGCCACAACCGAGAGAATTAGGAAAACCCACTTCCACGAGCCGAACGCCGAGTAGAGAATAAACGCCATCAGCAAGAGCGTGACCGGGACGATAATCGCGAGACGTCGATTCGCCCGCTGCTGGCTCTCGTATTCTCCGGTCCAATCGAGGTGGTAGCCCTCGGGCAGCTTGACCTTACGCCCGACTTCCTCAATTGCCTGACGCACCGTGCTGCCCAAATCGCGTCCGCGAACACTGTACTTGATGGCAATGTAGCGCTGATTTCCCTCGCGGTAGATGGTCGAAGCGCCATCATCGAGCGTGATTTTGCTGAGTTGCCCCAGAGAGACTCGCTCGCCCGACGGAGCAGTCAGCCGGATGTTCGAGATGTCGTCGACCGTTCGGCGATATTGCGGTTGATATCGCACCGTCATATCAAAGCGCTGTTCGCCAATCAGGATCTGGCTTACCGCTTTGCCGCCGACAGCGGTTTCAATCGCGTCCTGGATGTCGCTGACATTGATTCCGAAGCGGTCGGCTGCGGCGCGATCCACATTTAAGTTGACGTTCGGTTGTCCACGCACTTGGAAAGTGCCCAGATCTGCGACCCCCGGGACCTGACTCATTACACCCTGAATCTCGTCCGCCTTCTGTTCCAGCATTTTCAAGTCTCGGCCAAACAGCTTCACGGCGAGTTCACCTTTTACGCCGCTGACTGCCTCTTCCACGTTGTCGGAGATCGGCTGCGAAAAGTTCCAGTCGACTCCAGGGAACTGCTGCAACTTCTTGTCCATAGCGGCAATCAGCTCGTCTTTCGTGCCATGGAACTCCGAGCGCCACTCTTCGCGAGGCCGCAGGGCGACGAAGAACTCGGTGTTGTAGAAACCGCTGGCATCACTTCCATCGTCTGGGCGTCCTACCTGGCTGACAACCTGTGTCACCTCGGGAAATTCGGCCAGCACCAGACGAGCGCGGTTGGCCATATCAATGCTCGACGAAGGGCCAGTGCTGGGCGCGAGCGTTCCTCGTACCCAAATTGCGCCTTCGTCGAGGTGCGGCAAGAATTCCGAGCCGATGATGCCGCTTAGCGCGAAGAAGAGAAGAAGCCCGAAAGCCGCAAGACCCAGCCCGAGCGTCACCTTCATGTGATCGAAGCACCAGTCGAGCGAACGCCCGTAGCTGCGATTCAGCCATTCGAGTACCGGGTTCCGCCACTCATGCATTTCGCGACTGAACAGGTAGCAGCAGAGTACAGGCGCAATGAACAAGGCGAAGACCAGCGCGCCGAGCAATGCGAATGCGACTGTCCATGCCATCGGACTGAATAACCGACCTTCCACGCGCTGCAATGTAAAGATGGGCAGATACGAAACAATAATGATGATGCGCGCGAAGAATACGGGTCTCTGCACCTCGTGCGCCGCGGTCGCCACAATTTCACGGAACGTTTTCTTGTGGTCGCCGAAGGATGTGTGCCGAAGGATGTTCTCCACCATCACCACCGACCCGTCAACGACCATCCCGAAATCGAGTGCTCCGAGCGAAAGCAGGTTGGCAGGAATATGGCGTAAGTCGAGCAGGATCGCCGCGAACAGGAGCGAGAAGGGAATCGTGATCGCGACAATAAAGGCACTACGCACATTGCCGAGGAACAGAAACAGCACCAGGGTAACGAGCAGCACTCCATCCCTCAGGTTCCGCAAGACAGTGCGCGTCGTGTGGTGCATGAGTTCGCTGCGGTCGAGATGCGGGACGAGTTTGACTCCCACGGGCAGCAGGCCGGCTTTCCCGTCCGTCCCATTCAGCTGATCGATCTTTTTGTGCAGGTCTTGCAATGCCGTCTCGGCCACCGCACCTTTGCGCAGCAGCACAATACCTTCGACCACGTCGTCGTCATTAATGATCGTGCCGTCGTCTTTGCGGATCGTTTTGCCCAGTTGCCCCAAACGAACCTTCGGAGCCTGCACAACATTGCCCAGATCGCGAACGCGCACGGCTGTACCGTTCTGTACTTTGACCACCGTGGCGCCGATATCGTCGGTGGTTTGCATCAGGCCGACCGCCCTGACGTTCAAAGCCTGCTGCCCGCGCTCAATGAATCCCCCGCCGGCGTTAATGTTGTTAGCAATCAGCGCCTGTTCGATTTGTGGCAATGTCAGGCCGTAAGACACCAGTTTGTTGGGATCGAGCTGGACCTGATATTCCCGGGTGGGTCCACCAAAGGGATTAACGTCGACGATGTTGGGCACGGACTTCAATTGGTTGACGACAAACCAATCGTTTAGCGCCTTGAGTTCCATCACGTCATATTTCGGATTGGTGCTGGTCAACGTGTAGAACATGATCTGGCCGATTGGGCTGTAATCGGGACCGATCCCCGTGTTCACGCCGGGAGGCAACGTAACATTCTGCAAACGATCAAGAACTTCCTGGCGGGCGTTGAATGTGGTGATGTCGTCGTCGTAGATGATGGTGATGACCGAAAGGCCCATCAGCGAGACGGAGCGAAGATGAGTCAGATGAGCGACACCGTTCAGTTCCACCTCCAGCGGAACCGTGATCTGCTGCTCAACCTCTTCCGCCGCGTGACCTGGCCACTGCGTGATCACCTGCGCGTATGTATCGGCAACGTCCGGGTACGCCTCGATGGGAAGATTGTGGAATGAAATGATGCCCCAGACGAAGAGCACGAGCGCCCCGCCGAGCACGAGCAGGGGATTTGCCAGGGCGAAGTCGATGGCCTTACGGATCATTCGTCTACTCTCCTGACTTCTTCTCGGCTACTTCGGTGGAGAACTCGAGCGCGTTGGTGACCACCTCGTCGCCCTCTTTCACCCCGGAACGTATTTCCTGCATACCATCAGGGGCGAGGCCATCGGCCTCGATTGCGATCTTGCGAAAACGGTTGGCGGCTATTTTTTGAAACACCCAGTCCTTGTCGTGCAGACGCATGATCGCGGTGGCAGGAACCACAACGCGCTTGGTCGTCGTGCGCGAGCGGAATGTGGCGACCGCGAACATGCCGGAGCGCAGAGAGCCATCAGGATTCGGCAGCACAATGCGAACCTTCGCAGAACGAGTATTGGGATCGAGGACGTGCGAGATGTCGGCTACCCTGCCTTTGAATACTCGATCAGCAAAGGCATTCAGGCGAATCTCGGCGGAGTCCCCCACGTGCACTGCGCCCAAGTCATTCTCAAAGACATCGCACACGACCCAGACTTCCGACAGGTTGGCGATGGTGAAGAGATTGGGAGTGTTGTCGAGACTCTTGACGCCCTCCGCTCCCGCGACATTTTGCTCGACAATCGTTCCCGAGACAGGCGCCTTCAACTCGATCAGAGGGCTGGGATGAGTGGGATCAGCTCCGAGAATTCGGATGCGATGATCTGCCGCTTCAAGATCAACCTTGGCCTTATCTTCTGTGTCTTGGGCCACCTCGAGATCTTTGGCCGCGATGGCTCCCCGGTCGTAAAGCATCTGCGTGCGATCAAGGCCTTTACGCGCGAGTTGTTCGTCTGCCTTGGCTTTCTCGAACTCTGCAAATGCACCGGACAGGTCCGGACTGGAAATCACCAGCAGCGTCTGGCCTTTCTGAACGGTGTCGCCAAGCTTCACCTTGAGGTCGACGACGCGCCCTGAACCGAGCGACGTCACGCGAATCGTTCGGTTCACGTCAGGTGAAACCACACCATTGGAGGTGACTACTGTAGGCACTGCGCGGGTTGTCGCCTTGACGGTCTTGAAGAGATCCGGACGCTCTGCTTCGAAAACGTCAGGGTCGAGCGTAATGAGAGGCTTGCTGGCAGCAACAGGAGTGTCGTTGGAGCAGCCGAGACCAACAGCGATTGCGCCTAGGAGAACAGCGGCGACAGTCCAGCGGAATGATGGCAGCATGCGATACACGGCGTACCTGGGGTTATAAGAACAGTTCTTCATTGGATGACCTCACGTCCTACTGCCTGGTTCATCTGGGCGGCTGCGGTGAGATAAGCGCCGATCAGGTTGACGTAGCTCAATTGCACGGCGCGGTAGTCGTTTTCAGCGTTTAAGAAGTCGATCAATGCAGCACCGCCATGTTGATAAGAAAACAAGACCGTGTCGCGCACGCGCACAGCTTGTGCCAGATACTTTTCCTTGTAGGGCTTAAGCAGCGCGATGTTTGAAGTAATCGTGGCGTAGGCAGTATCGACATCGCTATAAACCTGCGTCTCGGTTCCTTGACGCAGCTTTTCGCTGCGATTGATATCGACCCTTGTGCGCAACTTCTCGCCCTGATTCTTGTCGAAGATGCGAAGCGGAATGCTTACGCTCGCGCCAATCGTATTCAAAGCATCGGGGTTGTTGAATGATCCGTTGTGCGTAAACCACACACCGATCGTTGGATCGATCGAGCCGTCGGCCTTCGCGAGTTCATAGTTCGTTTCAGCCTGCTTCACGGTTAGCGCAGCGGCACGAAGATCAGGACGTGCATCCAGCGCGTCTCTCCGGTAATCGTCGAGCGCCAGCAGATCTTCTTTGAAATCGAAGGGGCCCTCCACGTCGAAGCTGTCGACTGGCCGGTGGTCGTCCAGCAACGCAAGCAGGTTAATCTTCGTCGTGCGTAGGTTGACCAGCGCATTCTGCAGATCCGATTCGTACTGCAGTCGCTGCAGTTCGAGGCGATCGAGATCGATCTGCGCAATATCCCCGGCCTGGTAGCGATCGCGGCTGATCTTGAGGATGTGGTCGTAATACTCGAGGTTATCCTGCGAAACCTTTACCACTGCTTTCGCCTGAAGGATCCCAACAAAAGCACTGCGCAAGTTGAACAAAAGGGTACGGTCGGTGTCGTCGGCCTGGGCCGAGCCGATGGCTGTGCCCTCCTTCGCGGCCTGGAAGCGCAGACCGCGTTTATTCCGCCGCTCAAACAAATAGCTCACACCGGGCGAGACAAAGGTTCCGGCGAACGGCTGCCACACTCCGCGGCTGGGGGCGATCTGCGTGCCGTCAGCGCTGAGGGTAAAGTCAGGATTCGGGCGAAGGTGAGCGGTAATCTCCTGGGCCTTGAGTTCGTCGATGTTCAGCTTGGCCGCGAACAGAGTCGTATTGTTAAGCCGGAAATTATCTTTGACCTGATCCCATATCCAGACCGTACGAGGCGCGGGCGGAGCCTGAGGCGTAGCTTGGGCGTACAGACCGATCGCGCTGAAAGCCAGCGTCATTCTTGCGATGATGAATTTCAACCGCATCCAACACTCCGTGCCTCGCTGGGCGTGCCCAAGCGAGTTTTTTATCGCGGGAGATACCAGCCGCCGATGCGGCAGCAACACGAATCATGGTGTGTCCCGCGCGGGAAATTTCGTAACGAAAAGTCTGGATCGCTGCCGTTTTTCTTGTGAAACAGATTGACGATCCGAAGAACTGCCTACCCGAGGAGGAATTGCGGTGGAGCGCGGCCCGAACGAACAAAGCCGGGGGACGCCGGCGTGCTCATCAAGACCGCTACAACGACATGCCAGCCTTGCTCAAACAAAACAGGACGATACGAACTGGTGGCCAATGCAGGCTGTGCCAGGGACTTCGACGCAGAGAGGCGTTCTCCGCTCGCTTGGCCGATGCTGCGCTTGTTGACCGGCGATTCTTCCATCTCTGCGCGCATAGCCCGTAGGTCGTCTGTCGCAGAAACGACTGGAAACAGCGTCACCAACATGCAGCCTACGGCCAGCATGCACTGCACTGCCGTGAACCGGCGCGCACTCGGCATACTCCTCGAGTCGCGCCACAGGAAATATGCAGGCAACGCCAGCAGCAGCCAGGTGAGATTAAGAAGCAGTTCCATCAATTAATTCATGCAGTCCACGAACTTTATTTTGTGCAGCCTATCGGCCTCGCGACCGGCACGCGCCATCCAAAATATTAAGTGGAGTTAGATGTTAGTTTTTCAGAAAAGATAATTCTTAGTCAACGTGACCTCGGTGTTCCCTAGATCGTTGGATGCAAGTTCCTGCTGTCGAATCATTCGTATTGAAGTCCGGATTGTGGGAGATTAGAGCTGGCGGCTAGTCTCATCAGCAGGGTTTGAGAGAGAGCCAATGGGGCATGGGCAAACAGATTGATGAGGCAGGTACAAAGTAAAAGTTTGTAATCGGGCAGGAAAGGCAACTGTTCTTGAAAACACTACGGTGCATGGTCGAGGTTCTCATCCTTATATGTTCGTGGAGCGCGTCGCATCAGGCGTCCGCCCAAACAACGGCGACCCCGCCGCCTCAGGACCAAGCGGACACAGAACTCGTCATCCAGAACGATTCTGCATTGCCCGATACCTTTCCACACGCCAACTACGAAGTCCTGTTCCACGCGCGAGGCGGAGCGCCGGCGCTGCACTGGCGTGTAGAAAAAGGTGACCTGCCGCCGGGGATGAAACTCGATGACCATGGCTTGCTGCATGGTCAGCCAGACCACGCGGGCGAATTCCACTTCACGATCGCGGTACGAGACGGCAGCCAGCCGCAACAGGCCGTCCAAAAAGAGTTTGTGCTGCGGGTCTTGGCGGCGCTGAGCCTGCGCTGGAAGCAGGAGGCACACGTCGATGGCAACAGGATCGACGGCAGCGCGGCAGTCTCCAACGCGACCCCGGATGACATCGACCTTACCTTTATCGTTCTCGCGGTGCCGCCCAACGGACGCGCGGTTGCGATCGGCTATCAGCATTTCCGGTTGCGCAGAGGCAGCTTCGATATGGAACTGCCATTCGGCGATACCCTGCCTCGCGGCGGCTATGTCGTGCACGTAGACGCCATCGGGGAAGTCGCCCCCAGAAATGTGATCTACCGCGAAAGAATGCAGACCCCGTCCGCCCTGCAGGTGAATGTCGGGCCATAAGAGGTGGCCGGGTTTGGACCTCCTAAACTTCCTGACTTAAGTCACCTAGCGGCGGTTACTACCGGGGGTCGATCACATAAACCAGTGATGCGAATCACACACCGTTGTGAGGGAAATAACCCGTTTCGCACCGGTTCCTGAACGAGCAGGGTGAAATCCCGCATCCTGGAGAATCCGTGTAAGTTCCCTATTGTCAATGCGTTCTATCTTTCCGGCTGCCTTGGTTGCCGCCGGCCAATAAGTTGGCCTACCGCGTGCCATTCCTCATAGCGGGTTCAGGGCATGACGCCGAATGGGGCAACCGGTACCCGGAGGAGGTTTTCCAATGCGAGCTCCTTATGGTCTAAATATCCTTGATAACTGCCAGACTTGCCCTTTCCGGGGTGAACATCTGTTCTGCAATCTTGGCGTTCTCGCCAGCCAGCGTCTCAATGAAATCAAATCCACGGCTGTGTACCCGAAGGGCGCCATGCTTTTTATCGAAGGGCAGATGCCGCGTGGCGTATTCGTTCTGTGCAGCGGCAAAGTGAAACTTTCAACCACCTCGCGGGAAGGCAAGACGATCATCACCAAGATCTCCGAGGCGGGCGATGTTCTCGGCCTGAATGCCGTGATCTCGAATCGTCCGTACGAAGTGACCGCCGAGATGATGGAGCCTGGACAGGCGAATTTCATTCCCCGCGATTCGCTAACGCTGATGCTCAAAGATTTTCCCGAGGCCGCCATGCGCATGGCGCAGCAGCTCAGCCGCAACTATTTCACGGCGTACGAGGAGATCCGCACGCTCGGCCTGGCCGCATCTCCCTCAGAGAAATTTGCGAAGCTGCTGCTCTCGTGGTCCACGAAGACGACGCAAACGGATGGATCCTCTCAGGTAAAGTTGACCCTGACGCACGAAGAGATCGCCGAGATCATCGGTACGACCCGCGAGACCGTGAGCCGGCTGTTCTCCGAATTCAAGAAGAAACAGTTGATGCATTCCAAGGGCGCGACTCTGGTCATTCGCAGCCGCCTGGCGCTGGAGAAGATCGTACAGTCCTAGCATTTCCGTGCTAGAACCTTCAGGCGATTGCCAGCTCCTGCTCAGAGCAAGCACAATGACCCGGTCGGTTTCGTTCTGGGGGGCGAGGGCAGTTTTAGAGCGGCACCGATGTCTTAAGTGAACTCGATTGGTTGTCGAGTAGAACATGGGCCGCTACGATCTTGCTTGGATCGGGGGTAGAGCCTGCAAGGGGCGGCCCAGTTCAGAAAATTAGCCGGTTGTTTCCGGCTGGACTCGCCTGGTCGATTTTGAGTGTATCGGCGATTTCCCGACAATCACCCACTGCCAGGGCGCAGTTTGGTGTATCCAAGTCTCAGCCCACCAACGATAAGAAGGCCTCCACCCGCGCAAAACACTGTTGACGCTACGGTAGACGCAGTCGCTCCTGAATACCCACCGTGGGGCCCGCCCACAGCCCAAGCACCGAAGAGCAAGATTACGCTCAGTCCCAAGGTCCACCATCCAGCCTTGAGTGCTCTCCCGCTGGTCAGGGTCAGGGACAATACCAAACAGCCCACGACTAGCACTCTCGCTCCGACCTCGAAATTCGACCAGAACTCTCGATGGAAAGTGGCATCTTCCTCCTGAGTTCTGTGAACTGCACCACGCTCGATCTGGTCGTCCAGGCGGAACGCCTGAACTTGCATTTTTACTAGAATCAACGCGCCGCAGATCACAACGACAACCGAGAGATACCTTGCGATTTGCCTTCCCGTTTCTAGAAAACTAGTCATTCGGCAGCAATAATGCGACGACTCCTCGATCTAAGCAATATCACTGTTTTAACCGTGGCGATTTGCCACCCATCTGTGCCGGTGGAAATAAGCCGTGGAGGCGATCCATCAGTGAAGATGCAGTATTATCCTTTGCTACAGGGTATCGCGTGCCGACGATTTCGATAACCGGATCGCCTACCTGCAAACGCTGCAATAGGAAATATGAAATCTCTTTCCATAAAAACGCTATTGTGTGCCGCCTTGTTGTTGTTTTTTTCCCCGGGCCGACTTCATTCACAGGGGATCGATCCCGCCACGATTGCTAATCCGTCGGCTGACTCCTGGCCGAGCTACCATGGCGACTATTCCGGCCGACGACACAGTCGACTGACCCAGATCACTCCCCAGAATGTCTCATCACTCGTGCTCGCGTGGGCTTTTCAAACCAACCACGACGCACTCATCAAGTCTTCCCCGCTGTTGGTCGACGGCGTGCTCTATTTCAGCGTGCCCGACAACGTTTGGGCCGTCGACGCCCGCTCGGGCCACCAGATCTGGCACTACAGGTACAAGCAAAACCCCGGTATGCACCTGGGGCATCGTGGCGTCGCCATGTACAAACAATGGCTCTACTTCTCGACTCCCGACGCACACCTGATTTCGCTGGACGCGAAGAATGGCAAAGTCCGTTGGGATGTCGAAGTCGGCGACATCAATAAAGGATATTGGACCACCATGGCTCCGTTGGTGGTGCGCAATCACATAATCCTCGGTGTGGGCGGGGACTTGGACAATATAGGCGCGTACATGCGATCCATTGATCCCGAGACTGGCAAGACGCAATGGCAATGGGACACGACTCCTCCCGCCGGTACCCCGAATGCGACCACGGGTGGCACAATCTGGTTGACAGGAACTTACGACCCCGATCTGAATCTGCTCTATACCGGCACCGGCAATCCGACGCCAGTGTTGAACGGCAAGACGCGTCCCGGGGACGACCTCTATACGTGCACCATCGCTGCGCTGAATCCGGATAACGGAAAGCTGGTGTGGGCCTTCCAGCCGTCTCCGCATGACACGCACGATTGGGATGCCATCGAAGTCCCAGTGATGGTCGACGCCGACTTTCACGGAGAGCCTCGCAAGTTGCTGATGCAGGCCTCTCGCAACGGCTACTTCTTCGTCCTCGATCGCACCAACGGCAAAAGCCTTCTCACCACACCGTTCGGCGCGGTGAACTGGACGCTGGGCATCGATAAGCAGGGCCGCCCGATTCCGAATCCGGACAAAGAACCGGCGCCTGACGGACGCCTGATCGCGCCCGATGAAGGCGGCATGACCAACTTCCGCTCTCCAAGTTTCGATCCCAGGAACGGATTGTTTATCGTTTCAGCGCGCGAAAGTTACTCTCTCTATTTTGCCAAGCCCGCCGACGGCACCTATGGCTGGGCTGGGGCGGACTACGATCTCTGGGGCAAAGGCATCATCAAAGCCATCGACTACCAGACAGGAAAAATTCGCTGGAGTCACGATATCGGGGAAGGCGCTTCTGCCGGGGTGCTGACCACCGATTCAGGCCTCACGTTCACCGGCGACTCCAGCGGCAATACTCTAGCCCTCGATACCAGTGATGGGAAAACTCTGTGGCACGCAGGCACCGGAGGCGAGATCGCGAGTTCTCCAATCACCTATGAACTGGATGGCCGGCAATACGTTCTAACCGGCGCGGGCGGAGTGCTCTTTGCCTGGAGTCTGCCGGAGGCTAGTAAGTAGCAACGATCCTGCCCCTGACTGGATCACGCACAGACGCCATGAGCTCAATGCGTGAAATCGTTTTTCGCCAAGTTAGGAATTTCTGAGCACCCATGTTCTCGTTCGGCACGCGCGGATCATCATCATGCGCCCGGAGATTACTCTCCACTCAGAGGTCAGATCCATTTCCGCAGACTGTTCTCGTCACATCAGATTCTTCTTGCACTTCAGCAGTCGTCGCAACACGGCTCGGAGGGCAAACCGATCACAACCCATTCAATCGAACTGGTCAGAACGAGCCAGGCATTGAAAGCGAAAATGAGGGCGGGAGAAGGGCCTATACCTCTATGTTGGACCCACCTTGCACTGAAGGTCCCAGAATAGTTGCTCAGTCTAAGCGAGTGGTAACAAGCCGAACCGAAGCACAAGAATCACCCACAGAGCACCAGCGGCGGCGAGTATTCCTGTCCACTTTTTCACGGTCGGTCGTCACTACTCTAGACACCAGAGGCAACCTAAGGGGATGATGAGCGTAATTGCGATGTTACGCCAGTTGACTCTTCTGAACATTGCCCGAACGGAGTGCCGAAGTTTTGATTACGGAATTACGTAGAATGGAGTGTTGCTGGTCAGCGTCACGCTCGGGGTCTGCACCGTGACAAATCCAGTTGTCGCTCCGAACGGAACCGTGGCACGAATAAGGGTATCCGCAACCACCGTGAAGCTAGCCGAAGTGCCGTTAAGAAAAACGCCTGTGGTGCCTCTGAAC
>DATFQQ010000420.1:0-6927 GCA_035264195.1 Candidatus Sulfotelmatobacter sp. | reverse complement strand
TGAGCGTCATACCCTTGACTTGGACGCCGGGTATATTCGCCATCTCGAGTGGCATCGCAAGGTCAAGGATCCATTCAGCTGGTACAGCTACTTAGTCTTGGCATCCACGGAACGGCAGCGGTGGACCATTTACGCGACCTTCGGACACACCGCTGCTGAACTGAGCAATCCGGTATCACCGGACGAAGACTGGCGGGACGCGTCGATCAACTTACTGCCGCATGTCCAATTCACAGGGAGTTGGATATACGAGTTCCTGCCTTGGCTTTCGCGCGGAAATGGTGTGCCCACTCCGACTCCGCAGGCCGAGTACACGACCGTGGAACTCAACTACGGTGCGGGAAAGGCCTTCGAGGCCGCACTTGCTGGTGAGCAATCCAAGCTGCAAGGCGAGACGCTCTGGTACCGCCTTGTCGAGGGAGGAAATGAGCCGCGCTACATCCGCCTTCGCCCGCGCACAAGCTTGGCGAGCATTCTGGAGGAGCGCGCTGATCAGGAGCTTCCCGAGAAGGTGAACTGGTTGATTTCGAAGATGACTGTTGAAACCCTGACTCTACGGACAAACATGTTAGTGAACGTCATGCCTGCGCTCACGAAATAAAGGAGGCCCAACGCCTTCCAGGGCGAGCGCGGTTCGATAGATCTGCCTGTAGTTACTAGGAACGCATGCGCCTTCAACCTGAAGTTCGTCATGTCCGCGGCGCGTGTCCCCTCGACTGTCCAGACACCTGCAGTTGGATCGTCACAGTCAAACAAGAGGAGGCGGTTGCCCTTCGCGGAGACCCCCACCATCCTTACACTCGCGGATCGCTATGTAACAAGGTTGTGGACTATCTGACGTACGCCCGTTCGCGCGATCGGCTCCTGTATCCAATGCGTCACAGAGGGCCGAAAGGGAACGGCACGTTTACCCGAATTTCCTGGGATGAGGCACTCAATGAGATCGCAGAGCGGCTCCGCGACGTAATGGCGCGCGACGGAGCTGAGGCGATCTGGCCCATTGCCGGCAGCGGCAGTATGGGACTGATCCAGGGCATCTACGGCGCCGGACGGAGACTGTGGAACGTGCTCGGCACCTCGCGCAACGACTACAACCTTTGCACGATAGCTGGAGGGTTCGGGACCGGCTACACACTTGGCGACAACAAAGTCGGCATGGATCCGGAGTCGTTCCGTTTCTCGAAGCTCATTGTGCTTTGGGGTACGAACGTGTTGTCGACGCATCCCCACCTGTGGCGCCCGATTCTTGAGGCGCGAAAGAATGGTGGTTTCGTAGTCACCATTGATCCGATTCGGACGCGAACCGCGGCTGCCTCAGACTGGCACCTCGCGCCGATACCTGGAACCGATGCTGCACTTGCACTGGGCCTCATGCACGTCGTCTTGGCTCAGGGCAAGGAAGATCAGCAGTTTATCAGCGAGCACACCGTGGGCTGGCAAAAGTTTCGCCAGCGGATTCTCGAATTTTCGCCATCACAAGCAGCGACGATCACCGGACTCCCGGCCCAAACCATTATCGACCTAGGCAAGCGACTCGCCGAAACGCGCCCTGCAGGTATTCGCATCGGCATCGGTCTTCAACGCCATGGTGGCGGTGGAATGGCCGTGCGTACTATCAGTTGTGTTCCCGGAGTGACCGGTGACTGGCGTTATCCAGGCGGAGGAGTTTTCTACGACACGCGCGGCTTCTTTGGGCTGAACTGGGCAGCGCTGTGGCGCGATGATCTGAGACCCCGACCAACACGTGCGCTTGATATGAAGCGGTTCGGTGAAATACTACTCCAGACCAGCAATCAGCGGGTGAACGCCTTGTTCGTATATGCCAGCAATCCTGCAGCGAGCGTCCCCAATCAGACTAAGGTACTCTGTGGTCTCGCGCGAACGGATCTGTTCAGTGTCGTCATCGAACATTTCCTCACCGATACTGCACGCTATGCGGACATCGTTTTGCCTGCGACGATGCAGATCGAGCACCGCGATCTCCTGATCGCTTACGGACACCTTTACATCGCCTGGAACGAACCCGCAGTACCGCCTCCATGCGAGTGTCTTCCGACGACTGAGATCTTTCGGCGCCTCGCGCGCAAGCTGGGTTTGCACGAGCCAGCGCTATATGACAGCGACGAGACGCTGGCAACTCAGGTTCTCGACAGCCGGCATTTGTCGTTGGATGGCATCACACTCGAGAAACTGAAAACCCACGGGTGGATGCGTCTCAACTACCCGAGCCCGTTCGTGCCATTCGAACATTCCTTCCCCACCACCTCGGGGAAATTAGAATTCGTCTCGGAACAAATGGCGCGGGCTGGATTGGATCCGGTCGCCGCTTACTCGCCCGCGCATGAGACGTCGGAGCACGACACATCCCTCGCCCGAGAATATCCGCTCGCCTTGATCACGCCAGCCAACCACTACTTTTTGAATTCGATGTTCGCCAACGTTCCGCGGCAGCAACAGCGTGCGGGCGTACCGACTCTCTTGATCCACCCCGACGATGCTGCACCAAGAGAGATCGCCGGAGGAGATGAAGTGCGCGTTGTCAATGCGCGAGGTTCTTTCTTTGCTGTCGCGGACGTGACCGATCACGTTCGCCCCGGGGTGGTCGCCAGCTCGAAAGGCCGCTGGCCGCGCGATTCCAGGCAGAGTGCCACCGTTAACGCAACCGTCGACGATCGAGATTCAGACATGGGGGGAGGCGCCGTCTATCACGACAACCGAGTGCGTGTGGATAAAGTGGAATAATCTTCCTGGTCGAATAGTCGGCAGGGTCGAAAATCGCCCGTTTATGTTGCCATAGCTGGGGTAGTCGGTTCGACCCTATACCCTAGCCTGCGGAGTTCGCGGATCATTTTTTGAGTGCGCGCCTGTTTGGACTTTTTGCTGACCTCTGGGCCGCGTTCTTCGTAGCGCATTCCACGTTGCAGTATGTGCCAAATCAGGCGGCAAAGTTTGTGGGCAATTATTGCAATGGTGTGCTTGTGTCCCAGACGTGGCACATGACGACGGTAGAGAATCTCGAAGATGCTTCCCTTGTATTTGACCGCCGCATTGGCGGCCTGATTCAGAATGCGCCGCATATGACGGTTACCATGCGGAGACCGGCCGCTGTGGTTCACTTCGGCGGTCTCCTCACTGCCCGAACATGCACCGACCCAGGACGAGAGATGCTTGTCCGAAGGAAATGTCGCCGCGGTGGCACCGACTTCGGCGATAATCTGCTGCGCCGAATCAGCACCTAGGCCGGGTACCTCCGCGAGCCGCTGGACCTGGTCCTCGTGCCGGCGGAGCAGATTGGCCATCTCTTGGTCCAGTTGCTCAATTCGCTGGTCGATTGATGCCACCTCTTCCAGAGCCATCTTGATTAGCCGCCGGTACAGGGGGTTCAGCTCCCGGCACACTCCGAGCGCATCGCGTAACTGTTCCGGTGTGGCCTGCAACCTGGCATCGGCCACAGCGACCACAGCCGCAGGATCAGTTTGCCCCTCGGCTATGGCCTTCAGCATGCGCCGTGCGCTGACTCCCAGCAGATCCGAGACTAGGCTGGATATTTTGAGGTGCGCTTCTTCCAGCAAAGCCTCTAATCGATTCTGCAGCTGCACTCGGTTACGCGTCGCCTGATACTTGGTGCGCATGACCGTTCGCCACAGACGCTGCTCGGCATCGGGCACAAAGCTCAGGACCAGCTCGTTGGCGACCAGTCGCTTCACTAAACGTTCGGCATCGCGGAAATCCTTCTTGCGGCCTCGCCGACCGCGGTTCGACTGCGCCTGCGCCAGATGCAGTGTTCCTGAGATCGGGCATGCGCCTTGCCGTTTTTGGCAGTCCGGCTTCCAGTAGCGCTCCAGCACTTCCCACACCGGCCGCCAATATTGCGCTGTCGATTCCATGACCACTTCCTCGGCCTCCTGCTCCACCAGCCATGTGGCCAGCGAGCACAGTGCTTCGGGGCAGCTGCCAAATACTCGCCGCGTGAAGTCGTACTCCCCGTCGACTTCAACGTCAGAGACGACCACGTGCAGCATCCTTTTATGCACATCGATTCCTGCTATCTTGTAGGGCATCTGTTTCTCCTCTGGCGGGAGCGGAGAGCATGCCTCGCATTCGTTAGTCAGGGTCACGAGCTATCGCTGCTCCCCCAAGGAGAACAATGCACGACGCTCAATTATTCGCTCAACAGCCGGGTCGGAGGAGGCGCACAAGGTCGCCCTCGCGCTGGCCTCCGTCCGCCACCCAGACTGCACGTACAGATTTCCCGTATGCAGCTATCGCAAAGATGCCTCACTTCTGGGATGCCAAAGAAGGAATTAGCTCAACCAGGTTAACAAGCTCGTACTCGTCGTACAGCAGCGCTTCCGGCAACTGTTTCTGACCAGTATTGCGCCACCGTTTGCACCGATGCGACCAGATTCGTCGCAGGATCCATCCGTCGAGCCGATGGAAGAGCCTGCGGACGTGGGCTCGTTTGTAATACTCTCCCCAACCCCGTATGAGCGGATTCAGCTTCTCAATCAGCTCTTGGGTGGTCAGAGGCAGCTTCCGCCTTGTCCGCTGTCGCACCTGATCCATGAAACGACTAATCGACTTCGCTTTGGGATACGCGTAAAGCGCTCCCGCACGAGCTCCGCTACGAATCTTGCTTTCGGGCAGACGAAGCTTTCTGTACCCGCGCTTGATTTTGTAGCCAAGGAACTCGAAGCCATACCGAACATGGACGATCCGCGTCTTCTGCGGGTGCAATTCCACGTCCAGTTGTTTCAGGATTCGGCGGGCCGCTTCTACTGCGGCTCTTGCCTCTGCCGCCGATTTGCAGGTAATCACCCGGTGAGTAGCCCCGGGGAGTTTCACCTCGAGGCTCTCTCAGAACTGTACATGAACCTCTCAGCTCATACAGCTCCCACCATGGAGCCACGCCGCACCCCCATCTGCCAGTGAGCAAACAACTCCGGAGCGCGCTGCGAAATGCGCGCGATCCAGTGTGCCGCCCGTCGGTGATGGCGTCGCAGCTTTTTGTATTTACGCTTGGCCCAAAGGACCAGATCTTGGTTCAGTTCGCGCATCGTCGGATAAAGCGCCGAGCGATAATATCGCCCGTAATACTGGATCCAGCCTCGGATAATCGGATTGAACATCCGCGACAGATCTTCAATCGCCTTGTCGCTGCGGTTAGGCAGGTTCCAGCGCCGAAAAGTGTCGCGAATCGCCTTCGCTGCTTTGTTCGAGACTGCGGGACTGAAATTGATGAAGAACTTCCCCTTGCGATTCTTTGATCTCCGAGGCTGAAAGCTGTAGCCGAGAAAATCAAACTTTTCGTTTGGGTAGTTCTTCCTCTTCCGACAATCGTCCTTGCAATAGACGATTTTCGTCTTCTCCGGATGGAGTTCCAGTCCGCAAGTCTGCAAACGTTCAGCGATGGCCTTCCTCATTTCCTGGGCTTCCTTCTCCGTCTTGCAGTGCGCAATGACATCATCGGCGTACCTCTCAAATGGCACCTGAGGATAGTGCACCGCCAGCCATCGATCTAACCCATAATGCAAGAACAGATTCGCCAGCAGTGGGCTGGCTACTCCACCTTGAGGAGTGCCCTTCTCACGCGGAACCAACCGCCCATCCTCTTCTTGCACTGGCGCGTTCAGCCAACGCTCGATGTAGAGAACGATCCACCGCTCCTTGGCATGCTTCCTGACTGCCCGAAGTAGTAGGTCTTGTGAAAGGCTGTCAAAGAAGCTCCTGATATCCAGATCGAGAACCCAGTCATAACGCCAGCATCTTTCTCGCGCTTGACCCACTGCGTCCAATGCCGACTTCCCCGGTCGATACCCGTAGGAATCGGCATGAAACAGCGGCTCTACTTCCGGTTCCAGTCTTGCCTTGACTACCTGTTGCGCAATGCGATCGGCTACTGTGGGAATACCCAGTTTTCTTTCACCACCGTTTTTCTTTGCTATCTTCACCGTCCTCACCGGTGGCGGAAAGTAACTGCCTGATGACATCCGATTCCAGATCTTGTAAAGATTCTTCTTCAGCTTCTTTTCAAAATCTTCGATCGATTGATCATCAACCCCCGCTGCTCCCTTATTTGCTTTGACCCGTTTGTACGCTTCCCAAACCTCCTTCTTCGAAATACAAAACGGCTTTGCCTCACTCATCGGGCTCCTCCCATTGCTGGTTGGCTCATTGAATCAGGCTCCTTGACACAGCGCCTTCGCTCCATCCCTTTATCGAGGACTTCTCGGCTACTACGCGCTGTTCCGCCCCTGAGTCTCCGCATCCGTACTCTCGTCCTCGTGGTTCTGCCACTTGTGACTTCTCCGTTCGCATCGGAGTCTCAGGTTCCCACGTTCCGCTCAACCGCCTCTTTGGCAAGCTCAGGCCACCTCTCATGCCGGATGCCGCTCCGCCCGTAAACAGGTTTCGTCGGAGCTTAGTCCCGTGATAACGACTCCCCCACGGTTTTGACATCGTCCCTACGCTTTCGACACTTCCATAGTGGTTCCCTTGCGGTCCTCTTCTTGCCTGTCACCTGACCTGGTCCTTGCCAGGCCTTTTCCTTCTGTGCTCACGACCATGGCTTTTGTCCACAGCCGCCGAAGGTGGTTTGGAACCTGTCCCTGCAGACCGGTTCCGAGGGACCTACCCTCATCAGTTAAGCAGTTGCGCACTACTCAGCCTTTCAGCCTTTCGCACTCGTGGCACACAGTCATCGGCGTATCGCGTGAGCTGATATCCTCTCAGCCGCATCTCCCGATCGAACGGCGTCAGAAGAACGTTACTGAGAAGAGGAGAAAGCACTCCTCGTACACAAACGATAACCCGTATTGGTACGTGCCTGGGGCGGGGCAGCGGGAAGCGGTCTTGGATCGGTGGGCTGAGGCTTGGAGTTTGCTAGAGGAATGGAATGACGGATGGTGATCGTATCCGTGCCCACGA
>DATFQQ010000419.1:0-5253 GCA_035264195.1 Candidatus Sulfotelmatobacter sp. | reverse complement strand
ACCACATAAAGAAGGAATAGGAGAGGGAGCAGCCGAACCTGGAGCTTCCGAATCGTGCGAGGGTCGACAGAATTCTCGCGGTTGAAGAACAAGTCTTGTCCGACGACCGTCACCTCGAATTGGGATTGTGATGGCAAGAGTGCCTGCTTCTCAGACAAATCGCACTGACACATTGCGCAACCCGCGAACCTGTGATCGCACAATGCGCGTCCAACTGCCCTTAGTTGGGGGTGATCAGGTGACGATCACATTGCCGCTGAGCGTGCGAACTTCGATGCGTTTACCGCCTCCATTTATTTTTTGACAGACGTGCCGAACGTCCTCACCGATTCGTTCGACGTCCTTGCGATTGATGAAGACATCACCCGAGGTCGTACCGGCATCCACATCGCAGCGGGCGGTTGGAGGAAGTTCAACGCGGATCGTTCCTGACATAGAACTCAAATGCCAGTCCTCGTGGGGAACGGCTTTTACGTGTAGATGACCAGCGTCGGTGGACGCCACGAACGTCCCTCTCAGTCCGCCTGCATCGATTCTTCCTGCCCCACGCTTCACGGTTGCTGTAGAGGGGCCGACAATCATGAGTGAGATGTCGCCGTCTTCTGTTTCCGCGCTGATGCCCTGCGGAGCGCGCTGGCAGGAAATCGTGCCTTGTCCGGTGCGGGCTTCAATCCTGCCGCCCACAACTTCAAAATTCAGATTGCCCGTCCGCGCCGTTACCGCGACGCGCAGCGAAATGTAGGAAACCTCGATGTCGCCAATCCCAGTCTCTGCGCTCACCGGCCCCATAATTCCTGTGATCGTTTGCTTTCCACGTCGCACGGAAGCATGCACCTCGGTGCGATAGGGAACGTCAATCGTGTAGGTGAGATTGAGGTTCTGACTGCCAGTACCCGGGCGCTCCCAGATTTCGAGGTTGTTTCCGGTCTGGGCGATCACCAGGCGACTGGCGAGTGTCTCCAGATCCAGACGGGTTGGGTCTTGCGCGGCAACTGCGACCGCAATTTCCCCATCGCGCGCATAGCCGATCCGGAGGTCCCCGTCCAGGAGGCCAACCTGCAGACTTAGGGATTCGGAAGGAGAGACCGCGAACGTGCGATAGAACTCGCGCGAGACCTGACCAGCTCCGACGCCCGCGCTTGACGCGAGGAAGAGAACCAGCGTCGCGGACTGTCGAAGTTTGAGTTCCGATATCATCGCTCCATCCCTCCTCGTGTTCTCTGTGCCGTCTGTGGTGGACAGTGTTTTTAACCAAGGAAAACACAGAGGGTCACGGAGGACTCTCCCTCACAACGAACGAAGGAAGTCCAGAATCGCTTGCTTCTCCTCCGGAGACATTTTGTTGAAGCGATGGACGACGGCATTAGCTTCCGAAGCCGGATACTTCGCGGTTGCCGGCGAGAAGTGGTCCCTGATGGCCTTCAGTAAGTCAGCGGTTCTCCCGTCGTGGAAGAAGAAAATGCGTTGACCGACACCCCACAGTGGCGTTGTGCGAAATTCATCCGGCCCGGCCTGGCCCTGGATAATGTCATCCGCCAACCTCGCTCCCATGTGATGCACCATCAAATCAGAGAACAGGTTCACGGGCCGATCCTGCAAGACCGGGCTAAGCATGACTGGTGCCGTCTGCATTTGTGGTGTGTGGCACAGACTGCACCCGATATCGGCAAAGATTGTTCGGCCGTGCTGGGCGCTCTTGCTGGGATTCGGATCAGGCGCCGGCCCATCCGTAAAGCGCATCATCACCTGGAATTGCATCCAGTCTGGCAGGATGTGGAGCGGATTGTCGAAAGCCTTGTTGTCGTGGTCGTCCCTATCGGTGCGAACCACGTCGTTGGGAAGCGGTTTATTTGGCCCGTTGCAATCAGGGTCTTCTTCCGTCGCGGTTGGGAAGAGTTCGTTGGTGATTCCCATCTCCACGTTGTAGGCTTCGCCCGCAAACATGGTGATGGACTTGTTCTGGGCCTTCCATCCAAAGCGCGTGATCGTTCCATCATTACCGCTGCGGTTCGGATGACCCCCGATTCCGAGGAGTTCGCGCAGTGCCGCTGTCGCGTCGTGTTGCGCCAGAATCTCGCGGTCTTGGATCGACTCAATCAATCCCAGACCAGTCATTTGCAGAGGAATCCGGAAGGCTAGATTGCCTGCCCTGAGTTCGGCTTCGAAATCTGGTTGAGTGAGCGCACAGTTGGGAATCGTGGGATCGTTTGTACTGCCGCGCACTGTCCATAGTTGATGGACTCCACCGTCCCTCGTACCGTCGGGTTTGTACTTGAACCGCACTTCGCGGATCGGCCCATACTGTTTCTCAAAAGATGGAACGATGTTCTGTCTATCGAAGCGGTGTGGCACTAAGCGAAATTGTGGGTTCTCTGCGTGCTGTGGAACCGGATCAGCAGGATTGGGAACAATGAATCCGCCAGAGCCCCCAAGCTGCGGCTGCGCATGACAAACGAAACACTGATCGGCGTTGTGCCGTGCGCCGGTGCCATTGGAGTTGGTACGAATTTGAGGAAACTGAGGGTCCAGTTCGCCCGGAACTGGCGAACCATCGGTCACGTCATTGCAGGTATCGCAGGTGGCCTCAAGCTGTCCGGCGCGTAGGATACCCTCTAAGAAAGACGCCCGTTCATTGTGGTTGACAGTTGCTCCGGTTACCGGGTGCGGGCTGATCAAGGGCGGATGAGGAATCGGGATGCCCTGCTGTTGCAAACCACCACCCGTATTCTGGATTCCGCCGCGCACGCCGGGATCGCGCTGTGCAAGCGACCAGCCGGAAAGAAGGATGAGCATAGCCGTAACTGCGATGTCCTTCTGAAGCCTGCCCATGTGCATACGTCCTCCGTCGCTGCCTTTTTGGCCGCGCCTACTGAATAAACCGCTCTTATCTAGATAGGCGTAAACCAGCAGTCAGAACTATCATTCGGGTTGGTATTGGGTAGGAGGCCGGATATCGCTATAATCTTCCGAAATCTAAGCGCAGTCGGCAGTGCATCGTGACAGTCGAAGTGAACCCGTCGCCCGATGAGGACGTCAGCGCGCTTCTCCAGGCTTGGAGCGAGGGTGATCAGAGTGCTCTCGACCGCCTGACGCCCATCGTATACGACGAACTTCATCGTCTCGCCCGGCATTACATGAGCGGCGAGCGTAGCGCTCACAGCTTACAGACGACAGCTTTAGTTAACGAAGCTTATCTCCGACTCGTTGATTACAAGCGCATGCAGTGGCAGAATCGCGCTCACTTCTTCGCTGTTTCGGCGCAATTGATGCGGCGCATTCTGGTTGATCACGCGCGCCGCCATAACCTGAAGCGGGGAGCCGGCGTACTCCACGTCTCGCTTGAAGAGGCTGCGGTGATCGGCGGCGACCGAGACGAAGATCTAGTGGCACTCGACGACGCGCTTCACGCTCTCGCTCGCTTTGACACACGAAAATCCCAGGTCGTGGAATTGCGCTTTTTTGGCGGACTCAGCGTGGAAGAGACCGCAGAGGTACTGAGAACCTCGCCGATCACCGTTATGCGGGATTGGAGCACAGCGCGAGCTTGGCTTTACCGCGAGATGAATGGCGGTTCTCCCAATGGATCCTGAGCGTTGGAAACGAGTCGACGATCTCTTGCAGGCAGTGCTCCGTATGCCCGCGGATGAACAGCAAGGTTTTCTCAGCCGAGCCTGCATCGGTGACTCGGACCTTGAGCGAGAAGTGAGGTCGCTACTGGTCTCGCACCAGAGTTCCAAGGGCTTTCTGGAACGACCCGCCATCCAAGTAGCAGCGAGTGCAATGGCCAAGGAGAAGGAACCCGAAGCGAAGGAGTTCGTAGATTCTTTCCTTGGGCAGCAGATTTCACACTATCGCGTGCTCAAAAAGCTCGGCAGTGGCGGGATGGGCGCGGTCTATGAGGCCGAAGATGTCCGACTGGGCCGCCATGTCGCTCTGAAGCTGCTGCTCGATTCACGCGCTGATGACAGTAAAGCGCTCCAGCGGTTCGAGCACGAGGCGCGTGTTATTTCTTCTCTGAATCACCCAAACATCTGCACCTTATATGAGGTCGAGGAGTACGCGGGCAAGCCCGTGATCGTCATGGAACTGCTTCGAGGTGCGACGCTAAAGGAGAGGATCAGAGGTGGACGCGTCCCGCTGGTCGAGTGGCTCAACTGGGGTATCGAGGTGGCGGATGCACTCGATGCTGCCCATTCCGCAGGCGTGATCCACCGGGATATTAAGCCTGCGAATATTTTCATCACCGAGCGGCTGATCAAAATCCTCGACTTCGGACTCGCGAAACTGTCTACCGCTGTATTTCCGGAACTGGCAGACCAGGAGTCGCTCACCGCCCTAGGCGTTATTCCGGGTACGACTGCGTATATGTCACCGGAGCAGGTGCGAGACGAGGAACTGGACGGGCGCACTGACATTTTCTCCCTGGGGGTTGTCTTATATGAACTTGCAACTGGCCAGCGTCCGTTCGCCGAGAAGAATATTCCGTTAACAATGAATGCAGTGCTGAATCGGAAGCCGCTAACACCAGCGAACATCAATCCCGAATTGCCAGCAGATATCGGCGTCGTAATTGAACGAGCAATCGAAAAGGATCGTGAGCAGAGGTACCGAACTGCTGGCGAACTCAGAGATGCACTCAAGGAGATACGACAGAGCTCTCAGCCAATGCGGAGTGTCCGGCAGGCCACTCACGCCACAGTTCACGTTCGACCGCGCCGCAGAGGGATTGGCTGGAAAATTGCACCAGCAATGCTCGCGGCGCTCCTACTGGCAACTGTCACTTGGGTGCGCCTGCATCGAGCGCCAGCTTTGACGGAAAAGGATGCCGTGGTCCTGCTGGATTTCGATAACAAGACAGGCGATTCCGTTTTCGATGAACCACTGAAGCAGGCTCTTGCTACAGCCCTTCAACAATCACCGTTCTTGAATATTGTCTCAGACCAAAAGACCAAGGAAATGTTGCAGCTGATGGGGCGTTCCCCTGGTGACAGGTTGAACGAAGGAGTGGGCCGGGACCTCTGCCAACGTGTCGGCGCGAAGGCGATCTTGGCAGGATCAATATCATCGCTTGGAAGTGAGTACGTCATCGGAATTAATGGCATCAATTGTGCCACTGGTGATTCGCTGGCAAGGGAGCAGGCCGAGGCGAGGCGCAAGGAGGAGGTGCTTCGAGCTCTAAATCAAGTCGCGACTCGCATTCGACAAAAACTGGGTGAATCCTTGGCCTCCGTTCAGCAATTTGATACTCCTGTT
>DATFQQ010000418.1:0-3831 GCA_035264195.1 Candidatus Sulfotelmatobacter sp. | reverse complement strand
TATGCGCTGCCGCAGTCGCCGCAGATGTTTAAGCAGATCCTGATGATTTCGGGGTTCGACCGGTATTTCCAGATCGTGCGTTGCTTCCGCGACGAAGACTTGCGCGCCGACCGGCAGCCGGAGTTTACGCAGATCGATTTGGAGATGTCGTATCCGCAGGCGGAGCGCGTGTGGGAAGTGGTGGAAGGATTTCTGCAAGCGGCGTTCCAGGCGGCAGGCGAGAAGATCGAGACTTCATTTCCGCGGATGGATTATGACGAGGCGATCCGGCAGTTCGGCATCGACAAGCCGGATCTGCGGATTCCTCCGTTTACCGACGTGCGCGATTGTTTCTCCGCAGAGAACCTGCAGGAACTGGCGATTAATCCCAATCTGCCGGTGATCGCGATTCGCACGCCCAAGGTTGGCGAGTTGTCGCGCAAAGAGCGCGACGACATCAAGCCGATGTTCCACTCGAAGGGTGGGGCGCGAGTTTACGAGGATTTCAAGCGGATTGGGAATAAGTACCCGGATGCGGCGGCGGCGATTGCGAAGAAGGCCGCGGTGGAAGAAGGTGACCTGATTGTTTTGGTCGCTGGCTCGGCGCAGGCTGGGCCGCAAACCGCGCTGCCTGCGCACCGCAAAGTTACACCAGCGGAGTTGTCGATCTATGCATCGGCGGGACTGCTGCGGCTGGCGCTGGCGCAGAAGTATGCCGACCGGCACGGGATCTTCAAGAAGACGGGCGATCCGGCGAAAGACTACCGCTTCCTCTGGGTTACGAACTTTCCCATGTTCGAGTGGGATGAAGGCGAGAAGCAGTGGATGGCGGCGCACCATCCGTTCACGTCGCCGCACGAAGAGGACATGGGCCTGCTCGAGCAGGGCGTGGATTCGGTGAATGATCCACAGTCGACGCTCAGCGCGGTGCGGGCGCTGGCTTACGACGTCGTGCTGAACGGCACGGAGCTGGGCTCGGGGTCGATTCGTATTCACCGTCAGGATATTCAGGCGAAGATTTTCAAGGCGCTGGGCATGACCGATGAAGAGGCGAAGAAGCGCTTCGGATTCTTCCTCGAAGCGCTGGAGTATGGCACGCCTCCGCATGGAGGGATTGCGCTTGGGCTTGACCGCATCGTGATGATTCTTGCGGGTGCGGAGAGTCTGCGCGAAGTGATTCCGTTCCCGAAGACCGCGCGCGCGGTGGATTTGATGGTGGATGCGCCGACGCCGGTGGATGAGCGGCAGTTGAGGGAGTTGGGGATTACAATTCGTAAAGCGTAACGAGTATGACAAGGGGATGGAAGATTCTTCTGGGCGGCACCCTTGCCGTCTGCATAATTTTTGTTCCCGTTGTGTTGGCGGTATGGTGGATTGCCTCGCAAACATTTACTCTCACCTTCCCCACTGAGGATGTCGGGCCTCTAATAGCCTCCGTAAAGACGGTTGCTTCTGATCTCGTAGTGGTGAAACGGAAGGAGTCCGGGCACAACGGTGTGCCTGCAGGCTATCTTGTCGCATATGAACAGGATCCGAAGGGATTCGAGGCCGATGCGAAACTCTTTGACATGTGGACGACGGCGATTCAAATCTCTAATTTTGTCCTAATGAGTGGGCCTCCGGGAGATTGGATCAGAAGCAGTTCTGATCTTAAGAATTTAAGGGCAGACAATAGAACGGACCCTTGGGGCCATTCGATCTGCGTGCTCCGACGGAACGATCTGGTGCTTGTGATCAGCGGAGGACCGGGCGCTCCAAGCAATCCAACCTGTAAGAATGTTCAATTGACTGCCGACGAGTTAGCCACTTTTCCAAAGAAGAAACTGCTTCAGAGCCCAGCGGGATCGCTTGTCATGGTTGCTGATAGAAACACTTCCATCAACAATGCATTCGCGATGCCGTGATTCGAGGCTGATCGGGTTCTCCTAGAAGGCATCCGCTTGCCACACCACAGACGATAGTGCCGGACCAGCAGTTCGGATCGTGTCTTCCCCGCAGGCGAAGCTTTAGATAATTGTCGGTCAGGGATTCGGTGAATTCGCCAGACTCATCACTGCCCAACACATTCAGTGTAATTGCCTCTACGCTTTTTCCTACGAAGCTACGCATGAACGCCAGCTTCTTTTCTGACGCCAACTCTCTCAGAATCCGGTTGCGTTCGCGCGCAATGTGCACTGGAACTTGATTCGGCATCTCTGTGGCTGGAGTTCCTGGGCGCGCCGAGTACGTGAAGACATGCAGATACGTGAATGGCAGGTCTTCCACCATGCGGCGGGTGGCTTCGAATTCGGAGTCGGTTTCGCCGGGGAAGCCGACCATGACATCGGCGCCGATTGCGGCGGTGGGCATGGCGGCGCGAATCTTTTCGATCTTCTCGCGATAGTGCCAAGGACGATATTTGCGATGCATCCGGCGCAGAACCGCGTCGCTGCCGGACTGCATGGGCACGTGCGCGTGCTTGGCGATGCGCGGGGAGGACGCCATCAGAGAAATCAGGTCGTCGGACCAGTCCATGGGCTCGACGGAGGAGATGCGGAGTTTCTCTAGAGTGGTCTCGGCTAGGATGGCTTGGATTAGATCTTCTAGAAGCGGCTTTCGGCTTCCAGCCTTTGCCTTTCGAGAAGCAAGAAAGAAAAATCCCGGCGAGCCTTGCTCGCCCGGACGGACGATTGCGTCCGTCCCCACACGGTCCGAGGTGTTTTCAACGTCTCTTCCCCAGCGACCTAGATTGATTCCGCTGATTACGACTTCGCGGTATCCCGCATTCACCAGTGTGTTGACTTCGTTGATGATGCGGTCGGTTTCTAGCGAGCGGCTTTGGCCGCGGACATAGGGAATTACGCAGAAGGAGCAGCGGTTGTCGCAGCCGTCTTGAATCTTGAGATTCGGGCGGGTGCGCTCGTTGGCGGCGTCGAAGACTGGGGCGGCCAGGAGTTCGGTATGGGCGAAGATGTCGGAGACGAAGATCGGGCTTTCGGCTTTCGGCTCTCGGCATCCGGAGGAGAGGGCTGCGATTGGGACGAACCCCTGCACCTCAGGGGCTGAAGCCCGTTGATTTTTCGGCTCAGGGACGGCACGCCTAAAGGCGTGCCCTTTCAAAGCCGACTCACCAAGAGCATTCTCCTCTTCCAGTACCGGGTTCTCGATCACCTGCGAAAGCGAGTTGAAGCCCGCGGCAGTTTCTTGAGAAGAAAGGGATTTGCGTACGACGATTTCTGCGAGTTGGTGCTTATGTGAGTTTCCTACGACTACATCGACACCCGGCAGAGCTGCGATCTCTTGCGGGGCGCGTTGGGCGTAGCATCCGGTGACGACGATGCGGGCTTCCGGGTTCTGGCGACGGACACGGCGGATCGCGGCGCGCGCGTCCTGATCAGCGCCCGTGGTGACGGTGCAGGTGTTCAGCACGACCACCGAGGCGTTCTTCGGGCTCGAGGCGCGAGACAACCCCTGCTCCTCGAACTGGCGTTCGAGGGCTGCGCCATCGGCTTGCGTGGCGCGACAGCCAAAGTTTTCTACGAAAAATCCAGGCACACCTTATGGTATCGCACGCCCCGATTTTCCTGCGCTACCCTTCAAGCCGAGGCCTGTGTTCTCCGCGACTGAAAGCACTCCCGGCAGAAGACCGGGCGTCCCTGCGTCGGTCGAAATGGCACAGTCGTCTGCTTGCCGCAGCCCGAGCACGTGGCCTGCGTTTCCACCTTGGCATATCGGTAGTTCTGTCCGGCCACCGGGGGCGCACCGAGGACCGAGATCCTCTTGCCCTTGCATGCCTTGCAGCGCTTTGGCTCGTTCTTGAACTGTTTGTCGTGGAAGAACAACTGCTCCCCAGCCGTGAAGATGAAGTCGGTC
>DATFQQ010000417.1:0-2377 GCA_035264195.1 Candidatus Sulfotelmatobacter sp. | reverse complement strand
CAGCCTTTCTACGTTCCCGGCAATATTGCTCCGTTCCGGGTGCCTTCCGGCACTCTGACTCATTCGATGCATTGGGAATCTGGCCGTGCGAGTTTCAAAACCGCGCGAGGGTCTTCCATGGATGCCGGAGCACCTCTTGTTTCTGAACACGTCTTCACATCGGGAGTACCTTCAAGGGGCAAGGAAGTGGTCGTACTTTTGCTCTACGTTGTCGCCAGCGACAAGAGTCCTTTGCAAAAAGAGCAAGAAGTTGTTATTGAGAAATTTGAATACCTTCCCTGATAGGCATCGAGAACGGCATCGGCTCTTGAACAGCATGATCACTGTGCTTGCTGTAGTGTGCCTCGCTTACCCGGCCTACGCCATCGACCCAACCAGAATGCTGTCGCAGTATATCCGCGACCACTGGGGGGTCGAAAAAGGATTCACCGCTGGATCCGTAACTTCCTTCGCGCAAACCCCGGACGGTTATCTGTGGATCGGGACCCAGAAAGGGTTGATTCGCTTCGACGGGTTGACGTTTCGTCTTTTGCAACAGCCGAGTCCTACAACTTTTTCGATCGGTGCCGTTCAGGCGCTTATGACAGACGCTGAAGGCAATTTGTGGATCCTTCTACAAAACACCAGGCTCTTACGGTACAACGATGGAAAACTTGAACTGTGCCGCGAGGAGGCAGAGTCCGGCATCACTTCTCTCGGCAGGCGAGGAGACGGTGCAGTTCTGTTCTCATCTGTTACCTTGGGCGCCCTCACAAACCGTCGTGGAAGATTTGAAATTCTCACTTCACCGGCCGACCGAGCACCCGCTGAAGGCACAGCGACGACGGAAGCCGACAATCGCAACACGCGTTTCAGCTGGGCCACGCAACTCGTAACTCACCGCTTTGCTGCACCCAATTCTGTGATCACTTCGATAGCTGAAACCTCGGATGGGAAGGTGTGGCTTGGGAGCCAGGACAAAGGTCTCTTCTATATGAGCGCAGGAACGGTTCTTGCCGCGCGGAGGGGGCAGTTCAATTACAGGATCAACTGTTTACTTTCCTTGGGCAACCGAGAGGTGTGGGTGGGAACGGATAGAGGTATTGTGCGGTGGAACGGTGAAGAAGTCACCGCGGCAGGCGTTCCTTCGCTTCTACGACACGTTCAAATTCTTTCCATGATCCGCGACCGTGATGGGAACCTCTGGGTTGGTACGGCCAGCGGACTAATCCGCGTGAACGCTGATGGAGCCTCAGTTAATCGGGGGATTGGACCGGTGACCGCGCTTCTTGAAGATAGAGAAGGAAACCTATGGATTGGCACTGCGGGAGGGTTGGAGCGGCTTCGTAACAGTGCTTTTGTTACCTACTCGGCCGCCGGCCTGAAGTCGCAAAGCACGGGAGCATTGTATGTCGACGCGGAGGGCAAAACGTGGTTTGCGCCAACTGAGGGAGGGCTGCGCTGGCTGAAAGGGGGAAAGAGCGAAGCGGTCGTGGTCGCCGGACTTGGTCAAGATATCGTCTATTCGATCAGCAGTAGCGGGAAGAATGAATTGTGGGTGGGGCGTCAGCGGGGCGGGTTGACGCATCTGAGCGACGTGAATGGCTCAATCATCGCAAAGACGTACACTCAATCAGATGGGCTTCCACAAAATGCTGTATACGCGGTACATCAGAATCGCGATGGTTCGGTCTGGTCCGCCACGCTGAGCGGCGGAGTGAGTGAATACAACGGCCAGCACTTCACAACCTACACTACAGCGAATGGACTGGCATCCAACAAGGTGAGTTCGATTGCCGAGGGTAACGACGGAACGATGTGGTTTGGCACTCCGAACGGTCTCAGTGAACTAACGAAAAACGAGTGGCGAACCTATTCGGTCCAAAATGGGTTGCCCTCCCTGAATGTGAACTGTCTCCTGCCAGACTCGAAGGGCATATTGTGGATCGGTACTGCCGACGGTCTGGCCTTTCTAAGTGCAGACCATCAGATTCACGCACCTCGGAGTGTGCCCGACTTCATACATGAAGCGGTGTTCGGAATGGCGGAAGACAAGGACGGACAATTGTGGGTTGCTACTGCAGATCACATACTCCAATTGAACCGCAACAGCTTGATCAAGGACGCCGTGACCGAAGCAGACGTTCGGGAGTATGGGATTGACGACGGCCTGTCAGGTACTGAGGGCGTACAGCGTTACCAGTCGGTCGTGGCGGATTCACACGGTCGGGTTTGGTTTTCGACCAACGGCGGGCTTTCGTCGGTGGATCCGTCGCGGGCAGCGGCTGCTTCTGCTTCGGTTTTGGTGCACATCGAGAGCGTTGTTGCAGACGGCACGGCGTTTGACCCGCGAAACCCCATTCATTTTCCACCTGGCACGCGGAGAACGAGTTTTCGC
>DATFQQ010000416.1:0-42695 GCA_035264195.1 Candidatus Sulfotelmatobacter sp. | reverse complement strand
CGGACAATCGCAGGCTCTTTTCTATTGCCTGAATCACAGGTATCCTTAAGTCGAGCCCCTCTGTGACCGCGGTCCAAACCCTATTTCGGCCAGAACCCTCGGCGGTGACCGACCGCTGGGTGGGATGCGTTTCCGTCATCGTTCCGGTTTACAACGAGGTTGCGCATCTCGAAGAACTCTTGCAGGCGGTTCAGGCTTCACCCGTACCGAAGGAAATTATTATCGTTGACGACGGCTCAACCGACGGTACGCGCGAAAAGCTCCGGTCCTTAGCCCCGCAAAACGATGTCACCATCGTCTTCCATGAGAAGAACTGCGGTAAGGGTGCCTCGATCCGCACGGCGCTGGAGTATGCGCACGGCGAGTATGTCATCATCCAGGACTCTGATCTGGAATACGATCCCGGCGACTATCCGTCGCTCCTCCGCCCTCTGCGGACTCGGCAGGCGAATGTCGTTTACGGAGTGCGTCCCGATCGTCCCGAGCGTGGACTTCGGTTCTTCCTCGGAGCGAAGTTTCTCACTCACCTCACCAATATTCTTTACGGTGCAGGAATCCACGACGAGGCTACTTGCTACAAGGTGTTCCGGCGCTCGGTGCTGCAGAAAGTGAAGCTGGAATGTCAGCGCTTCGAGTTCTGTCCCGAGGTGACGGCGAAACTCTGCCGCATGGGTGAACGGATCGAAGAAGTCCCCATCTCCTACAATCCGCGGTCGGCCGTTGAAGGAAAGAAAATACGTCACTCGGATGGCTGGCTCGCCATCTGGACTCTGATCCGTTATCGCCTTGCGCGCATGAGCAATTGGCTGGAGACCGAGTCGCGCCCCCGGTCGGCGCCTTTCGCCGTCAGTTTCTTACGCCCCGGAACGGATGCATCCATCAGCTCTCCTCACACCGAGCCACGCTGAGAAGTCTTAGAAGAGGATCACGCTCTACTCCCCACTCCTCTTCAGTTGCTGTTTCCACCCGAGCACTCGCGCCTTCGCACCTTCTGCCTCGGCTTCGGGAATCATTCCTTTTTTCTGGTAGAGCACCGACAGGCTCGTGTGCGCCAGCACATCATCCGGATCGATCTCTGCGATCCTCTTCGCCACGTCGATTGCATCGTCGTACCGCTGCATGTCCTGGAGCGCCCGCGCCAGTCCGTGCATCGCTTCGGTGAATGTGGGATCAGCGTTGATCGACTCCTGGTAGGCGGCGACCGCCTTCTCCAATTGCCCATCCGCCATCCAGTCGAGCGCGGCGTAGTAATGATCTTCAGCTTGTTGGCGGGCTTGGGCGTCAGGCATGCGAGGGATTCTCAGGCGGAATCCGGATTTTACCATGCGAGATTTGCCGTGCCGCCTCGGCTGTCCAGCCGCGCCGGGTGTACATCTTCTGCTTGTGGGTACTGTCGTTTCTGTACAGCCCCGGCCTTTGTGTTTATGATGCCCGCATGCGGAACCGTATCCGCTTTTTATGGAACGCCACTAAGGGACATCGTCTCGCGCCCTGGCGCAGTCCCTATCTCCTCTGGCGCATCGAGACCTATACCGGCGTCAAGATGAAGCAAATCGGATTTCTGGAATTTTGGGAGTTTATGTGGCGGGAGCGCCACAACCTCTGGCGCTTTCTGCGCTGGACCGGCGAGATGGAACACTACGTCCACCCCAAACCGAAGAGCTCGTAAAGCAAATTGCGAAGTGCGCCCCTGTCAGCCAGAGTACAGGCCGACGTGTGCGCGAGAAATGGCTTTTCTCGTTTTTCGTCGCTTTCTGTCATAACCTTGATTTCAAAGAACTTATTTGCATTGACGCGCTCAATTCTGCGCAAAATCTTGAGCCGTAACAACTTACACGCAAAATCTTGGAGATAAAGAGCTTAGCTGCTGCTCACGCATGAGCGGTTGCCGATCTGGTCTCGGCCAGCGATCATTGGCACGTGCAACTAGTCTGCGCTTTCTCAATCGAGGGTCAAGGTTGGATGTCACAAGAAAAGGGTTCTTCTTGTGGAAAAACGCGTGCTGCTGAGTTACGCGCGATGCCAGCCGCGGTTTAGCTTCGACGGCTACGCACCCTTACCTGCGGCGGCGGCTCCGCCCAAGAGAATGCTCACTTCAGCGCCTTTACCAGCTCCGGTGATCTGCGCCGCAGGGGCACGATTCGCGACGATCTCCAGAAATCCCATGCTGCCAAGAATGCCAAATACTTCGCCCTGCGCGCCCTCGGCGTACGCGGCGCGAATGGTTGTGATCTCCTTGTTGCCAACGACAATCTTGAACGCAGACTTCCTGGAGAATAACGCCGGGGCATCCTCAGGCGTCACATTCGTGATCAGATTTCCAAAGCGGTCGACCTTCAGCACAACGGCACGCAGCTTGTTCTCGCCATTCGGCTTCGGACGCGGCGCCGCAAACTTCACATAATCTTCAATCTCTTCCCCAAACTTGTGCGAGTCCACCAACTTCGCCAGGTACGCCGCACATGGAGCGAACACGTCGCGCCCATGAAACGTGCTGCTTACCGGCTGGTGGAAATAATGGTCCGAGGTAATGTGCCGGACGTGAATGCGCTCTTCCTTGGCATACACCATCGAAAGCACGCCGTTGTCCGGAGCAACAAAGTGATATCCATCGCTCGACGCGATGATCGCGCGCCGCGTTGTCCCCACGCCGGGATCGACCACCACCATGTGGACCGTACCGGTAGGGAAGTAAGAATAGGTTTGCGAAATCGCGATGGCGCCGTCGAGGACGTCGTAAGCCTGAATGGCGTGCGTGATATCGACAATCGCCGCCTCCGGCACAATGTCGAGAATCACGCCCTTCACGGCGCCCACAAAATGATCGTTGGTCCCAAAGTCGGTAGTAAGAGTAATGATCGGACGATGCGGCAACTGAACCCTCGCTGGAAGACAGTATTTTCCCTATTATTGCGAAGTTAATTGTAGAGAAGCGGCGCGTCAAGGCACGAGGGTAATGGGGTGACAGCATTAGATTCAGCACACGTCGAAACTCCGCCTCAATCCTCTCTCAGCGCTTGCGTCGGCTGAATCGACGCGGCTTTTCTCGCAGGCAGCAGGGCCGCAACCAGCCCGATTCCCGGCAGCACCACCAGCACGGAAACGTAGGTCCACACATCCAGCGGACGTACGTGATACAAGAAGCTCTGCACCAGTCGCTCGGACGCAAACGCCAGGGCCAGCCCCACGGCGAGCCCAATGCTGATGAGAATCGATCCTTGCCTGAGTACCATTTGCGCGACACTCTTCCGCGACGCACCTAAGGCCATGCGCACTCCGATCTCGCGCCGCCGATGTCCCACCAACTGGGACAGAACGCCATAAAGGCCTGCGACCACCATGGCCACGGCAAGTCCCGCGAAAGACGCCACCAGATACAGCCCCAGCCGCTGGCTGAATGTGTTCTGATCAATCGCTTCCTGCATGGTCTGAAAGTTGTCGAGCGCAATACTGGGAGCAGCCCGATGGAATACGGAACGCATCTCGCTCGCGACCGGAATGTTGCCCCTTGTCTTCACCACAAAGCCGACTATGGTTTTCAACAGAGCCTGATAAAAGAGCGACGTTGTCGGAATCTGTTCCTGCGAGAGGATGACGAGCGGCTGAATATCGCCGCCGACCGCCTGGTCCACCTGGTCGCCAAGAACGCCGACAACTGTGTAGGGCTTGAGCATGCCAGTTTCTTTGCTACCGAGGTCGATCTGCTGAGCAAGCGGGTCTTTGCCGGCGAAGTATTTCCGGGCGAGCGTTTCGTTGATCACGACAACGAATGGGGCGCTGGCTACATCGTCGTCGTTGATCATGCGGCCGCGAACGACTGGCGTGCCCAGAGTTCTGGCGTAGTCGCCGCTCACCGCAGAAACACGGGCGTGGGCTTCATGGTCGGGATCTTTGGGTTGCCCCACAATCTCGAAGCTCGATCCCATGTCCATTCCCGAAAGAGGCAGTGCGCTAGACAAAGCTGCACCCTCAACTCCGGGAGTCCGGCGGATTTGATCGAGCAACGGCCGATACGTGAGCGTTGCAATCGAAGGCGGGACGTTCGCGGTGTCTTCCGAAACAGCCATAGCCGAAAAGCCGCCGGAATCTCCGGGCATGGCGGAGAACGTGGTGATGTGCGCCGCTTCAAATCCCAGGTGCGACTGTTCCAGGTTCCACAGGGTGTGGAATAGCAACCCTGTTCCCACGAGAAGAAGGGTGGAGAGTGCGACTTCGGCGGCGACCAAACCTCCGCTGAGTTTGCCGCTGACCCACCTCGATCCCAGGCCGCGCGAAGCCGCTTGCAGCGCAGCTTGAGGATTTGCCCGCGCCACGATGAACGCTGGCAAGAGCGATGACAAAACCGTGGTCAGAATCGCTACCGCTGCCAACGCGAATACGATCGTCCAATGAATCGCGATTCCATCGGCGCGAGGGATCGTCCCAGCTGGTAGTTTGCCGATCCCGATCATTCCTAGTTGTGCGAGCAACAACCCGGCTCCGCAACCGAGCAAGCTGAGCGCCAACCCTTCGGCCAGCATCTGTCGCACCAGTCGCATTCTTCCCGCACCCAGCGCTGTCCGGACCGCGAACTCCTGTTGCCTTCCCAGGCAGCGCGCGATCAACAGGTTCGATACATTCGCGCAGGCGATGAGGAGAACCAGTCCCAGCGCCGCGAACAGCGCATAGAAAACGGGGCGCACCGGGCCGGTCAGTAATTCCTGATACGAACTGGCGCGGAAGCTGAATGCACTTTCGACTTTATTCGCGGGAATGTGCGCCGCAATCGCGTCGAGTTCGTGTTGCAACTGAGCAATGGTGGCTCCCGGGCGAAGCGTACCAACGACATTGAAGAAGTTATATCCGCGATCTGTCAGCATTGCGACGCTGGGTTGCAACGGCAGCCAGACGCCCTTTTCAAGATCCGGCCCCAGTTCCTCGGGAAAATGAAAACTCCGAGGCATTATGCCGACGACCGTGTGCGGCTGGCCACCAATCTTGATGGTTTGTCCGACGATATTGGAATCTGCATGGAAGCTTTCGCGCCACAACGTTTCCGAAAGCAACACAACCGACGGGCCTCCGGATTTGCCTTCGGCTTCTGTGAATGTTCGTCCTAAGATCGGTTGAGCGCCCAGCATCGAAAATAGATTCGTTGTGACGCGGGGAGCGGCCACCGCTTGCGAGGCGTCTCGGGTCTCGACCACGGAGACATCTTCCGAGTAACCGGCCACCGCCTGGAGCAAGGTGGATTGCGCGTGAATGTCGCTATAGCTCATCCACGATGTCGCCGAGTAACCTGGGTCATTACCGCGACCGACGTACACGATGCGATCCGAATGGGAGTAAGGCAGCGGCCGCAGCAGTACGCTTTCAATCACGGTGAAGATCGCCGTATTGGCACCCACCCCCAGCGCCAGCGTTACGATCGCCAGTAAAGCCATACCGGGATTCTTGCGTGGTTGGCGCAGTGCGTAGCGCAAGTCATGGAGAAGACTGTGCATTGGAACCTCCGGAGACAGACGCAAGGTGAAGTGCGGCACTTCGGTGGCCATTCAAACCGTCGTCTATCCCACGCATTTTCAACTCATGTTGTGCCCGCTTAGGAAGACTTACGCAAGGGGACTGGCCAAATCCGGAGAGATTCGTTCGAAAATGGACAGCGAAGGACCCGCAGGTGACAGCCCCGCGCCGAGGTTTCTATTCCGGAACTTATGCGTAATTTGCGGTGTCCAACCCGCTAAAGGACTCCGCCAGTGTCCCCTCGCCTTGCCAAGTGCGCGGCCGCGTCCGGTTTTGTCGCAGCGATCTTGGCTACGGTGGTCGGTTCTTCTCTTTCGCCAGAACATTCGACCACCGCGCTCAGCCTGATCACGCGCGCCGTTGCATACATCACCGCGGTCTTCGGTTTCGCGGCGATCTCGACTCAACTCGTTTTTCTGGTTCGTCGCGCAGAACTCAATGCCCGCAGTGAAGACATCGCCATCCACACCGCCACTGCAACTCTGTGGCTGCCACCGCTGCTGGTGTTCTACGGCCAGAGGTCATGGTTCGCGCTGGTGATCTTTGTTGTATTCGCGCTCCACGTGGCGCGCTCGATCGCATTTCTTAGAGCAGTGTCGTCCGGTGCGGCGACCAGGTTGCCCGAATCGTCTCTCGAGTACCACGCCTTCTCCCTTCTCAAGCGGGATCTCCCCTTCGCATCAAGCATTCTCGCCGCCTTCATGATCCAGGGCGCAATCTTCGCAGCTTTGGATAATCGCGTCGCACTGGCAGGCTTGCTTTATCTGGCGGGCACAACAGCGGTTGTCCACCGGAGTTTCAAGATGTTCCGGGATCTTCCCGCGATCGGCGAACGGGACTCCACGCGATCCGTTTCAGCAGTGCTAATCGCGACCACGTTTCTGATTGTTTTTGCATGGCTGCCTTATGTCGTCGAGGGCGGTCGAGGTGAAGGGAGTTCCCTGGCAGGCGGCAAGAGTGGTCACGGGCAGTGGCGACAACACGAGACTGAGACCGGTAAGGGTAAGGACATGCAGGGAAGTGCGTCGACTCTAGCTTGGCTGAAGTCTTTGTTCACTTCGGAGCGCACTGGATCGCGCGGTGACTCCTTCGCTGTCGCGAAGCATATGTTCGATTCGACGTTTCCCGAGGAAGCCAAAGCATCCGATAGCAGACCGAAGACTGGGCTGAAAACGAACGTGGCCGTCATGATGATTGTCGGCCCGGTGTTTCCCGGCGTCGAACTTTATCCGGAGGTACAGCCTCATACCAAACTGGTGGCGCCTGCACCGCAGACCAAAGGCGGAACGGGCACCTCTCATACCGACCCGCTCAGCATTCCTTTCGACGGCGTCTACTGGTTCTGGCGTGGCCCGTCGGACCAGCCTCCATCGAACTCGGTGCTGATGCATGGGAGTCCGTCGGCGCAGTTCTTCCGCTCGACCGACGGCGACGGGATGTCGATGGAAGCGAAGCAGAACCTTGGGTTTGCCGTCGACCCTCGCAACTACGGAGCGATCGAAGTAGACATCCGGAACGCAGATCCCTTTCCCAACTCCGTCAGCATTCTGCTAAAAGTTCGGAACACCGCACTCGCCAATAAGCCGCTCCAGTCGTTGGGGATGGAGAACGTCGTAACACCCGGATCGTCGGAAGCCCACGCCGTAACCCAAACCATGCGATTTCGCTTGCCAAGCAAACTGGCCATGGGCAGCTTTGATGAACTGACGGTGAGCTACTACCTGAGAGGCGCCCGCAGCAACCGCAGCGCCCGAATCGCGATTGAAAGATTTCGATTGGTGCCGAGGGGATAACAGCTGTGCTGAAACTCGTCCTAACGGGTCTGGAAGGAAAGTCCAGTGCATTGGTGATGTAACGCTAATCATCTGTCCAGAGTGGTAGCCTTGTGACGTTATGGGTGTATGGGGAACAGCGCTCTTCTCCGACGATTCCGCATGTGATGTACGCGACTCCTACGTTACCCTTGTTGGCGATGGCCTGACCGGGCCTGAAGCGACGAGGGCCCTTTTGCGCGAGTGGTCCGCTTCAGTCAACGATCCCGACGAGTCACCTGTATTTTGGTTGGCACTGGCGGCTACGCAGTGGAACTGTGGGCGGCTCGAGTCTCACGTTTTGCAGCAAGCATTGAATGTGATCGAAAGCGGATCGGACCTAGCCAGATGGGCATCCGGTTCAAAGGATTTCAAGAAACGTAAGGCTGTCCTCGAAAAGCTCCGGGCCCAACTTAGCTCTCCGCAACCACTTGAGAAGCGCATCCCAAAGCGGTTCCGGGATACAAATGAATGGCGCGTGGGCGATCTTGTTGCATACCGAATGCAGTCCGGTCGTCTCGTCATCTTGCGAACGATTGGTCACCACAGTGACAAAGGAGGGACAGCCCCGATCTGCGAACTACTCGATTGGAGCGGAGAGCAAATACCTACGTCATTCAAGTCTTTTGATGTTCGCAAGAGTCGTGGCGCCGGGCCCATTACTCAGTTCATGATCGGACGAACTCGGGCTACAGAAAGACCTGACGAACGACTCCACTATCTCGGTGTGAACACAAAACCTGCCCAGAAGCCTGGTGGATTCGCGGTCCTATTGTGGAGATGGTTAGATAAGTCGCTGAAAGACGAATTTGGACTGGAGTAAATCTGCGTCAGAGGGCGGCATGGTTGACACTATTAGACGACGGTATTGAAAGTCCGGGTTCGTGCGAAACGTGCCAAAGTCTGGGGACGGAAAGATACAAAAAATTGAGATCGTCGTTTGTTGGGCATGCTTGCGCAAAGTTTTTCTGAGCATCTTTTGCGATCGAGTCTTTCAAAACGCCACAGGCGTTGGCGCTCAACTTCGCCCTTATCGATTAGGTTTACATTCGAGTGTTTGCCCCTGGGTCCCCGCTGATTTCCCTGACCTACTCGTATCGCAGCGCTTCTATCGGATTCAGCCGCGACGCTTTCAGGGCAGGGAAGAATCCTGACACAATCCCGACCATCGCTAGAATCGTGAACGACACGGCCATCACGCCCATCGATGCATGCAGGAAGATCGCGCCTTCGTGGTCGGCGGTCTTGTAGAACTCGTCATAGAGCGGCATTGGCGGGATCACCCACGTCAGGAATTCCGCAGCCAGCATCCCGATTAGCCCGCCTACGAACGTCAGCACCAACGCCTCAAGTAAGAACTGGACCAGGATATGCCGTGGACGTGCTCCAATCGCCTTGCGCAGGCCAATCTCCCGTGTGCGCTCGGTGACTGACACCAGCATGATGTTCATCACCCCGATACCGCCGACCGCCAGTGTGACCACGCCAATCAATCCGAGCACGGCCTGCAGTCCGTAAGAGAAGGCGTTAATCATGCTACGGTCTTCAATCGTGTCCCACTCGGGGGTCGCCTTATCGTCTTTCGGATCGAAGTGATGCCGACGCGCGATGACTTCGCGCGCTGCCATCAACGCCTTCTTGTTCAATTGAGCCGACGTCGGCTGGATGATGATCTCGTCGGGATCGCGAATGTTCTTCAGATCGCGCATCAAGGCAAAGGGAATGAATGCATTCTCGTTGTCCGGGCCCTGATACATGGAGTCCTGAATCTTATTGCGCATCGTCCCGATCACTTCAAAATCCAGGCCGCCGATCTCGACGTGTTGCCCGACTCCCGGCGCACCCTGGAAAACTTTCTTTGCGGCCTGGTAGCCGAGGATCACGACGCGCTTGTGATCGGTGAAATCGGTTTCGTTGAAGTAACGACCATCGGCGAGATCAAGCTTTCGCATCTGCCCGTAAGGCATGTCCACGCCGCGGCACATAATCGAAACTACGCGTGTGCCAATCTTGAAGCCGAAGTCGCGATCGATCTCTCCGCTCACCGCGCGAATAATCGGCACTTCGTCGCGAATGGCTTCAACATCTTCGAGTTCATACTTGATCGGCTTCCCGGCGCGCTGTCCGCCTGCCTGCATGCTCGTCTGCCCCGGCCACAGGACGATCACGTTGTTCCCCATATTCAGGAACGCACTCAGAACGCATCCACCGAGCCCTTGTCCGTAGGCCAGCAGCAACACGACGGAAACCAGGCCCCACCCGATGCCGAGCATTGTCAGCGCCGACCGAGTCCGGTCGCGCATTAACGCTTGCCAGCCTTGCACAATGAGTTCTTTGAGGAACATGGTTGCCTTACGTTCTAGTGCGCAGTTTTGTTGTAGAGCACTTTACCGTTGCGAATCGTGTACGCGACCTTTGCGAAATTCCGCACATCTTGCGCCGGATCGGCTTCGAGCACTACGAGATCAGCCTGCATGCCTTTCTCGACCGAACCTTCGTGCGTGCTCTTAAAAAATTCGCTGGGATTCGTCGTGAGCGACGCCAGAATCTGCCGCCACGACATGGCCCGGCCCATGAACTCATACTCCTGCGTTGTATCGTATTTCGATGTGAAACCGACATCCGTTCCGAAGAGAATCGTGCCGCCTGCTAAGGAGTATTGCTTCAACTCATCGACTCCGTTCTGAACGAGCTGATTCTGCACTCCAACATCAGAGACGACCGTTGTCCAGAGCGTCAGGGTCGGACTCAGCGCGACGTGATGCTGCTTCATCGCTGCGATTTCTTCGTCTGTATAGCTGCGCTCCGTCGGAATTGTGTGCGCCAGCACGTCCACCCCGGCCGCGACGGCATTGTCCACGCCAGTTCTGTTCTGGGGATGAGCGAAAACCGGCTTGTGTTCCCCGTGCGCGACGTCTACGGCCGCCTTCGCGATGTCGGTGTTCATGTTAATCACCGGTTTGTTCCCCATGAACGCGCCGGTGAACAACTTGATGCCGTCCAGTCCAGACTGCAAATACTGTCGCGCTTCGCGAGCGGCCTCCTCGGGCGATGCCGCTTCCGTCAATTGCATCTCAGGCGGGAGATAGACGGGATGCCCGTTCTTCGGAAAGATGGCGCCCGCCATTAGTATGTGTGGCCCTGGCACCTCACCGCTCTCCACACGGCGGCGAATCGCGAGTGTGTTTTGCGGATCGGAACCCAGGTCCCACACCGTCGTGAACCCCCAGCCTGTGAGCATCTGCTGCATCAGACTGGTGAGCTTGGCCGCCGGCATCTTGGCCGAATCTTGCCAGCCGGTTTCGAAGTGAATGTGGCTATTCCAGAAACCGGCGACAATGACCTTGCCTGTGCAGTCGATCGTTTGGGCTGTCTTTGGAGTCTTTGCTTCGTTTCCCACTCCGACCCAAGCGATCGTTCCCGCGTGTATCAGCACGGTTGCATTGTCGACCGGTTCCGAAGTGGGAGACGAATAGAGCTTCCCGTGCACGAGGGCCAAGTCGCCGCTTTGGGCTGCCATCGCAGCAGCCCACAACAGGATGAGCAGCAGCACAATCGAATTCTTCACAGGCCCGGCCTCGTTCATTGCTACTCGATGTGGATATCGCCCGATCCGGTACGCACGCGGAGCAAAGGACCTCCGCCACGAGCCTTGCCGTGAATCTGTTTGTGCGACTCTCCAACGCGTCCCTGCACGGTCATCTCAATCGGAGCGCCGACGTCGATGCTGCCCGAACTGGTGGAAATATCCGCGTCGAACCCGGCATTCGAAGGAATCCGCACATGTACGTTTCCCGAGCCGGTACGAATATCCCACGAGCCCGTCTGTGTTCCTTCCGCAGTGATGTCGCCGCTGCCGGCTTCGCCGTGGAACGATCCCTGAATGCCGCGTGCGATGACGTTCCCCGAGCCGGTGTGCATGTCGATGTCGCCCGGTCCCATTTCTTCAATTTCGACATCGCCGCTACCGGTGCCGCCCTTTACCGAGCCAGAGACCTCGCGTGCCCGCACGTCGCCCGAGCCAGTCTGCAAACGAATCTCGCCCTGCAGGCTGGCGAGCTTCACATCACCTGATCCTGTTTGCACGTCCACATTTCCGTGAGTGCCTTCGATGGTCTGATCGCCGGAGCCGCTGCGCGTTCGAACCGTGGTGTCCGCGGGAACGGTGATCTCGTAATCGATCGAGATGTTGCGCATATCGACATAGTCGATGTGAATGCTGTTGCCTTCTTGCTTGATTGGCGGATTCTGTTCGATCGCGTGCACATCCGTGTCGCGGTGCCCGAGCAGCCAGTTACTGCCGACGAAAATCTTTCCGTGAATCTGTACCGTGCCAGACGATCCCGCACGTACCCGCACATCGCCAGAGTGCGTAAGAACCTCGAGATCAACAGGACCGGTGACGTGCAGTGTTCGGTCAAACGTACCCTGCGGCGAAGGCCAAGCGAGCGCCGCAGTAGATGTGAACATTACGACCAGCGCAAGAACAAGCAGTTTGGCTGTTCGGCTGGACTCAAACGTGGGATGGAGAATTCGAGTTTTTCTATTCATAACGTAGCGACTCCACTGGTGTCATGTCCGCGGCGCGCTGGGCAGGATACATCCCCGCCGTCACGGTAATCAACGAAAGGGTAAAGATCGAAGCAATAATCGAAATCGGTGAAACGATCGGATGTGGAACAAAATCCGGTAGCGGCAAAGCCGTCATCGCGGCGCACAATCCGATTCCAATAGTGAAGCCGAGCAGCCCGCTCACTAGCGTCAGCATTGCCGACTCCGCAAAGAACTGTCGCAGGATATCTCGCTTCGTGGCTCCCATTGCCTTGCGCGTGCCGATTTCCCGCGTGCGTTCGCTGACGGACACCAGCATGATGTTCATCACGCCGATCCCGCCGAGGCACAGCGTCACAATCGCCACACATCCGAAAAACAATGTCACGACTCCAAAAATTTTCGCCAGCTGTTTGGCGCCATCCATCGTGTCCCAGATAAATAACGCGTCCTTATCCACGGGATCGAAGTGCCGTACCCGTGCGATCGCCCGCCGTACTTGCAGCACAGCTTCTTCATGGTGTTCGGGATCGGCTACCTCAAACACGATGTCATCCAGATACCCGCGCGTAATGCCGGCACCCGGCTTTTCCGGAGGAGGGAAGTCGCGCGACACCGCCGAATACGGTGCGAACAAGTAATCGTTGTCGGGGCCGCTGTAATTCGAATTCTGCTTCTTCTCCGCCAGAACGCCGATCACCGAATAGGGCACGCTCTTCACCAGTACAGTCGCGCCAATCGCCGGCTGACCAGGAAACAGCTGCCGATATGCTTTCGATCCCAGCACCAGCACGCGCCGTCCTTCGCGCTCATCGTCGTCTGTGATCAGGCGTCCTTCAGAAATTTTCAGTGAACGAAAATCCTGATACGACGGCCACATCCCTACTACTCCACGATTCGCCAGGTTGTACTGGCTCACTTCGGGAATCGTCCGCCGCAACTCAGGGCTGACATTCTTGATCAGGTAACACTCATCCCGGATCAATTCCGCATCGTCGACGTTCAGCCGAATCTCCCGCCCCGCGGCGCGTCCCCCAACCTGTGTGCTCGTGCGCCCTCCCCACACGATCACCAGATCCTTGCCCAGCGTCTCCATGTGCTTCTTCTGATCGACGACAAATCCTCGTCCCAGGCCAACCAGAATGATCACCGACGCAATCCCCCACACCAGCCCAAACATGGTGAGGAATGTCCTCATCTTGTGAGCCCGGAATGTGGCAATCGCCTGTCGGAGAATTTCGTTGAGTGTCATAACTTTCCCTAAACGGCAACCGGCTTCTGGCTCTCGCCTTCCGCTACTACGGATATGCGCTGAACCAGAAGCCGGACGGCAACACCGTGGTTTCGTTGCGGCTTTTGAAACCATGAAAACGTTGAAACACTGCCTCTACTGCAGCACGACCTGATCGCCTTCCTTCAAGCCGCTGAGCACTTCAGTCTTCGCGCCATTGGAAATTCCGATGTTGACGGCAACCTTCTCTTTGCCGTCTTTGGCCTTAGGCTTCGGAATCTCGACCGATGCCTTCTTGTCCTTGTCGTACAGAATCGCGCCTTCGGGAATCTGCAACACACTCTTGTGTTCTTCCAGGATGATTTCGGCGTTAGCAGTCATTTCAGCTTTCAGTTCGCCGCCGGGGTTCTGGATCGAAACCCGAACTTCAAAAGTCGTGACGTTATCCTTCTCCACGCCCATCGGCGAGATTTTCGTCACCTTGCCGTCGAACGTCTTGTCCTTGAACGATTCCACTTTGATCCGGGCGCGCTGTCCGAGATAAACCTTCCCGATGTCGCTCTCGTCAACCTTGCCTTTCACATAGACTTCGCTGGTATCGCCCAAAGTCATGACCAGAGTTGCTGAGGATCCCAATACCAGGATCGAGCTGACCGCGTCGCCCATCTGGACATCGCGCGACAGCACAATGCCATCGATCGGAGAGATGATGTCGGTATAGCTGAGCTGCTCTTCGAGTTGCTTAAGGTTCGCTTCGTCCTGCGCCACGACGGCTTGTGACTGCGCAATCTTCGCCTTCAGCACGGTCACTTGTGCCTTAGCGACGTTCTGCTTGTTCACAGCCATGGTGTAATTCTTCTCGGCATCGTCGAGCGCGGATGCCGAAACAACTCCATCTTTGGCCATACTAGTGGCTCGATCATATGCACGCTTCAGCGGGGGAACGTCCGGCCCTTCCGCATCGACTTTGGCGCGCTCATAGTCGGCTTGCGAGCTGATTAGATTCGCTTGAGCTGCTTCCAGACCTGCCTTCGACTGCGCGACCTGAGCTTCAATCTCAACCTTGTCGAGCTGTGCCAGCAGTTGGCCCTGCTTTACACGATCGCCGTAGTCTACGAGCAGCTTCTTTACGATGCCGCTAGCCTTCGACTTCACTTCTACCTTGGTAATCGGGGTCACTTTTCCGGTTGCGACGACACTCTTTGCCAAGTCGCCCTTTTCCACCTTCGCCAACTTCGACGGATCGATCTTCGTTCCGCCACTCTTTGCCACAATGACACCGACCGCAATCAGCAGCACGATCACTGCGACGACCGACCCCCAAATAATCACTCTGCGGCGTTTCTTTTTACCATTATTGCCGTTGCCGTTCACAAAACCTCCTTGACGTACCGCCAATTGAAGATTGGGAGCCATCCTGCCGCCCTCACTTGCTATTACGAGGCCCCTCTGGAATTAGTTCCGAAGAATTGTTGCCTGCGATGCGAAATTGATGCGTTACGTTGTCCAACCAGCGGCTTCTTTCACTTAGACCCGTAACTGGTTAAAAGGATAGCGAAACAAGACTCCGAATTTTGTGATGCTAAGCACTGCCCTAAAGTAATGCGGAGTCGGTAACTACTTTCGGAATCTGAGGACTGAAGACGAGAGGACAATAGAACCCGAGCCCCACTGCCCACTGTAGTGCCAGCTGCCCCCCTCTGCCCCTCAACTCCCCTCGAATGTTAGAATTACCCATCCATGCTCGCTTTCGTGCTGCTCCGGATCTTTCTGATCCTCCTCCTCGTGGCAGCCAACGCGTTCTTCGCAGCCGCGGAATTCGCGCTCGTCAGCGTGCGCGACACGCGCATCCAGCAACTCATTGAAACCGGACGTGTCGGCTCCCGCATCGTTCTGCGACTTCACCAGAATCTCGACGAGGTCGTAAACGGCGTCCAACTCGGCATCACGATGGTCAGCCTGACTCTAGGCTGGATCGGCGAACCCATGGTCGCCAGTCTGGTAGGCAGCCTGCCCCTCGTGCAACGCCTGCCCCACGTAGCCATTTATGCCCACACGATCGCCATTGCTATCGCCTTCAGCCTGATCACCTACATGCACGTGATCCTCGGCGAACTCGTGCCGAAGACCCTCGCCCTTCAACGCGCGGAGCAGATTGCCTTAGCCGTGGCCGGCCCAATGGAAGCCTTCCTCACCGTGACCCGGCCACTCTTGTTTTTTATGCGCCGTTCCGGTGGCCTGGTCTTAAGACTTTTCGGTGCGCAACCCACCCGCCGCGGAGGCGCCGTTCACTCCCCCGACGAGCTCAAGCTGATCGTTACCGCCAGTCGTCAGTTCGGCCAAATCCCTGAATTTCAGGAAGAGATGATTCACAGCGCCATCGAACTCGACTCCATCACAGTGAAAGAGGTGATGGTCGCGCGCCCGGACATCTTCTCGTTGCCCTCGGATCTTCAACTCGACGATGCACTCGCAAGAGTGGTGGAGGGCCAGCACTCCCGCATCCCGGTCTACGACCCGCAGCGTGGCCCTGAGCATATTGTCGGCGTTCTCTACTATAAAGATCTCATGCGCTGGATGAGATTGCGCCTGAGCAACCTCGGCCAATCTACGGCCACCCGCATCGGCCGCATGCAGATCGGCCAGATCATGCACGACGTGGTCGTCGTTCCCGAGACCAAGGTTCTGGCGGAATTGCTCGCCGAATTCAAAGACCGCCGCCGTCACCTGGCGGTCGTCGTCGACGAGTTCGGATCGACCGCCGGTGTGATTACGGTCGAAGACATCCTCGAACAGTTGGTCGGCAATATAGAAGATGAGTTCGACGTCTCACCCAGCGAGCCAGCCCTGGAAGATGAGTCGGTAATGGTGCTCGAAGGCGCAGTGAACATCCGCGACCTCGAAGCCGAATACGGGCTGGTACTACCACGGGATGCCGGATTCGAAACTTTAGCGGGATTCATCCTCGCACGCCTGCAGCGCATCCCGAATGTGCGCGACACTTTCGAATACGAAGGCCGCCGTTACACTGTGGAAGAACTCGAAGGCCACCGCATCTCTAGAGTCCGCATCGAGAAAACGACCAAAGTAGAAGGCGAAGCCGAAGCCGCCAAACAAGGCGGTGACTAGAGCTGTTTTATTGTGCACACTTTAAATCGAAACGTGGAAGAGCTGCCGCTTCAAGGCCGCGTTCTAGCGGTGATGAGTTGTGGCTTTCGCTGCTAAGCGGCAAAGACTGTGACTTCAAAAGAAATGCCGTTATACACAATCAACCTAAAGATCTGTCATCCTGAGCGGAGCTCGATCCTGAGCGAAGCGATCGATCGCGCGCAGTCGAAGGATCCCTACCCGCGCCGCACTCTCGTCGAATGCATCGAGGAGTTCTCTCATGAATCCGATCTCCCCGAGGTCGGAGAGAATTCCCTCAAACAGCAAAGTCGCATGAAGCGGAAAGGGATCCTTCGACTCCGCGAGCGCCTTCGCGCTCGCTCCCCTCAGGATGACAACAACACTGGACACTAACGCCTGAAATCCCTCCTCCAACGCGTCCTCTACACCCTGCCAGTCATCTGGCTCGTAGTCTCCCTGGTCTTCCTCCTCATCCACCTGGTCCCCGGAGATCCGATCCAGTTGATGCTCGGCGAAGGCGCCCCGCCCGCCGACATCGCTGCCACGCGTCATGCCTTCGGTCTCGACGCTCCGCTTGGTGAGCAATACTTCCGCTATTGGAAAGGCGTTCTGCGCGGAGACCTCGGACGCTCGATCCGCTACAACCAGACCGTTACAAACCTGCTGGCCCAACGCTACCCGTACACGCTGCGCCTTACGCTCGCGAGCTTGTTCGTGGCAATCATCTTGTCGATTCCCGCCGGAGTGCGGTCCGCACGCCGCCGTAATCGGTGGGATGACCGCACGCTCTCGGTGATCAGCCTCTTCGGACTCTCATTTCCTAACTTCGCGCTGGGGCCGATCCTGATCTTGCTTTTCGCAATTAAACTCGGATGGCTTCCAGTCTCCGGCGCCGGATCATTCGCCAACCTCATTCTTCCCGCAATCACCATGGGCAGCGCACTTGCCGCGATCCTCACCCGCATGGTCCGCACTTCCATGCTCGAAGAACTCAACCAAGACTACATCCGCACTGCCCGCGCCAAGGGACTTCCCGAGCGCTCAGTCGTCTACCGCCACGCCCTTCGCAATGCCATGATTCCCATACTAACGGTGTTAGGCCTGCAATTCGGCGCGCTGCTCGCAGGTGCAATCGTCACCGAAACGATCTTTGCCTGGCCCGGCATCGGACGCCTCACCATCCAGGCGATTTCCAACCGCGACTACTACCTGGTCCAGGGCTGCATTCTCGCGATTGGATTAACGTACGTTGCGGTGAACTTCTTGACGGATGTGTTGTATTCGGTAGCGAATCCGAGAATCCGGCAATGAAGACTCTTGTGTAGGGGCGGACGCATTCGTCCGCCCCGCCAAAGCGATGCGAGGCGTGCCACAGCCGAAGCCAAGTTGAACCGAAGGTCGAGCACGGCCGGGAAGGGCATGAGTTCCACTCGTGCCGATAAAGTTGCCAAGCGGGATGCGCTTTGGCGCCCTGAGGTGAACTTCCTTCACTGCATCTTCAGAGTAGCGAGGCGGGGCTTCCACCCCGCCTCACACTCAGATCAGATTTACGCCGCGACCGGTTTCATCTTCTTCATCCGTTCTTCCATGTCCTTCGGAGATACATCTTCTACGTGGGTGGCGATGCCCCACAGGTGTCCGAACGGATCCTGAATGAATCCATTGCGGTCCCCGTAGAACTGATCTTGCACGGGTTTCAAAATTTTCGCGCCCTCGGCAGCAGCACGCTGTACCACGCGATCCACGTCAGGCAGATAAACGTATAGGCTCACTGGACTCGCGCCGATCGTGGCCGCGCTGGTGTGCCCTTGACCCATGCTGGGATTTTCGTCGGCCAACATGACATGCGAGTTGCCGATCTTCAGCTCGGCGTGCCCTACCTTTCCATCTGGGCCATTCATGCGCATCAGTTCCGTCGCGCCGAAGACTTTCTTGTAATATTCGATTGCCTGAGCGGCGCCACGGATCACCAGATACGGGGTGACAGTGTTGTAGTCTTTGGGAATATAAGAGACTTTGCTCACGATTTCCTCCTTAAGGTTAGCTAGAAGTTGGAGGTTCGGGCCGCGCATGCGGAGAAGCCACGCGGTCTGCAGAATTGTTCTTTTCCTTATGAAACCACATTCTCGGGTGTGGCTCAAGCCCCTGCCCGAGAAGGTTTTAATCCCCTTGCTCACGTCAATCGCAACCAGTCGCCGAACGAACAACTGCGAGGAGATCTTGATGGCTTCAACAAAGACGTTGGTGCTCCTGTTCTTCCTGTCCGCTGCGTCTTACGCGCTCGCTAGTGCCGGATCGAAAACCGTCCATTGTGGAGACATCAAGCAGCACTACGTCTATTTCAATCCCGGCTCCGACAGAGACAAGACTCCAAGTGCAGTCCACTCCATGCCCGCTGTTGTTCTTCTGCATGGCGCGGGCGACGTAGCCGAGAACATGGTTGCCGCATGGAAGAAATTCGCGGCGCAGCAGGACATCGTTCTTCTTGCTCCCCAACTTCCGCGCGATCCCAAAGTCGAAGACTCAGCCCCAAAGGTATTTCGTTGCGTAGTCGAAGACGCGCGGAAATTCGCCGATATCGATCCCGCCCGCGTCTACCTCTTCGGCAATTCGATGGGCGGATATCTCGCCTACGACGGCGCGATGTTCGAGTCGAAATATTTCGCTGCCGTTGCTGTTCATGCGATGCGCATCGCCGATGACTACACATGGATCGTTGGCCGGGCCGAGCGCAAAACTCCGATCTCGATCTACATCGGTGACCACGATCAGTTCTTCAAAGAAGAGAGCGTCCGCCAGACACGAGACCTTTTGCGCAAAGCAGGATTCCCCGTCCGCTACGTCGAACTAAGAAATCACGATCACAACTATTACGCGGTCGCCGATCAGATCAACGAAGACGCCTGGAAATTCTTCCAAGAGAATCCTCTGCCTGCGCCGTCAAAATAGCCGCAGTGCACTGATATCCTGGCGCATACCCTCAACTAGCCTTGTCATTCCGAAGCGCAAAAGCGCTGAGGAATCTGCTTGTCCCGACCACGTCGGCACGACCGACGCAAAGGCAGATCGATCTTCGTTCGGGAGGGCATTCGGGTATGGCCGATGGACTTAACGCCCGGCAGTTTTGACAGTGGCAGCGACGACAAGGGTACGCCACTCTGGGCATATTCCGGTCATCGTCTAGCATCCGTCCTGTGTTTATCAATGTCCTGATCATCGTTGCCTGCGTCGGCGGAGCCATTCTCTTCCTCTTGCTGGTGACTCGAACTTCCACAGTGCCAGCGCGAAGAGAGTTCAATGATTTCACCAGCACAGTCGTGGCTGTCATTGGGACCGTCTATGCCGTGATTCTTGCCTTCACTCTCTCCGGGGTGTGGTCGATGGCGCAACAGGCGCAAGCCAACGAAGAGCAGGAAGCGAATGCGCTCGTGAATGTCTTTCGTATTGCCAGCCAGTTGCGGGATCCGAATGCGAATCGAATCCAGGAACTCTGTGTCCGCTACGCAGACAACACCCTGCAGCATGAGTGGTCAGCAATGGAAGCCGCACAGATGACACCGGAAGGCGCCGATATTATTAATCAACTTTGGATACTTACGGGACAGAGCCAGGCACAGGCTCGACCCGACGCTATCGCGGCTTACCAACTAATGGAGGAATTGCGCGGATTGACTCAATACAGGCGTCTTCGGGCTATGCAGAGCCGCGAGCATCTTCCAAGAATCCTCTGGGCCGTCTTGATCGCGGGCGGCATCATTACGGTGGGAGCCGCGTGTTTCTTCGGAGTGAACAACTTCGGTTTTCATCTGGCGCAAGTGTTCGTGCTTACTTTTTTGATCTCGCTCGTGCTGGTTGCGATCGCGGACATCGATCGACCGTATCAGGGATTGGTCAAAGTCGAGCCGACAGGATTCAACTTCGCGATCCAAACGTTCCACAGTTTTGCGAAACAGTGAGCGGGCAGGCGGGAGTTACTGCTGCAAATAGAGACCATCCCGACAAATCCGCCTTTTCATTCGCTTCATTTAAGCGCTACATCTTGACAACGCTATTGAAATTTTGCAGGGCCACCCAAAGGTTGGCTCCATCAAACGCTACTCCGGTGGTCGCGCCTTTGGGAGTGGTGATTCTGAACGCACCAATCTCCATTCCATCGCTGGCTCTTAGTTCGACAACATGAGTCTGGCCCGTAACCCATATGTTCTCTCCATCGAAGGCCAACCCGAAAGGCATAACACTGCCTGGACGGAGTTGAATGGTCGCCAGCTGCGTGCCGTCACTGGCACGCAGTTTGCTCACCGAGTTACCGCCGAAATTTACTACCCACACATTTTCCCCATCGAATGCCGCGGCAATCGGATCTGAACCTACTGTGAACGTTCCTATTACCTTGCCATCGCTCGCCCGCACCTTATAGACGCTCCCTTGCGGAGAGTTGCTGCTCGGCACCCAGATATTGGCGCCATCGAAGGTCATCCAGCCTGGCGCAGGTACTGGAAACGTGCCTAATACGGTGCCATCGCTGGCCCGCAGCTTGGCCACGTTCTGAGCTAGCTGATTCGATACCCAGATGTTGGCCCCATCGAAGGTTACTCCGTAAGGCCCCGCGCCCGATCCGCTGCCCGAAGAGAATTTTCCCAAAACCGTCCCATCACTAGCCTGCAGCTTGGTCACCGTGCCGCCGCTGTAGTTTGCTGTCCAGATGTTGGCTCCATCAAAGGCAACGCCAATCGGCCCGCTGCCTTCCAGCGGAAACGTGGTGAACACGGTGTTGGCCTTGTACCATTTCAAGAGAGCCACTTTGAGCGGATTCAGAATCGGTGCGCCATTCGCCGCGGCCTGCGGCGAGGCATTCTGTGCCGAGCTCGGTACCCGACTCGGTAAAAGCACAACGACACACAGCAGAAACAGTGCAAGACCCAAGCGGTTTTTCATAGCTCTACTCCTGTAAGTTCAAACGAAGAATCCCAACACAGCTCTAAACGGTGACGATGTGCGGGGAGTTACTCTACACCGAAATAGCTGAAGGAAGATGAAAATCTGACCACCATACGGCAGGCCATAACTCCTTTTGTTCAAAGAGGTTGCCGGAAGCGTATTCAATACTTAGATTTTCCGAGATTTTCCCCTGACTTCATGATTCAATAAGACCCCCAAGGGGAGGGGTACTCCACAAACCAACCCTTTCCCGAATCGGCAGTCGCTGCATCTCATAGCCGACAAAGTCCAGCACGACTTTCTCAGTAACGGGATAAAGGACCCGAACCACCCCATGAACGAATCCACTCCACAAACGAATCGATGGTCGATCGCAGTTGCCGGAGTCATCATTCAAATCGCGCTTGGCGCCGTCTACGCCTGGAGCGTCTTCCGCATTCCGCTCACCAAGGCTTTCGGCTGGACGATCTCGCAGGTCACGCTCGCCTTCACGATTGCCATCTTCACGCTGGGATTTGCCTCTTTCGTTGGAGGCATGTGGATGCGCCGCTCGGGTCCGCGGCAAGTTGCGATCGCGGCGGGCTGTTTTTATGGAGCAGGCATTTTCCTCGCCAGCTTTTCCGGAGGCCATTTGTACTGGCTGTATTTCTCGTACGGCCTGCTCGCTGGGATTGGTCTTGGTCTCGGTTACATCGTTCCCGTCGCAACGTTGGTGAAGTGGTTTCCCGATCGCAGAGGAATGATCACAGGCATTGCGGTCGCAGGATTCGGCGCCGGAGCGCTCATCACCGCTCCGATCGCCAGCCGTCTCATCGTGAGTGTTGGAGTGCTCAAAACATTCGCGATTCTCGGCGTGGTCTATTTCTTTGCCGTTACCATTCCTGCGTTCTTCATGAAGGATCCACCGCGCGACTATCGTCCAGCCGGATGGACTCCGAGTGCCTCGCAACAAAAGCAGCGCTCCGCCAAGACCTACACGCTGCCTGAAGCCATGGGCACTTGGCAATGGTATGGATTGTGGGTACTTCTGTTCCTCAATACCTCGGCAGGAATCTCGATCATCTCGCAAGCCGCCGCGATGACCCAAGAAATCACCGGAGTGACCGCAGCCATCGCTGCCGGCCTCGTGGGCATCATCTCCATCGCCAATGGCTCCGGACGATTTCTATGGGCATGGTTCTCCGATTTGATCGGCAGGCGTTGGGTCTTCTTCTCAATGTTCGTAATTCAAGCGATCGTATTCTTCGTGCTGCCGCGCGTCTCGAGTTTCGCCACTTTCACTGTGCTCTGCTTCATCATTCTGCTCTGCTACGGAGGTGGTTTCGGCACCATGCCCGCATTCGCTGCAGACTACTTCGGCGCCGAGAACGTTGGCTCGATTTACGGGTTGATGCTGACCGCATGGAGTTTCGCGGGAGTCTTCGGTCCCATGTTGATCGCCAGCATCCGCCAGAACACAGGTCATTACGCGCAGGCTCTGTCGGTGATCTCCGCCGTCATGCTGTGCAGTGCGGTGATCCCGCTCGTGGTCCGTCCGCCGAAAGCGGCTCGCAGTGAGCCGGTGGAGATGCGGCAGGCGGCTTAGCGTCAGGGTCGTTCTCGAAATTTGCCGAGTTGCATTTAACGAAGTTGCATTTAACATAGGCGAGGTGTCGACCAGCGCCATCTCCTACCATCGCATCGCCGGAAACGCGCGCCACAACCCGCTGGCCGCCGCTGGAGTCGTGCTCGTCATCCTTTTTGTGATCTTCGCGGTGTTCGCGCCGTGGATCGCGCCGCAAGATCCCGCCGCAATTCACTTGCCCAGTCGGCTCAACTCCCCTTCGCACACGCACTGGCTCGGCACCGATGAACTCGGACGCGACATCTTCTCGCGCATCATCTATGGAGCCCGCATTTCCATGTTCGTCGGTAGTTGCGTTGTGCTGGTCTCGCTCGCACTCGGCCTGCTCATCGGCTCCATCGCCGGATATTACGGCGGAGGCATCGACCGCTTCGTCAACGTCGTCCTGATGAACGCGTTCATGTCGTTCCCGGGAATTCTGCTGGCGATTGCCTTCGTAGCTTTTCGCGGCCCCGGCATCTTCAACCTGGTGCTGGCGCTCTCGCTGGGCGGATGGGTTGGTTACGCGCGCCTGGTTCGTGGCCAAGTGCTCGCTGCCCGTGAACGAGAATTCGTGGAAGCAGCCCGCGCGCTCGGCGCCAGCGATCTGCGCATCGTCGTACGCCACATCTTGCCAAATATCATCCAGCCGGTAATCGTGCAGGCTGCGATCGGAATGGCAGGCGCGATCCTGGCCGAAGCCACCATGAGTTTCCTCGGCCTCGGCGTTCCTCCGCCGACCGCGAGCTGGGGTGCGATGCTCAACGACGGCCGCGCCCATCTCTTCGACTCCCCGCATCTTGTTCTATTTCCTGCGGTTGCGGTGATGCTGGCGGTGCTGAGCTTCAATTTCATCGGCGACGCTCTTCGCGACTACCTCGATCCACGCTCCCGGATCGAAGCCGGTCTCTAAGGGACCTTCTGTGCGTACCTTGCTCCTCCGCAAGTACCTGATTTGAGATAACATATCGCACTCCGAAACATTTCTTGACACTCCGGGTTTCTTTCCCTGTGCCACGAGGTCGAAAAATTTCGGACATCAGTTTCCAGGGAGAAAAGATTATGAACAGCACGATCAAGATGACATTGCTGAGCACTGCGCTGGCAGCATTCGCGCTGCCGATGGTTGCTCAGAGTACAAGTTCGGCGCCGGCGCAGGGCACGACAACGCCGTCCTCGCAACCTCTAAGTAGTCAGTCCATCAACCAGCGCAAAGAGAACCAGCAAGACCGCATCAGTCAGGGCGTAAAGAGCGGTCAGTTGACCGCTGGTGAGGCCACGAATCTGGAACGAAAAGAATCTGGCCTGAACAAGCAGGAACAAAACATGCGTGCGCAGGACAACGGCCACTTGACCACTGCCGATAAGGACAAGCTCACGCGCGAGCAGCACAATCTGTCGAACCAGATCTATCAAGACAAGCACAATTCGGCTATGCAGAATCGCGATCCCAAGAGCGAAGTCGGCCAGCGTGAACTGAACCAGCAGGGTCGCATTGCGCAAGGCGTACGGAGCGGACAATTAACGGCGGGCGAGACGCGGAACCTCGAGAAGAACGAATCGCGAATCAATAACGAAGTACATAACGACCGCGCTGCGAATGGTGGCAAACTCACACCGCAGGAACGCCGCCAGGTCAACCAGCAGCAGAACAAGATGTCGCGCCAAATCTACAAAGATAAGCACAACGGTCGCCGTCAGTAAGTGTTTCTCATACAGCTGAAAACATAAGTCGAGAGGGAAGCATTAGCCCCCGGTTAGCGCCGGGGGCTTTTTCGCTTTCTGGGGAACGCGCTTCCAAATCGATGAAAACACGGGCTATACAAATCTTGACACTAATCGCAAATTGCAATATAAATATTTCGATTTGAAATACTGATAAGGGCGGCCAGAAATGAAGGTCGGCGAGAAAATCCGTTACCTGCGCGAGGTGGAAGGATCGCTGCGCGGAATGGGCCGTCCGATGACGCAGCTTGAGTTGGTTCGCGCCATTCGCGACGAAATGCCGAAGGGCAAAGGCATCAGCCAGTCGTACCTGTCGCAGATCGAAAACGGTACCCGCCCGCACATGACGCAGTCGTCACGCGCGCTCTTGGCAAAGTTTTTCAAGGTGCATCCCGGATTTCTCGTGGACGACCCCGAGGGGTATCACGCGGAACTCACCTCCGATTTGCGTACGACCGAAGGCCAATTGGATGTCTGGCTTCTGCAAGGATCGGAGCGTTTCGCCAGCGATGCGGAAGTCAGCAACGTGCTGATCAAGGCTGCACGCCAGAAAGATACGCGGCGCTGTTTTTTGCTTTTAGGCGCGATTCTCGATACGCCCGGCCTGGCGGACCGCCTGCTGGATGCACTGCGTCCGGAGCTGTCGGCACGCGGAACAAATGGGGAAGGGAGGCGAGTGCGATGACCTGGTCAGATTTCTATTTGATCTGTTTTGCGGTCGGATTTTGCTTCAGCTTCTTTTCTTTTGTGTTCGGAAGTTCGCGACTCGGCCGGCTCCATTTGCCGCATTTTCACGGACACGCAGGTGGACACTTGCCCACGGCCCATGGCCCGGTGGCGCATGCGCCCGCAACTAGTGGGGATGCCTCTGCGCATGGAACGGGACATAGTCACGCCAAGGTTACCGTTTCGCCGTTTAACCCGCCGTCGATCGCGGCTTTCTTGGCATGGTTTGGAGGCACGGGTTATTTGTTGACGCGCTTCTCGGCATTTTGGGTGGGCACCGCACTATCGCTCGCTGTGCTAGCGGGAGTCATCGGCGCAGCGATCATTTTCTTCTTTCTGACAAGGATTCTTATGTCGGACCAGGAATATCTCGATCCCGCCGACTTCGAAATGGTAGGAGTGCTCGGGAAGCTTTCTGTCCCGATTCGCGAGGGCGGCACCGGCGAGCTGATCTATTCGCAAATGGGGACGCGCCGGGTGTGTGGCGCTCGTAGCGAAGAAGGCGGTGCCATCGCCAAGGGAACCGAGGTCGTAGTTACACGCTACGACAAAGGGATTGCCTACGTTCGGCTGTGGAGTGAAATGTCTGGAGAACTGGACGAAACGAACATCAGCGAGAAGACGAGTGACTGAGTCGTCAGATCGGACCTTGTCATGAATCGTAGCTGGTACAAATGGGCGGTTTTGTTGATGTGGGTAGCGCTTCCCACGTCGGCCTGGAACTACTGGCGAGTCTGGGATCAGTTGCCGGAGCGCATGGCAGTTCACTTCGACGCGAATTGGCGGCCCAACGGATTCACATCGCGCGAAGGAGCTTTTCAGTTGGGCTTGGGCATCTTGGTCGTCATGCTGGTGGTATTCACGGTCGCAACGTTGGCTGTCACTTATCTGAAGCCTGCCGCCGGGCTTGCTGCGTTGATCGTTGCGTATGTGGCTTTAGGCTTTTGCTGGTATGGCAACTACTCGATCGTCGAGTTCAATTTGAAGTCGCCGGCCCATTCGGAGTTGGTGGGCCCGAGTTCCCCCGCGCTGAGTAACTCAATGCAGTGGATCGTTTCTGAACCGCATTCGTAACAGGAGGCGTTATGCCGGAGATGTCGCGCGTAGTTGAGATTTGGATTTTCGTTGGCCTGGGGGTAATGGTCATTCTCTTTTTGATCAGCGGAATGGCCCGTATCTACCGTAAAGCCGGACCCCATGAAGCGCTGATCGTGTACGGGTTGGGCGGAACCCGCGTGGTGAAAGGGCACGGCACGATGGTACTGCCGATGGTGCAGGTCTGTCGCGGACTTTCACTCGAACTAATGTCGTTCGACGTCGCCCCGCAGCAGGACCTCTATACCAAGCAGGGCGTTGCCGTAACAGTTGAAGCCGTGGCGCAGATCAAGGTGAAATCTGACGATGAATCGATCCGCACCGCAGCCGAGCAGTTTCTGACCAAGACCGACCAGGAACGTGAAGGCCTGATCCGTCTGGTGATGGAAGGCCACCTGCGCGGCATCATCGGCCAACTCACGGTGGAAGAGATCGTCAAGCAGCCGGAAATGGTTTCCGACCGCATGCGTTCAACTTGCGCCGACGACATGAACAAGATGGGCCTGGAAGTCATCTCGTTCACGATTAAAGAAGTCCGCGACAAGAACGAATACATCACCAACATGGGACGTCCCGATGTCGCGCGGATCAAGCGCGATGCTGACGTCGCCGCAGCCGAAGCCGATCGTGACACTGCGATCAAGCGTGCTCTCGCGCAGAGAGAGTCCGCGGTCGCGAAAGCACAGGCCGATCAGGAACGAGTTGCGGCCGAGACTGCGTCATTGGCGAAACAAGCTGAAGCGCAGCGCGACCTCGAGGTCAAGAAAGCACAGTTCCAGGAAGTCACAAAACGTCAGCAGGCACAGGCCGACAAGGCCTATGACATCCAGACCAACATCATGCAGCAGCAGGTCATTGCTGAGCAGGTGAAGGTGCAGCAGGTTGAGAAAGAACAACAGGTCAAGGTGCAAGAGGCCGAAATCAATCGCCGCGAGAAGGAGTTGATCGCAACGGTGTTGAAGCAGGCCGAGATCGAGCGTCAGCGGATTGAGACGCTTGCCGAAGCCGAGAAGCAGCGCCTGATGGCAGAAGCCGAGGGCCATGCTTCGTCGATCCGGCAGCAAGGTGAAGCCGAGGCCGAAATTATCTTCAAGAAAGGCGAAGCCGAGGCCAAGGCGATGAACGTGAAGGCCGAGGCGTATCAGGAGTACAACCAGGCGGCCGTGATCGACAAGCTGTTTGCGAGCATGCCGGAAGTCGTGAAGGCGCTGGCTGCGCCTCTGGCCAACGTCGACAAGATCACCATCGTTTCCACCGGAAACGGAGAAGCCGCGGGGATGAACAAGATCACCGGCGACATCACCAAGATGGCGGCGCAGATGCCCGCGCTATTCGAAACGCTCTCTGGCATGCCGCTATCAGAATTGCTCGGCAAGGTCCGGCAGATCGGCGACAAAGCGCCGAAGCCTGAATTGCCGAAAGCGTAGCGAGGGGTCCGGGGAACTCGTGTGGGGACGGGCGCTTTCGCCCGTCCCGCCGAGCAAAGCGAGGGGGAGTTGGAGAACGTTATGAGCAGCAAGCGGAAATTCGCCGGTTGGACCATCGCCGTAGGAGCCGCGCTGGGCGCAGTGCTGGGAGCGATGGCAGGAAACATGGGCGTATGGCTCGCCGTCGGTGTCGCGATAGGCCTCGCGATGGGGTCCGCGTTCCGGACGAAGCAACCGGACTGCCCACAGTGCGCCGAGCTTCACCAATCACATGAGACGGAGCAAAGGCGAGCATCGTGACTGTGAGTAAAGAAAATCGGAGTCAGGGTTTCGCAGTAGCTAGAAGCTAGAGAAGGGAGTTCACCAATGGCACTACTAGAGCGCGTTGCAACGTTAGTTCGGGCAAATCTGAACGACCTGATCGATAAGGCCGAAGATCCCGAGAAGATGATCAAGCAGGTCATTCTCGATATGCAGAACCAGCTTCTGCAGGTGAAGACGCAGGTCGCAATTGCTATCGCGGACCAGCACCTGCTGGAGAAAAAGCAGAAAGAGAACCAAGACAAAGTTGCGGAATGGATGCGAAAAGCCGAGCTTGCCGTCGACAAGAAGGAAGACGACCTGGCGCGGGCCTCGCTGCAGCGCGTCGAAAGCTATCGCGAACTAAGCGAGAATTTCGCGCAGCAGATCACCGACCAGAAGGCACAGGTCGAAAATCTAAAGTCGGCGTTGCGGCAGTTGGAGCAGAAACTGACCGAAGCGCAGGCCAAGGCGGATCTGCTGATCGCACAGCATCGTCGCGCCCGCGCCGTCAGCAAGGCCAGTGATGCGCGGATGGCATCCGGCGACGGATCGAAGGCCGCTGCATTCGATCGTATGAAGCACAAAGTCGCGCATTCAGAGGCCGTGAGTCAGGCGAAGTCGGAGATCGCTGCCGATAATATCGAAGACCGCCTCGCCGCGCTCGAAAAGCAGGACCGCATCGAGCAACTGCTGGCAGATCTGAAGTCAAAACGCGGCGCGTAAGCTTGTGGCGCGGGCGCCCACTCCGAGTGTCACCGCGTAGGTCTGCTCACAAATCGAACTGTAAAGCCGGGGAGGACATATGTCTGTCGCCAGACTAACTCGCCTGCTGCCGATCGGCGCTATCCTGCTCGCCGCAGGCCTAGGTCTGCACCTTTGGACTCATGGAGACTTTTCAGAGAGCATCTCCGGTTTTCTGATTGGGATCGGGGTGGTTTTCATCATCGCAGGATTCGCGAACCGCTTTTTCAAGCAGCCGGACTCGGCAAGACGAACTTAAGCGGACTGTGCGGACTGCTCATTCGTTTCCGTAGTTCGTTCCAAGGAGTCGACTATGAATCACAACGTCAAAGGTATGGTTTTGTTCTTCGTTGTCTCCCTGCTCTGTCTTTCCTCCGTTGCACAGAACAAGCCCGAAGATGCTGCTAAGCCGTCGGCCGAAGCCTGGCTGGCGCTTGTCGATTCCGGCCAGTATGCCAATAGCTGGGACGAGGCCGCACAGACCTTCAAATCGGCGGTGACCAAGGATCAATGGGAAACGGCTATGCACACCGTGCGCGACCCACTCGGCAAGCTCGGGACGCGGACTCTGAAGGCTGCGAACTACACCAAAACGCTGCCGGGCGCGCCCGACGGGGAATACGTTGTGATGCAATACGAAACCAGTTTCGCGAACAAAGGTTCGGCGGTCGAGACCATTGTCCCCATGCTCGACAAGGACGAAAAGTGGAGGGTCTCAGGATATTTCATCAAGTAGAGTGACCGTTCAGAGGACGAGGCGTTTCCTACGATGCTTTGGTCCAGTCCTCGACTTTCAACTGCCGGACGCGCTGAAACACGCGGTCATGAGTAACCAATGCGGCTCCCGCTGCCAGGGCCTGTGCCGCGATCATCATGTCGAGATTGCCCATAGGCGTGCCGGAATCCTCTAATAGAGAGCGCAACTTCGCATATTGCATTGCGGCAGCGGAATCCCACGGGATAATCTCAACGCGCAGAAGGAATTCTTCGACCATCAAGTGCAGCCGGCTCGCCTGCGGTTTACGTTCGACACCAAATCTGAGTTCAGCCTCAGTGACCGCCGAGACTCCTACTTCAGACATCGGTACTCTCTGCAAGTTGTCTCTGACATGCGGAACATTGCCCTTGATCACATAGCTAGCCATGTTCGTGTCGAGCAGGTAGTGTACCGCCATCAGAAGAGCTTCCGCTTCTGCGGAGGCGTATCGTGCCGATGAGTCAGAAAGTCATCCGGAAAGTTGACCGTCCTGGTCAGATCGAAAAAGTCCTGCCAGGATTCCGGACGCCTTGAGAGGATGACGTCACCCGTCGCCGGATCGCGACGAACATAGACCTCGGATCCGGGAAAGCGAAAATCCGCAGGCAGTCGAACAGCTTGGCTCCGTCCGTTACGAAATAATTTCGCGGTCTGCGGCACGATGACCTCCTTTGGTCGATACCAGAGTATATCACATGGTAGATATCAAGATATATATCAGGGCGGCTTTTGCTGGAAACGCCGCAATTCTGACCACTTTATGTGAGCCCCGGTTCGTTCACGTTAGGCGGGAATTTCAACGGTAATGCGAGCGGCAAGTTCGGCATGACAGTGCAGTCGTCCATGCCGACCGGCAACTCCTTGACTCTGTCGGGCGCCGTCAGCGGCAACACCATTTCGGGCACATGGACCCTGACCGGAAGCTCCGGCTGCACCGGATCAGGCTCGTTTACTATGACCAAGATGTAGATCAACTTCTCCAGTTGTATCCGGCTTTCGCCTTCCGATCGTCGGGGCCTTCCGACCCCACGAAAATCGATAGCCGGATGCGGGAAGCCCCCCTTACATCCATTGACGCATCTGGCCGCATCTCTCTATTCTCATAGTGATCCCTAAGTCAGGAAGGTTCATGAAGAAGCTTGCAATCCTGTTGGCGATTGCCCTGGAACTGGCCGTCTCCGGCTGCGGCAACAGCACGCCCACATCCACCATCACGACCACAGCGAGCAGCGCCTCATGGGAGGCTCAACTCACTGGTGGCACGGGACAAGCCAGCTTGCTGAATTTTGTGGTTACATTTTCCGTCAACACAACCGGGCCGCTAGACGTGACGGGGTTTTCATTTTTCAATCAAGGCTCATGTTTTACGACCACCGCCAACAGTCAGACGGTCTCCGGTACGACGACCCTGACGACCACTGCCACCGACACGGTGACCGGGCCCTTCACGCTGACGATCAAATCCAACTCGAACAGCAATGCCCTCGCGCTTACGGGTACGGTTACCGGGACTTCCAGCGGAACGACTACCACGATCGGCAACCTGAGTAACGGTGTGGTCGTCGGCACCTGGACGTTGAACAGTTCCGATTCCAACTGCACTGGCGGAGGTTCCACCCCGCCTTCCGGAACGTTTGTCATGTGCCAGGGCGCGGCGACCTGCAGCGTTACCTCAGCTGCTGCTGAACCCGTCGAAAAGCTCTGATATTCGTTGATCTTCCTTCTTTTCGCCCGACTGCTATAGAGTGAGAGGCATGAAGCGCTCGCTCAAGCAGATCGCCGATGCCCTGGGAGCCCGCCTGATCGGCCCGGACCAAGCGGAAGTCAGCGGCGTTGCCAGCATCGAATCTGCCTCATCCACCGATCTCGCATTCGTGGAAGACGAGAAGCACCTAGCTGCAGCGCTGCAATCCCGAGCCGGAGCCATCATTGCGGGGGAGTTTGCAGCTTCGGCTGCAGGGGCACGAGCCCTGTTAATCACCGATCATCCCAAGCTCGTGTTCGCGCGGGCGGCGCAGATGTTGCGGCGGAATTCGGCTGCGGATTCTGCTCAGGCGAGAATTCACCCCTCTGCGGTTGTTCATCCTTCGGCGAAGCTTGCGTCCGCTGTGCGCGTCGAGGCCCGCGCCGTCATCGACGAAACCGTGGAGATCGGTCAGAGCACACGAATCGGCTCCGGGTGCGCCATTGGCGCAGGCGTCAAGATCGGACGGGAATGCGAGATCTATCCCAATGTGACGATTTATCCGGGCACCAGCGTGGGCGATCGCGTGATGGTCCATGCAGGTGCCGTGCTGGGCAGCGACGGCTTCGGCTATGTCCGTGATCGCAAAACGGGGCACTATCAGAAGTTCCCGCAGGTTGGCCGTTTGGTCATCGAGGATGACGTCGAGATCGGTGCTAACGCCACTGTTGATCGCGGCGCGCTCGATGAAACGCGTATTCGCCGTGGAGCGAAAATCGACAACCTCGTGCATATTGGCCACAACTGCCAGATCGGCGAGGATGTCGTCATTGCCGCGCAGGCCGGGCTTTCCGGAAGCATCACAATTGAGAATGGTGCCGTGCTTGGGGGCCAGGTCGGCATTGGTGAGCACGCCACGATAGGCGAAGGCGTAATGCTTGGCGGTCAAGGCGGCGTTCTTCCCAACAAAGTTCTGCGAGGCAAGGGTCAGGCGTTCTGGGGAACTCCCGCGCAGCCGCTGCGTGAATATCTGAAGCAGTTAGCGACTCTGGCACGTCTCGCGAAGAAGGATTAGCGTGGCCCTGGTCGTCATCGGCGGACATTCTCGTAGCGTTGGCAAGACCAGTGTCGTCGCTGGCCTGATCTCCGCATTGCCCGAATTCGAATGGACCGCTGCGAAAATTACTCAGTATGGACATGGCATCTGCTCGGCCAATGGTGAGGCTTGCGACTGTGCGACCGGAGATCACTCGTGGGCGATTACAGAGGAACGCGACCGCCACGGCGATTCCGACACCTCGCGATTTCTGAAAGCTGGCGCAAAGCGAGTGTTCTGGGTTCGCACCGAGCAAGGACGCCTCGCGGAAGCTATGCCAACTTTTCGTCAGCGAATCGAGGGCTCGAAGAACGTCATCCTCGAATCGAACAGTATTCTGAAGTTCCTACGACCAGATGTGTATCTCACCGTCCTCGATCCATCCACGTCGGATTTTAAAGCCTCCGCGCGTGAGTTTCTCGATCGCGCAGATGCTGTGATCCTGCACGAAACCCCCGCGGCTACTGCCTGGCAGTCTGTTTCGCTGAAGCCCGTAACAAATCGTCCGCTATTCCGTATCACGCCACCCAACTATGTAACGGCGCAAATCGCGAACTTCGTCCGCGATCGGCTCCATGCCGCAGAACAAAAAGCCAATCTGACAACTGACCACTGAGCACTGACCACCGAAAATTGGCCCCTTTGCTATTCTTGCCCGGTGAGGCAAATTCATCCCAGTGCCTGGCTCCTGGTCCTAGTTTCGGCAATTCTGCAAATACTTATTTTCCCCTTGCCGGGCGTCTACCTCCTCTCCTGGTTTGCGATTGCGCCTCTAATCATTGCCTTGCTGCGTGCTCGAGCCGTAGGAGACCTGGAAGTCATTGGGAGCGTCAGACTCCAGCCGGCCAAGCCCTCGCAGGGATTCCTGCTGAGCTTTGTCTGCGGAATCATCTGGTACGCCGGCACCTGTTACTGGATCTTCGACACCATGCGCCGCTACGGTGGCCTCAACGCGCCCATGGCGCTGCTGGTGCTGTTTCTCTTCTGCTGCTATCTGGGTCTCTACCACGGACTATTCGGATTGTTACTCGCGATTGTGGCTCAGCCGCGTAACGACCGTCGGGCACTCGTCCTGGCACCGTTCCTGTGGGTTGCGGTCGAACTTGCGCGTACGCGCATCACGGGATTTCCGTGGAACCTGCTCGGTATCGCGCAAGTCGACAACGTCGCCCTCTGTCGCATTGCCGGATGGACCGGAGTCTACGGAATCTCCTTCGAAATCGCGCTGGTCAACGTCGCTTTGGCGGCGGCATTTCTAGTCCCGCGAGCCAAACGCGGAGCAATGCTGGCCGCCGGACTCGCAGCCGCTGCGGCCCTTCAGGCAGGAAGGCTGGTGGAAGCCCCCACGGCAAAGGCTGACCGCACGGCCCTGCTGGTCCAGCAGAATGTTCCGGTGCAAGCGGAGTGGAGTCCGCAGTATTTTCAGCAGACTCTGGGCGAGTTGACGCAGCTCACCGAAAATTCTGCCCAAAATTCTGCAAACGGCGGCAAGGTCAATTTGATCGTCTGGCCGGAATCGCCCGCGCCCTTCTTCACCAACGACGCCAAATTTCGCGACACTCTCGGACGGCTTGCTCGCGATACCGGAGCGTGGATTGTGGTCGGCGCGATCGGCAGCAATGCTCCGAACCCCAATTCCGAAGCGCCGCTTTTCAACTCGGCCGCGCTCGTCAGTCCCGTGGGCGAATGGACTTCCCGCTACGACAAGGTCCATCTCGTCCCTTTTGGGGAATACCTGCCTTTCCCGAGTCTGTTTGCATTCGCAGGAGGCCTCACGAGAGAAGTCGGACAGTTCGAGCACGGTGCTTCTCACGCTCCCTTGCAGGCTGGAGATCAGCGACTTGGGCTCTTGATCTGCTACGAATCGATTTTCCCCGATGAAGTCCGTCAATCCGCGAATCAAGGCGCAGAAGTTTTCGTGAACATCTCCAACGACGGATGGTACGGCGATAGCGGCGCCTACGCACAGCATCTGAACCAGACCCGCATGCGTGCCATTGAAAATGACCGCTGGCTGTTGAGCGCCACCAATACGGGCGTAACCGCTTCCATCGATCCGTGGGGGCAGATCGCCGCGCGCATCCCGAGGAAGCAGAGGGCCGCATTGGTCGCGCCTTATGCCCTCACTTCCGTCACTACTTTCTACACTCGCCATGGAGACTGGTTCGCATATGCCTGTGCGATAATTTCCGTAGGAGCGCTATTTGGGCGCTTCACACCCTTCAGGAAGAAACTAAAGGCTGAAACCTCTGCATGAATCAAGAGCTCGAACAGGAATACGACAAGCTGAGCAAGAAATCCCACGATCTCCGGGAGTATCTTTGACGCGGAAAAGCTCCGTCCGCAGCTAGCTGAAATTGAAAAGCAGGCTTCCGACCCGAATTTGTGGTCGAATCCGCAGCGCTCGCAGCAGGTCATGCGCGAGAAAAAGCGGCTCGAGCACGTGCTCGCCACTGACGCCGATCTTGCGCGTCGCGCAGATGACATCAACGCATACTTCGACCTCGCCAAAGAAGGCGAAAATGTCGATTCTGATCTGCAGCGTGAGATTGGCTCTCTTCGAGATCTGATTGACAAGCTCGAAACCGAAACACTGCTCTCGGGCGAGAACGATGCTCGCAACGCGATCGTCACGATCCATCCAGGCGCAGGCGGCACCGAATCTCAGGACTGGGCCGACATGCTTCTCCGCATGTATCTCAGATGGGGCGAGCGGCAAGGCTTTGAAACGATCCTCTACGACTACCAGCCCGGCGAAGAAGCGGGGTTGAAGTCCGCGACCTTTGCCGTGAATGGCGAGTACGCCTTCGGATTGCTACAGGGCGAGATCGGCGTTCACCGTCTCGTGCGCATCTCCCCATTCGATCAGGCCAAGCGTCGCCACACTTCCTTCGCCAGCGTATTCGTTTCTCCCGAGATCGACGACAGCATTGAGATCGTCATCAAGCCGGAGGATATTCGTACCGACACATACCGATCGAGCGGCAAGGGTGGACAGCACGTCAACACCACCGACTCCGCTGTACGCATCACGCATATTCCCACTGGCCTGGTGGCGAGTTGTCAGAACGAGCGCTCACAACACAAAAATCGCGAGCGCGCGATGAGCATGCTGCGCTCGAAGCTCTATGAATTCGAGATGGAGAAGAAGCGGGCAGCGACAAAGAAAATCGAAGACTCGAAACTCGACATCGAGTTCGGATCGCAGATTCGCTCTTATGTTCTGCAACCGTACCGCATGATCAAAGATCACCGCACCAAGATGGAAGTAGGCGACGTCGATAGGGTGCTCGACGGCGATCTGCAACCGTTCATTCGTGCGTACCTGCTGGCGCGCCGTGGAGAAAAGCAGTGAAGCCGCGAAAGAAAAAGACGTCCCCGGCGCAGGCCAAGAGCGAAATCAGACTCGGGCCACGCTTTCAGCGTGCCTTTGAATTCGCCGCGAAACAGCATTCCGGCCAAACCCGGAAAGCGTCGACGATTCCGTACATCGCACACCTGATGGGCGTTGCGTCCTTGGTATTTGAAGCTGGTGGCGACGAGGATCTCGCCATTGCGGCACTGCTGCACGACGTCGTCGAAGATTGCGGCGGCGCGCCCATGCTGAAGCAGATCCGCCGCCGCTTCGGCAGCAAAGTTGCCAAAATTGTCGACGGATGCACCGATGCATACCAGATTCCCAAGCCGCCGTGGCACGATCGCAAGGTGAGCTATATCAATCGCCTGAAGAAGGAAGATGACGAGACTCGCCTGGTCTCTGCCGCTGACAAGCTGAACAACGTTCGTTCCATCCTCAGCGACTACCGTGTGATCGGCGAATCTGTCTGGTCACGGTTCAACGGTGGGCGCGACGGTACTCTTTGGTACTATCGGACGTTGCGGGACGAGTTCTCGCGAAGCAAGCCGAACCGGATCACCCGTGACTTCGATCTCGCAGTGCGGGATCTGGAGTCGCTTACGGCTGGAAAGGTAAATCCGGCCCCGCAATCAAAGGGTTAAGCATGGCGCGCATGATCGATCAAATCCGCGCTTCGAAGCTGCCTTCAAACATGATGCAGTTCGCCGCGCGCGGTGCGCTGCAGGTGCCAGCTGCAGAGAACATTGAGATTCTCGTACACCTTGCCATTCATAACAAAGTGTTCGGCGGCCTAGCGAAAATGACGCTTGCTGGATGGGACGAGAAAGCGTCACTGGCTGCAGCATCTGACCCGCAAACGCCACGCGAAGTTCTGGATTATTTCATCGCTCCCGATAATCTCCGGCCCAAGCTGCTGCCTGCACTACTCGAGAATCCATCGGTTCCTGAGTCGCAACTCGTCAAGCTGGCGACATCGGCAATGCGCGACACCATCGATGTCATCCTGAAGAGCAAACGCGCCACGTCGTTTGCGAGCGTGATCGATACGCTGAAGTCGAATCCGTACATAAGGAAGGAAGAATTAGCGGAGTTGCATAGGCGCGCTAACGGTGACGGTTCTGTTGCTGCCGCAGGGAGTGCGACGGTCGTCGAAGAGAACCCTCCCGAGGCTCCGGATCCATCTGTGGCAACCGCAGCACCAAACACCGCCATAGCTCCACAGACTGCCCCTCCCGTCACGGCAGAAGCAACTTCGACCGAGCCAGCAAGCGCCGAAGGCGATGAAGCCGTTTCCGCCTATATGACAGAGCACGCTGCCGATATTACTGCTGAGGGGGAAAAGCCATTCCAGGCGATCGGTGGGATAGTCGAATTGCTAGGCCAGGATTACTTTCCGGTCGTGGATACTGCGGAAATCCCCTCTCCCAATACTCCAGCAGAAACACCGGCTCCCGCGGCAGCCCATGCCGCTCCTGCAGCGACACCGGCAGCTAAACCTGCGCCGGCAAAACCCCCCGATCCGAAACGCGTAAACACGATGCAGAAGATCAACGCCTTGGATGTCAAGGGTCGCATCCAGCTCGCGTTGAAAGGGAACAAGGAAGAGCGCTCAATTCTGATCCGCGACGGAACCAAGGTCGTGGCGCTGGCAGTGCTCGAGGCGCCCAAGCTTTCCGATGGAGAAGTCGAAAAATTCGCCAGTCAGAAGAACGTTCTTGAGGCCGTGCTTCGCCAGATTCCGTTGAAGCGCCGCTTCATGAAAAACTATATTGTCGTGCGCAATTTATGCGCGAATCCACGGACGCCCCTCGATCTCGGCCTCGGCCTGATGAAAAACCTCCTGATTGCGGATCTCAAGAACATCTCTGCCAACAAGGAAGTCTCAGAAACGATTCGAAAGCTGGCGTTGAAGATGTACAAGCAGAAAATCGAAGACGCGAACAAGAAGTAGTTTGGAGGAATTGTGGCCTCGCTACCTCAATCTGATCCCATTAAGGACCTGTTGCAGCGCTCCAAAACGATCGCAGTGGTGGGGCTATCAAGTAATCCCTTGCGTCCCAGTCACGGTGTCTCGGCTTACATGCAGAGCCACGGATACCGCATCATTCCAGTGAACCCCAATATTTCTGAATGCATGGGCGAGAGGGCGTATCCCTCGCTGCTCGATGTGCGGGACAAGATCGACATTGTCGACGTTTTTCGCCGCTCCGAATTCGTCGAGGAAGTCGTTGATCAAGCGATCCAGCTCAAGGTCCCGGCCATCTGGATGCAAGAAGACGTTATCAATGAAAATGCAGCCGCAAAGGCGCGTCAGGCAGGTATCTTCGTTGTGATGGACCGCTGCATCTTGAAGGAACATCGGGCGCGGTTCCGATCAACGTCCATGAGCTATACCCACTGAGGAGGTTCCCCTTTGGACCCCGATACAACATTGCCCACTCAGCCATTGCCTCCCAGCGAGTCGCATCCTCTGCCCCAGCCACCGCCGCAGACTTTTACTTTTCGCAAATTGTTCGTCGGGAAAGAGGGCTTGCGCGCGGGTTGGGGTGTCCTCATTTTTATTGCGCTCTTCGCCGCGTTCATGCTCATCGCGACCGTCATCAGCGGCAAGTTGCACCCCGGACAACAGCGACCGACATCCGTATCGGTAATTTCTCTCAGCTTTGGTTACATACAAGAGTCGATCTTCGCGGCTGCAGCTTTACTTTCCACCTGGATCATGTCGAAGATCGAGCGGCGCGGCCGAACCTATGGCTTTGGCGGCAACAGTAAGGTGTCTCTGTTTTTCGCTGGCCTGTTGTCGGGAGTCGTTTTGATTTCTCTGCTGGTATTCGTCCTTTGGAAGTCAGGCTTGTTGATCATTGAAGGCCGGCTGATTTTCGGACCCGACATCTTCCGCTATGGCCTGCTGTGGCTGTTCGCGTTCTTTCTGGTCGGAATAGCTGAGGAATCTCTAACGCGTGGGTACCTGCTCTACACGTTGACGCGCGGCATTGCCTGGTTCTACGAGTATCTGTTCAAGACGCGTCACAGCACCGCCTTGGGTTTCTGGACCGCCGCTGTAATTCTTTCCGTTATCTTTTTATTAGGGCACACCGGCAATCCGGGAGAGTCTCCAGTGGGACTGCTGTCCGTTTTCGCGGCTGGAATGTTTTTCAGCCTCAGCGTGTGGCGCACCGGTTCATTGTGGTGGGCCATCGGCATGCACGCCGCCTGGGACTGGGGACAGTCGTTCCTATTCGGAGTTGCCGATAGTGGACTGATGGTGCAACATCACCTTCTGGGAACGCATCCCGCAGGCAAGCCTATCTTTAGCGGAGGCACAACAGGGCCCGAGGGCAGCATTTACATTCTTGGAGTCTTAGCGCTGGGGACTTTGATTATCGTGTCTACGCTGCCGAAGAGACGATACATCGCTGCATCTTCGGGTATTCCGCAACCTGAGATTGCGTCCGCATGATCTTTCTCTGCGATGAAGCCCTGAGGTAATGGTTATTCAGCCCCGACGCCGATGAACACCACGCTGGCGTCATCGCGCACGCCGGTTCCATTGGCAAACGCGCGCACTTCGTCGATGATGCTCACCGCCGAGGTCCCTGGCCGGATCGCATGCTCCACGAGACGGCACAATCCATATTCTTCCTCGTTCGCATCGACCGCCTCGGTAATGCCATCGCTATAAAAGATCAGCTTCGATCCTTTCCCAAGACGAAACACCGTTTCGGAATAATCGCCGCAGCCCAGGCCAAGAGGTAGTCCACGCTCGACGTCGAGAAAGTGTTCGCCGTTATCGTCGATAAGAAGTGGGCGAAGGTGTCCTGCATTCGCGAATACGACCGTGCGGGTTGCCGGATCAAGCACCGCGTACACCATGGTCACGAACTTTCCCGCAGGGAAGTCGTCAACCATCAACTGATTCAGCTTCGTCAGCACCTCACCAGGAGTGCAGCAGGCCTCGGCGAGCGAGCGAAACATTCCACGTGTCGCAGACATCAGCAATGCAGCGGCTGTACCTTTGCCTGACACGTCGGCCAGAACCATTCCCCATCGTCCGTCGGGGAAAGGAATGAAGTCATACCAATCACCGCCGACCGCCCGCGCTGGAACACTTCGCCCCGAGATCGCGAAGCCCGGAATGAAAGGAGAACTTTTGGGCAGCAGCGCCTGCTGAATCACACGCGCTTCCTGCGCGTCCCGATCCATCGCCTGGCGTTCCGCGCGTTCTACCTGAAAGCGCCTTGCATTTTGCACGGCCACAGCGACGTGATCACAAAACGCTTGAAGCATTCTCACTTGCGGCCGCGGGAATGCATCCAGCGCGGGGTGTGAAGCCGTGAAGACCCCCACCAGCCGATCCCCAACTTTCAGGGGAATCGCAACCTCTGACAGCACATCGTGCTCGCACGCAATGTAGTAAGGATCGCGGCGAACATCAGGCGCGTAGTGCATCTGGCCGTTTGCAGCAACATGGCCCACCATTCCATCCTGGCCGATGCGGAGGCGGTGGCCTTTGCGATGAAGTGTGCATCCGCGCACTCCGGCGAGCACCATCTCATGCCGCTCCTCGTCGTGCAGGAAAATGCCGGCTTCTGCGCAGCCAAACGAGCGAGTTACCTCGGTTACCACGCTGTCAATGAGTTGATCCAGATCGAGGATCGACGTGATCTTCTGGGCCGTTTTCTGGACGCGCTGCAAGTCTTCGACCAGATCCGCGGGTACCGGTCTGGCGATCAATTCGCTGCCCGAAAAGATGGGTGCTGCAGCCATAGCAACCTGCCTGGGGGGAAGGCTAGAAACTTGCCATACTGCTACATAGGGATGTTTTATGAGCCATTTACGATTCTTTCTTTTTAGACGAACCGGCGTCGGCGGCGTGAGCACGCTGTCGTTTGATCTCTTCGAGGCGCTCGCGGATTCGCTTTTCAATCCCTTCATTCGTCGGCTGGTAATAGACTCGTCCACAGAGATTGTCCGGCAGGCACTCCATGTGTGCGACTTTCGATTCGAGATCGTGCGCGTATTGGTAACCGCGGCCGTAACCAAGGCCTTTCATCAGGCCGGTAGGCGCGTTGCGCAAATGAAGCGGCACGGCTTCCGCCGCCGTGCGCTCGACATCAGCCTGAACGCTGCTGTAAGCGGTATACAACGCATTCGACTTGGGAGCGACCGACAGGTAAACCACCGCTTGCGCGAGCGCCAGATTGCCCTCAGGCATGCCGATGAAATCCACTGCATCTCGAGCGGCCATGCAAAGCGCGAGCGCATTCGGATCGGCAAGGCCGATATCTTCAACCGCCATGCGGACGACGCGCCGCGCAATGTAGAGCGGATCCTCCCCTGCTTCGAGCATGCGTCCCAGCCAATACAAAGCGGCATCCGGATCGCTGTTCCGCACCGATTTGTGCAGCGCAGAAATCAAGTTGTAGTGCTCTTCGCCGGTCTTGTCGTAGAGCAAAATCCGCTTCTGCAGGGCATCGCGGACAATCTCGTCGGTGATCTCGATCGATTGATCACCACTGGGTTCCGGCGCTATCTCTGAAGCCTGGGATGCGATGGGTGACCCACTTCTCCCCGACTTTGGGAGAAGTGGGGGTTTCGCTAGTCCCACCGCAACGTCCAACACGTTGTAAGCGCTGCGCGCATCGCCGCTGGTGTAGCTGGCAATCTTGCGAAGCACGTCATCAGAAGCATTCGCGCCCAGATTGCCCAGCCCACGCTGGCGATCCGCCAGCGCGCGCCTGAGTAACGTCACAATCTGTTCTTCACTCAGCGGCTGCAGCACATAAACCCGGCAGCGCGAGAGCAAGGCGGAGTTGATTTCAAACGACGGATTCTCGGTTGTCGCACCAATCAGCCGGATATTTCCCTTCTCCACGTGAGGAAGAAACGCGTCCTGCTGCGCTTTATTGAACCGATGAATCTCGTCGATGAAAACGATCGTGCGCGTGCCATACTGCCGCGCCCGCTCGGCATCGGCCATCACCTGCTTGATCTCTTTGATCCCCGCGAGCACTGCAGAGAACTCGATGAACTCCGCCTTCGTCAGGTTCGCGATGATCTTGGCGAGAGTCGTTTTCCCGGTTCCCGGAGGTCCCCAAAAGATCATCGATCCGGAGTCGTCACGTTCGATCTGTACGCGCAGCGGCTTGCCCGGACCAATCAGATGCTCCTGACCGGCGTATTCCTCCAGCGTGCGTGGACGCATGCGATCGGCAAGCGGCCGCGTCGTGTCGGCTGCGCCAGCGTTCGGCATGGATTGAAACAGGCTCATTCGGTCCGGCTCGTCAGATTCTTTTCGGCTCTCAGCTTAACTCATGCTGGGACCTCCCGCGTATTGCTCCCGCGGTGGAAGGCGTATTCGCCCTCAATTTGACGCTGCACGCTCGAACCCCTAACATTCTTGTCACTGATGATCGGCGAAACCGTTTCCCATTACCGCATTCTCGAACAGCTTGGCGGCGGTGGGATGGGAGTCGTATACAAAGCGGAAGACACCGAACTCGGCCGTTTCGTCGCTCTGAAGTTCCTGCCCGATCAGTTGACCGCGGTTCCCGAAGCCCTCGAGCGCTTCCGGCGCGAAGCGCGAGCGGCATCGTCGCTGAACCACCCCAACATCTGCACGATTTACGAAATCGGCAAGAGCGGCGATCGTCACTTCATCGCCATGGAGTTTCTAGACGGAGCGACCCTGAAGCACCGCATCGCCGGCCAGCCCATGGACAAAGAAGTACTCCTGACGCTCGCCGTCGAGATCTCCGACGCTCTAGACGCTGCGCACTCCAAAGGAATCGTCCATCGCGACATTAAGCCCGCGAATATCTTCGTCACGTCGCGCGGCCACGCCAAAGTCCTCGACTTCGGATTGGCAAAAGTGGAATCCGGAACTGCTTCTTCTACTTCCGGGAACAGTCAGACCCGCACCATGGACGGGCCGCAATTAACCAGCCCTGGCTCGACTTTGGGCACGGTTGCATACATGTCCCCGGAACAAGCCCGCGCGAAGGACCTCGACGCGCGC
>DATFQQ010000415.1:0-16644 GCA_035264195.1 Candidatus Sulfotelmatobacter sp. | reverse complement strand
AGTTGAGATGTCGTTGTTGCCGTATGCGAGGTTCTGCCCATTGCCGGTGTACCCCAGCGCTCCCGTTCCAGAAGGATCGTTCTGTATCACGACGGCCAGGCCGTCGGCGGGAAAGGAGCATGAGAAGCAGGAATTCGTGCTCGAAATCTGGAACTGAAATGCGGTAGTGAAGCCACTCGCTAGTGGCTGGTGCGTGTCAAATCAAAACAGGCACGGCGTGGGCGAATCGCGCTCCTAAAACTTTGACCTCGATTAAGAAATTGAACCAGATCAGCCGATGAACGGAAAACAAACAAATATCTCCTCGACTCTTATGATCAGCAATAGTACCCTGACCGGAAACACTGATCGTCTCTTGGGAGTGATTCGAGTGCAAAACTACCGATTCCTAGTGACTGGCGGCGCAGGATTCATTGGCTCAGAATTGGTACGCCACTTGGGTGCTCTCGGTGCTAGCGTTCGTGTCGTCGACAATTTGGTGAACGGACGACGAGAGAATCTTGTGGGCGTGCTAGGCAACAAGGTCGAACTCACCGTTGCCGACGTTCGAGATCGGGCATCTATGTCTACTCTGATGCGAGACGTGGACATCGTCTTCCACCTGGCCTGTCTCGGGGTGCGTCATTCGATTCACTCGCCCATCGAAAATGAAGAAGTCAACGCTACCGCGACCCTTGGGACTTTTGGACATAGCCCGGCACACGAAAGTAAAACGGTTTGTTTACATCTCGACATCCGAGGTGTATGGAATGGTGACCACGGTCCCTGTTTCGGAAGAGCATCCAACGTGGCCCATGACAATTTATGGCGCTTCGAAACTCGCTGGAGAGGCCCATACTCGCGCCTTCTGGCACGAGTTCCATTTCCCGACAGTTGTGTTGCGGCCGTTCAACGCGTATGGACCGCGCTGTCACCATGAGGGTGACAGCGGGGAAGTGATTCCGCGGTTCATGTTGCGATGCCTCGCCGGAAGACCGATGGTCATCTTCGGAGATGGAAGGCAGACGCGGGATTTCACCTTTGTCCGCGATACCGCTGCCGGCATTCTCGCGGCTGGACTCTCTGCCAGTTCTGTGGGACAGACTATAAATTTGGGAAGCAGTAAGGAGATTACCATCACCCGACTAGCGACGATGATTGCCGACGTTGTCGGCCGACCCGATGCGGAGATCAAGTACGCTGAGCCTCGCCCTGGTGATGTAGTGCGACTGCTGTCAGATAGTTCGAAAGCGAGGAATTTCTTCGGATTCAGGACCACGGTCCCCTTGCGCGATGGCCTCGCGTCTCTGCGGGATTGGTACGTCAGTCAGGAAAAGTCCCCCGAAAAACTATTGGAGGAAGAAGTCCTTCTGAATTGGGAGTTTCAAAGCAAAGTCTCCGGGGCAGGATAACAATGGAAACTCCGCACACATCATTGGGCCAAGCAGAGATTGCTGTCGAAGCAAGAGCGAGTGGCAGGACGATCCGCGCTCATTGCAAATCTCAGCGCAGGTGCAACCCGGATCGAGCGCCAGTCAGCTTTCGATGGCAACGGCAACATTATCGGTGTAGTAGTGGCCACGCTGGATGCGGCCAAAGTGTATCAGGCAGCTAGCGCGATTCCGCAGAACGTCAACTTGGCGATCAACGCTGACTATTTGCTGAGTCTTGTTGCAGCTTCCGAGCGGTTCTCTTGGGTCGCGGACTACTGGCGTTCTCACCGGAAAAGGCGGCATAATGCGCGGCGATTATCCGCGCTTGGTGACGTACGCTGGTGGGATTGAGGAAATGATGAAGACGATGAGACGGCTGGCAGTGTGCCTGAGGCCGGGCCTTTCGGGGAGTCTGAGCTGGGAGTCAGAGTGTAATCGCCCTGATTGCGATAGTTCGGAAAACGCAACAAAGAGGCGTATGATCGGACCGGCGTCAGGGGAGGCGAACTTGAATCATCTTCTAATCAAGGTGTGGCGGGACGACAAGGGCCAAGACATTGCCGAGTACGCGGTTATGCTGGCCGTTATTCTGGTATTGGTAGTCGGCACAATCCGCCTAGTCGGAAGCAATGCGAACAACGCGTTTTCGTCAGTAGCGAGTTCACTTCAGTAGGATTTTCTGTTTCCTCGGAGCCTGAGACAACCAAATGTACGTCCCGTTCTTGCTATTCGTCGTCGTGATTGTTCTTGTTTTGATCTTCTGGGAATTGGGCAAGATTCATAGTCGCCTCAAGCAAATGCTTGCCCACACGCACGACACCATGAAGAGCAATAAAGACACGCAACTGTGAAACCGGTTCACGGCTCCGGCTTCATGGAGTTCTGGTGGCCGCCCGTCACGAGCGGATCGTCATCGCACTGGATGGTGTAAGCTTCCTGCTTTGCTGGCGCTAACAGCCCCGATTTTCGTGCCAGTCATCCGGCGGATGACCAACGCCCCAAATGTTTTCTGGTATTACGAGCCCTATCCCGCAGATCCGAGGGCGGTCGGGATCAACGTGAACAACGTCAGCCCCAGCGCGTGTAGTCGTCGTCATAACGTGGATCTGGATCTTCATCCCCACTCGCAGTGGAACCGCCGTCGAAATCAAGGCGCCATGCAGGTTAACTACTATCGTCTCGCCGTCGCACGTCAGAGGTTCGGTGACACCTTTGGCCTCGATCACGACCTTTAGTTGGACACGAGTGCTTCTTCGGACTTCACGAGCAAGGTTCGTGGTAGACATACGCCACCTGTCTGGGTTTCAAAATATACTCTCGGCGGATTGAATAGCCTAGAACGGATCGGTAGACGATCCGCCGACGCTACACACTCTCACCTGCCATCACGCATTTCATTCAAGACCCCATTCCCAGCCAATTCAAAAACGACCCGCACCGACACAACATCCGAGGGCCAGAATGTCACACTACAACTAAAACGGCCTTCTGCCCTTGTTCCAAACAACTCCAGGTAGAGGTGCCATGACTTGCCGTCAGGCGTCATTCTTTCTCCCGTATAATGGAACAGCCTTGGCGTGATGCTGACATATCGCCAACGAATCACAGTACCGCTGGACAGTTTTCCTTCCATTTCAATTCCCTCTCCTGCGCGGCCGCGATCAGTTGCGCGCTGGTTTCATCTGCCGCCGGATTGATGAAATTGACCCGCCAAGCGTCCATCCTGCGATCGTAGGTTCTGATGGTGGTAGCGTATCGATCGTCCCCGACTGCGGTGCCCAGGGGTCGGTCCGCTCGACGCGGGAAGATAAACAGGTCCTGAATGGCCCTTCCTTCGAGCACCCACGAAGCGTGAACTTCGCCCTTCCTTGTTTCCGAGCGTCCACTCGCGTCATAGAGCACAGCCTCTACTTCCCAACTCCCGACGAGAAAGCCGAAGATATGATCCACATCTTCAAGTTCGGTTGCTGGCCCAGATGATACGAGAGCATCGACAAAAACATTCGTGTTCGTCACTTCTTTTGCCATTCCTCTTCCACCTTCTCCTGCCCGGCATCTCGATGTCTCGCGTCATTAATTTTCCAAGCTGTTTTTGATTGCGAACCACCCATTCCGCTGTTGACTAAACTTCTGTCGGGCTTCACAGGTCTACTCCTCCAAACAGCCTAGTCCAAACCAATGTTCGCCTAGAACATTGTCGTCCACAAACCTGTTCTACCAATCCTCTCGACGTTTTGGCTGTTGTGGGACTCACAACACGCCAATTCCAATCCAAAGACAAATCAAACGCCTATTTCTGATGAGGGCCATTCCTCATTCGGGCATATCTGCGCTCGGGGCAACCCGGCGCGGGTAGAATGGCTACACATGGTGTGGGGTGAAATATGAGCAATGCTGAAAGAGCAGATCTGAAAAACGGAGTTCTCGTTGAGGAACTGCAAGAGGGTGGGACGCTGTTGGGTGTAATGGATGGCGAGGATGTTTTGCTGGTTCGGCGTGGCGCAGAATTCTTCGCGGTCGGAGCTAACTGCACCCACTATCACGGACCGCTCCATGAAGGACTCGTAGTGGATGAAACAGTGCGTTGTCCCTGGCACCATGCATGTTTCAGTTTGCGTACAGGTGAGGCGCTCCGCGCGCCCGCACTTGATCCTGTTCCCTGTTGGCGGGTTGAACACCTTGGCGACAGAGTCTTCGTTCGTGAGAAACTCGCGCCTTCGGCTCCCAGACATACGGCAAACGCCCCTAGCTCAGTGGTGATTGTAGGTGGAGGTGCTGCGGGTTTGGCAGCGGCGGACATGCTACGGCGTGACGGCTACGATGGTCCGCTCACGATCGTGAGTGCCGACGACTCTTCCCCTGTCGATCGCCCCAACCTTTCCAAGGACTATCTCGCCGGTACGGCACAAGAGGACTGGGTCCCTTTGCGATCCCCGGATTACTATCGCGAGCGCAAGATTGACCTTCTCCTCAAATCGCGGGTCACTTCTCTTGATACGAAGAGAAAACAGATTCTGCTTGAGAACGGCAAGGCGATGGAATTTGGAGCGCTCCTGCTAGCCACTGGAGCCGATCCAGTCCATTTGCCGATTGCAGGCGCCACCGAGTCGCAGGTCCATTATCTGCGCACATTTGCTGATAGCAAGGCAATCATCGCCAGATCGGCATCCGCAAAACGTGTCCTGATTGTGGGCGCGAGCTTCATCGGTTTGGAGGTTGCCGCATCGTTGCGCGCCCGAGGAATTTCTGTAGATGTCGTCGCACCTGACCGTCAGCCACTCGAAAGAGTCATGGGAACTGAAGTCGGACTCTTCGTCCGTAAGCTTCACGAGTCCCGTGGAGTGACCTTCCACTTGGGTGAGACGGTTGACGCGGTCAGCGGGCGCACAGTCTCATTGACGAGCGGGAGAAATCTGGACGCTGACTTCCTGGTCTTGGGCGTAGGCGTTCGGCCGTCGTTAGCTCTGGCCGAGCAAGCTGGGCTGGCCATCGATCGCGGGATTTCCGTGAATGAATACTTGGAAACAAGCGTACCCGGAATCTTCGCTGCGGGCGATGCCGCACGCTGGCCCGATCCGCACAGTGGCGAACGAATCCGTGTCGAGCATTGGGTAGTAGCCGAACGACAGGGGCAGGTAGCAGCCAAGAACATTCTTGGCCAAGGCCAGAAATTTGATGCCGTTCCATTCTTCTGGAGCCAACACTACGATGTCGCAATTAACTATGTTGGGCACGCTGAGAAGTGGGATGCTGTCGAGATCGATGGCAGTCTTGATGCGCGTGATTGTGCGGTAACTTATAAGAAAGGCGGACGAACTCTTGCTGTCGTGACCATTTCGCGCGATCTGCAGAGTCTGCAGGCTGAAGCCGCCATGGAATCTGAGTTGTTGCCACAAAAGCGACGGGTCGCCTGAACCACCGAGCTTCACTGTAGGACCTGACTGAGACTTCGCAACTTGGGATAAAAGTGCCGCCGAATTTCATTTATGTCCATCGGAACTGGTGATCAACTAGGCAGGCACACTATTAGGTGGTAGTGAGACTCTGGTAGAAAGATCCAACCTGGATGCAGAACCGGTGAAAGTCGAAAGACAGCCGCCACCATTTCACCAAAATCGACACGCCTCTTCCCAAGAGCGAAGACGCCGCGTGGCCATCAGGGGGCCATCTCCGACACATCGCGCATATCCATCCGTTTAAGCATGCGGATACATCAGTTCCCAAAATAGACAGAAGCAACGGCCACAGGCCTTGCCCGACTCCGATTCTGCCGCCGGGGCCACAATGAGGTCCGGAATATCATTTTTGGTTGGAATAGTGATACATTCGTACGAAATCGCTATAGGTTTTGGATTCAACGAATTTTCGCCTAATGACTAGCAGCCAATGGCGAGCAGCGGCATCTCGGAGATTGTTGGCTTGGTGTGCCTCGTTCTCCATCGGCCTGTTCTTGATGACGACGATTGCGCAGTCTCTGGACTGCTGCGAATTGGCACCACTGCAAACTGCGCATCACTTTTGTATAGCGAGGTCCGCCCCAGCATCGTCGTCGGTTTGTCTGATCTGCGTTTCCAGCCACGTGCCATCCTTAGCATCGCCTATGACTTCGGTCGTGGCACCCGGCCATGTCACAAGGGTCTCGGGTACGATCCGAGAGTCATTTCATTCGGCGCTGCAGATATTCGCACTTCACGTACGACCACCTCCCAGCCTGTGAAACTCTCTTCCGCACTCAGGCTGCTCGCAACTGACGCCTTGCACGCTTTCCGTGACACCCGGCGTACTCAATAAAGCAGCTAACTGCAGCATCTAGTCCTTAGCGGAAGTTGCCGTTGTGCCCGCAGTTGCCGCCTTGTGCGGCAAGGGGCAGGCATTCATTTTGAAGGGAATATGCAACAGCAGAAGCACGGTATAAAAGCTGTTCTGGTTTCGTTTGCAGTGCTTGGTGTAGCGCACGCTCAGGCTCCCATGCGCATTACGATCGACCAGGCCATCAATCTGGCCATCGTACATAACCACGCGCTCAAAGCGACCCAAACTCAGATCCAGCAAAACCAGGCCCAAGAGGTTACCGCGGCCCTGAGGCCAAACCCAACGTTGACTGTGGACTCTCTATTTATTCCCGTCGAGCCACAGAACTTCAATGCCAACATCATCGCGAACGTGACTGAATTCGATGCCGGTGTCAGCTATCTCTTCGAGCGCGGCGGCAAACGGCATCGCCGCATCGATGCGGCTCGCGACGCGACGGGACAGACCCGCTATCAAGTCTCCGATGCCGAACGGGCGCTGATCTTCAACACGGCTCAGCAATTCATCACGGCGCAGTTGGCGGAATCGAACCTGGATCTGGCGAATCAAGACCTCGCGAGCTTTCAACAGACCGTTGACATCGCTCAAGCTCAGTACAAGGCGGGCGCTATCAGCGAAGGCGATCTGTTGAAGATCACCGTGCAACTGCTGCAGTTCCAGACTGATGTATCCACCGCCAAGGTTGCCAGGGTACAGGCGCTGGCCAGCCTCCGCGGATTCCTTGGGTACGACGCCGTTCCAGCCGATTACGACGTGGAGGGCGACCTGGCTTACCAACCCCTGCAGTTGAATCGCGACGATCTTCTCTTGAAAGCTCTGAAGACTCGCCCCGACCTGCTGGCTGCCCAGCAGGGTGTACGCGCCGCTGCAAGCCAATATGCCCTTGCTAAGGCCAACGGCAAAGTGGATGTCACCGGTGCGCTCACCTACACCCACGTGTCTGGCGAGAACACCGTGGGAGCGACTGTCAGTTTCCCTCTGCCTATTTTCGACAGGAACCAAGGCGAAATTGCGCGCACGCAGTACGCCAGGACAGCGGCCCAGGAGACCGCCTCCGCCGCAAGCGATACCGTGCTTACGGATGTGAACAGCGCGTATGCCGCATTCAGTAGCAACCAGGAAGTCGTCACTCTTTATACCGGTGGTTACCTAAAGCAGTCCAAGGACTCACGCGATATCAGTGAATATGCCTATCACCGCGGTGCAGCGAGTCTTCTGGATTTCCTCGATGCCGAGCGTAGTTATCGCGCTACTCAACTGGCTTATCGGCAGGCGCTCACAAATTATCTAATCGCCGTAGAACAGCTCAAAGAAGCGGTAGGAAGCAGAACACTACCATGATCACGTACTTAAACAATATTCGTCACCACCGAGAACTCGTCGGAGATCCCGATGCAAGTAACCACAGGCTCAAGCGGCTCAACTTATTTGGAGTTCAAGAGCAACGCAAGCGACTCGAGACTGTCAGGGCACCACGCTTCCTTTACTTAATTGCGATGCTGGCGACCTTCGCGATCGCGATCAGCTGCGGCGACAACGCGCGTTCTACAGGTGACCCTGGCATTTCAGGCCGAAGCAGCATAGATAAGGCGGCGCTGTTCTCGATACCTGCCGATCAGATGAGCCATATCCAGATTGTCACTATTGCTCCAACAGTTTTGACGCGCACTCTGCGTTTGACGGGTGCAGTTGCATACAACGGATTCGCGACCACTCCGGTCATCACGCAGGTCAGTGGGCCAATCAGCCGCATTGTCGTGTCGCCCGGAGAAACTGTGCGAGCGGGCCAGCCTCTGTTGTATGTCGCCAGCCCAGATTTTTCCCAATTGCGTGCGACTTACATGAAAGCGAATGACGTGTTCAAATTAGCGGACCGAGAATACGCGCGCGCCAAGGATCTTTACGATCATCACGCTATTGCCGAAAGAGATTTGATTGCCGCAGAATCGGCCCGCAATCAGGCGGAGGCCGACGTACAAGCCAGCGAGCAGGCGCTCCACGTGCTCGGATTCAAGAACCCCGAGCAGGCAGTGCAAACGGGCGGCTCACCCGAATTGCCAGTGCTGGCACCCATTGGTGGCGAAGTAGTCGAACGTCTCGTCGCTGCCGGACAGGTGATTCAAGCCGGCACAACCCAGACGTTCACCATTTCCAACATGAGTGTTGTCTGGGTGTTGGCCAACATCTACCAGCAGGATCTTCCGTATGTGCACGTGGGCGATCCGGTAACGATTCTGACTGACTCCTATCCTGCAACTGAGTTCCACGGAAAAATTTCCTACGTGGCAGCAGCGCTCGATCCTACGACGCGTACCCTGCAAGCTCGCATTGATGTAAGGAATCCGCAGGAAAAACTGAAGAACAACATGTACGTCGTCGCGCAGGTTCAAGCGGGAAAAGTGGCGAATGCGATTACTGTGCCGAATTCCGCAGTCCTGCGCAATGCCGAAAACGAACCATTTGTTTACACGCTCGCGGGCCAAAACCAGTTCGCCATGCGCAGCGTGTCCATTGGACAGACTTCCGAGGAGAGCACGGAGATCACCAAGGGGCTCTCTCAAGGTGACCGTATTGTTGCCAACGGAAGCTTGTTCCTGCAATTTGCGAATTCACTCCAACGATAATGCCCATACTTCAAACGCGTATGTCTCAATCGCACCCAACTGAGGGCCACGCATGATACATCGCGTCGTTCAAGCCGCCCTGCGGCAGCGTTTCCTGGTACTGATATTTGTGGCAGTGATCGCGGTTTGGGGAGCGATTTCCTTCCAACGCATGCCGGTGGATGCCTATCCCGATCTGTCTCCACCCATGGTGGAGTTGATTACGCAATGGCCGGGCCACGCTGCCGAAGAGATGGAGCGTCTGGTTACGCTGCCTCTGGAAGTGGAAATGAACGGCGTGCCTCACCTCGTGGTCATGCGTTCCATTTCGCTGTACGGCCTTTCTGATATCCGCCTGACTTTCGAAGAGAGCACCGACGATTACTTTGCGCGGCAGGTCGTGTTCGAGCGCTTGGCCGACGTAACTCTTCCCACCGGCGTCACACCAAGCCTGGCTCCGCTGTTCAGCCCCAGTGGACTAGTCTACCGGTACGTCATCGAGAGCCCCGATCGGACTCCCCAGGAATTGAAGACCATTCAAGATTGGGTTCTGGAGCGTGCTTACAAAGCAGTTCCCGGGGTCGCCGATGACTCCGGCTTTGGCGGCACGGTCATGCAATACCAGGTTTTGCTCGATCCCGCCCGCATTTATGGCTACCACCTGACTGTCCCGCAGGTCATTCAGGCGCTCGCCAACAATAACGCCAATACCGGTGGCGGATTCTATTCGCAGGGCGGACAGTTCTACTACGTACGCGGCGTTGGTCTGGTCCGCGACACGAAGGATATCGCCAGCATTGTTGTCGGCAGTAATCACGGAACGCCGGTTCGCGTTGGCGACATCGGCCAGGTGGTGATCGGAAATGCTCCCCGGTTAGGCCAGTTCGGCTTCCAGAAAAACGACGACGCCGTCGAAGGCGTCATCCTTATGCGCCGCGGTGAGCAAACCCAGAACGTCTTGAAAGGAGTTGAGGACAAGACCGAACAACTCAACAAGCTGATTCTGCCCAAGAACGTGAAAGTTCGTCCTTTTTATGACCGCAGCGATTTGGTCGATCTGACCACGCGCACCGTAGAAGATAACCTGCTCCGCGGGATGATTCTCGTGTTCGTTGTGCTGATTTTTTTCCTGGTCAGCTTTCGCGCGGCGATTATCGTTGCCCTGACCATTCCACTGTCCCTGCTCTTTAGCTTCATCCTGCTGCACGCGCAGAATCTGTCGGCCAATCTGCTTTCCATCGGCGCCATCGATTTCGGAATCATTATTGACGGTACGGTCGTGATGATGGAGAACATCTACCGTGAACTAGCGGAGAGGAGCGGTCAGGAATATAACCTGCACGAGGTGATTCTGCATGCCGCGCGCGATGTCGATCGCCCCATCTTCTATTCAGTCGCCGTCATTATCGCCGGATATCTGCCGATCTATGCCTTGAGCGGCCCGTCGGGCAAGTTGTTTCACCCAATGGCCGACACCATGTCGTTCGCCCTTCTCGGAGCCTTGATCCTCAGCTTAACTTTGGTGCCGGTGCTGGCGTCTTACTGGTTCAAGGGCGGCGTTAAGGAAAAAGTCAATGGCCCGTTTGAAGCCATCAAGAAATGGTATGGCACGAAATTGAGCTGGTGCCTGGGCCGCCCTTGGACCACCATGGCGGCGGCGGCTGTTATCTTCGGCGCTACGCTCATCCTTGTCCCATTCATTGGGGGCGAATTCATGCCGCACTTGGACGAGGGCGCGCTCTGGGTCCGCGCTACCATGCCCTACACCATCTCGTGGGAAGAGGCGGCGAAGGTTGCCCCGAAAATTCGCGAGATATTAATGTCGTATCCCCAGGTAACGATTGTCGGTTCAGAATTGGGTCGCCCAGACGACGGCACAGATCCTACCGGTTTTTTCAACTGCGAGTTTTATGTCGGACTGAAACCTTACGGAGAGAACGCCTGGAGTGGCGACATTCACACCAAGGAAGAACTGATCGAGTCAATCAACAAGCGCCTTACCACCTTTCCCGGAATTATTTTCAATTACACTCAGCCTGCCGAGGATGCCGTCGACGAGGCGCTCACAGGACTGAAGAGTTCTTTGGCCGTCAAGGTTTATGGTCCAGACCTAAACGTATTGCAAGAGAAAGCTCTACAGATCAAGAAAACATTGGAACATATCCCAGGCTTTACGGAGCTGACGGTCGTCCGCGAGCTGGGCCAGCCCACGTTGGTCATCAACCCTGACCGCGAGAAGATCGCCCGCTATGGCATCAATGTTTCCGACGTGGAAGCGGTGATCCAGGCCGCAGTAGGCGGCCAAGCTGCCACGCAAGTGATTCAGGGCGAAAAACTCTTTGATCTGGTCGTACGGATGCAGCCGCAATTCCGCAGTACCCCTAATCAGATCGGCAACCTGCTCGTCGGAGCTCCCGATGGCGAGCAGATTCCGCTGAAAGAATTGGCCAGCATCCAGGAGAGCAATGGCGCCTCTCTTATCTATCGCGAAAACAATTCACGTTACATCGGAGTTCAATACAGTATTGAACATCGTGACTTGGAGCGCGCTGTGCACGATGGGCGAAAAGCCGTCAACAGTGTGGTGCAACTTCCCCAAGGTTATTGGATGACATGGGGCGGCGAGTACAGCCTATTCCTCGAAGCCAAGCAGCAACTGACCATCATCGGCCCAATTGCGATTCTGCTGATTTTCATGATCCTGTTTGCGCTATACGGAAATTTCAAGTTCCCAGTTACCATCGCGATCGGCGTAATCATGACCGAACCAGTCGGAGCCCTCATAGCACTGAAGCTGACGCGTACGCCATTCAGCGTGTCGTCAGTCTTGGGTTTGCTGGCTTTGCTCGGTGTATCGGTTCAGACAGCAGTCATACTTGTTTCGTATATCAACAAGCTGCGATTGGAAGGCAAAGACATTCGCACCGCGACCTACGAAGCTTCTCTACTTCGCTTGCGCCCGATCATGATGACTGCGCTCGTCGCCTGTCTCGGCCTGTTGCCGGCCGCCTTGTCCACCGGCATCGGCTCGTCCACTCAGAGACCATTTGCGATTGTCATCGTGGCCGGTCTTGTTTCGCGGCTATTTCTCGGCTTTTTTGTGAATCCCGTACTCTATGAGATGGTGGCTAGAGACGGCGACATCCTACAGGTGTAGTTCGCGGACATCCCACCGGATTCCGAAGAAACAGAAGAGAGTAAAATTCGGAACGAACTCTGCCTCAGCTAGGAGTACGCACCTGGTAAAGAAGAGCAGTCACAAAACAAATTTCGATCAAAAACGATTTGGGCTTGTGATTCTCTTCATAGTAGTTGCGATCTTGCTCATAATGTGGTGGCTTCTAAAACATCCGATTTCCCAATAGCAAAAACGGTGCACCCGGCCCGGATTCTATTGTGTCACCATATCCCATCCTAGACGGACCGTTCGCCTGCTAGTCCGCACCACAGTTGGTAGACAACGCGCCCGTAAAGATTTAGGAGGCAGCAAACTTGCCACGCTGTCAGTCCCTTGACTAATTGCCCTTCCCGGTAAACATCACATTATGTGGACTTCCGGCGGCGTTGTCATTGATGAGTAGTTGGCCCAAGCGAGCTCCTGTCGCCGCAGGCGTGAATGCCACCACCATCGTGCATTTTGCAGCAGGAATTAACGTCGCGGAGCAATTGTTGCTCTGAATCGCAAAATCCGATGCGTTCATGCCGGTCAGCGATATCGTACCGAGATTCATGGTGGCGGTCCCGCTATTGGTGACCACTACTGACGTGGTGGTAGTGGTTCCGACTTTTTGCTTGACGAAGGTGTAGCAGGGTGTGGAGAGACTCATCCACGGTGCGGCTGGAGGGGTACCCAAAAGACCGAAAACGTCGACTTCATTCTGAGTACCGACATAAACCTTGCCGTTGACCACCACGGGAATCTGGAACTTGTTCGCGCATCCTCCGTTATCTCGGACAGCGTTTTGGGCGCTGCTATACAACGTTGTGCCCACGTTGGTGGCGTCATAGGCATAGAGGATGGCAGGCAACTGTCCGGGTTGAACGCCGAGACTTTCCAGCCGCAGGGTCGCCCAGACAATGCCATTGGTGGCGCCATTTCCCGAGGTCGACGGGGTCGTACCAATCGTGAAAGCATTCGCGCTTTGTGATGTGGGAGTTGTCGACAGCTGCCCATTTGTAAGCGTATACATCTTGAGATAATCGCCCAGCCCTTTACCCGACATCCCAGCATAGTAGATCGCCTGGTGGGTTCCGGTCTGCCAGAACGCAGCGCTGCTCCAATAACCAACGGGCGACCCGGAGATCGCTTGAATATCGTTGTCCGCCGTCGCGTTGTACTTCCCCATATTCTGTCCATTGATCAGGTAAATGGGAGCGAAGCCGGAAGCATCGCATGGGCTGCCACCCTTGCCCGATTCGAGAACCACATCCGGATACAGGCCCGATTGTGTCGGCAATACCATCGGTCCCGAAGACGACAGATCAAAGTCATAGGTGTAACGGCAGGACTGCTCCATGGGAGTGAAGTAGTCGACGATGTTCAGGTTGCCGTCCATTTTGAGCAGAGAATCCGCATAATCCCGACCGCCGGTGTCAGCGTCAAACGGGCCGTCACCTGTCGAAGCATAGACATATCCGGCGTTATCGGCAGCGATTCCATTTCCGCTCTGCCAAACTCCACCGCGCAGACCATCGGGTGTCGTGTTGAGAATGGCGGTCTGCTGCAGCGTCTTGGCGTTATAAGCCATCAACCATCCGTGCGCTGCGCCCGCCCAGCCAATGTACACAGTTTCAACACCGGTACTCGGATTGGTCTCAAGAAGCAATCCCGGCCGCTGTACGTCCGCTAGAGGATCGAACGTGACCACCCCATTCTTACTCCCCGCGCCCGTCCCCGGCACCGAGCCTTGTACGTTTACCGGGCCGCCGAACTTCTCTGTCCCCGTGGTGATGTCGAGCGCATGCAGGGTCTGAAAAGCCGCACCCGTGTTTTTGTTGTATGTACGTGCCACCAGATACATCGTCTGTGATACGGGATCGATCACCGGAGTTCCCGTAATTCCGTAGTAGGGATAGACCCCGCAACTGATCTGTTCTTTGAGGTCTGCTCCACAGGGGACCGGGATGATGCCGTTGGCGGGATTCGTAAAATTATCTTGCCATAACAATGCGCCGTTATTGGCGTCGAATGCGTACACACTATCCATTTCCGTACCGACATAGAGCACGGCGTGTACGCCGCGGCCGGGAATGGTTACGCCCTGCACCCAGAGCGGCTGGGCGTATATCTGACCATCAACGGTAGACGAAAAGAGCTTGCCGAACTGGGTGGAATTCACGTTCTTCGGCGTTAGAAATTTTTCGACGCTATTGGATCCCGTTCGCCCGTTGTTGTACTGCTGTGTGTACACTCCCAACTTCGTTTGCCCCATAGCCAATGGTAGGCATGAAATAGCTAGAAAAATAATTGCGGCGGGCCAGCTAAAACGCGCTGTGCTCATGAACGTAACCTCATCGGCGAACAGGAGATTGGATTTAAAGGGGAGAGTCGACTGCTAGTGCTTCTTGTCATTCTGGCCGTTGTCGAGGGGCCAGTCAAGATGCAAGAACTTGCAATCTGAGGAAAACCTTGAGCCGCAGCGCTGGCAGATGACAAAATTTGTCACCGAGAAATTGTCACTCCTAGTGGCACGTCGAACCGAGCAGATGGAGCGACGTAACATTGAGACGGTTCCGGCTGGCGTCCTTGATCAGAATGCCCTTAACGGCCACCTTTAACCCCTTATCGCTCATGGGACCAAACGTGCTTGCGCCGAGCAGTTCGTAGCGTTGCTCGCCTAGCGCTTTTGTAGCTGCTGCTTTTAGATCCGCTGATGATGTTGATTGGGCTTTAGAGACAACCGGGTCATTGCCATGCGTTACGATCCACGTCCCAGCGGAACCTTGGTCCAGACACCCTACGATCGAGGCGATGTCAAGGACGTTGTGTGATTGAGGTCCATCGTTTTGCCGGGCGATTGTGTAGTCACTTTGGGCGCTCTGAGGCTGCGCCGGTTTGCCCCGATCTGGCCCGCCAACAGAGTACTGGATAAAAGGTGTGAACATTTCATCCCAACTTTGGTTGGCATCGCGAAAGTGCACTTCTTTGTCTGGCCCAAGGCTGGAGACAGTATCGGAAGCGCCGTGGTGGTGGTGCATGAGATGTTCGTTCTTGAGCGAGTTGTCATAGTGAGCCGTCACCACCAGCTTGCTGCCAGCCGGAAGTTTGAGCGGCTCATCCAATTGATAGGCCAGTTGCCAGTGAAAATCGTATTTCGGGACCGTGAGAATCGTTTCTTCATGTCCATCGGGATAGACAACCGCGTACTTGAAGTCCTTGCCGCGCAAGTGGGCATGTGGCTGGAGTTGATATATCGTCACTGGCTCAAGATAGGCGGTGATTCCGATGACTTCGAAGTTCTCCGCGTACGGCGGAATCGGAGGAATCGACACACCGGTGCCCTCTGCCTTCTCTCCCGGAGAATCTGTAAGTAGCTCCTTGCCGTCAACAATGATTGTCCCGCCTGACGCCGGTACTCGGAACATCTGATGCTCTGCCGGGTGCGGCTGGAACCAAAAGGCGAGGGAGGACCGGTCGGTTTCCGGCTCGCCCGTCGTTTGATAGTGAACGTTGAACTTGAGATACATGTTCCCGCCACCCTTCAACACTTTAGCGCTGCCGTCACCGTACATCTCGAACGTGGTTCCCGGTGTGTACACTCCGAGCATGTCGTACTCTGCAGGATTCGACGGATCCGCGACCGCAGGTCGGCTTCCGACCGAACCGCTTGAAAGACCCAACTGATGAGCGACTCTTGTGAACTGATCGAGGGTCTCGGGCGTCACTCCGGGGTCCATGGCAACTTCGGTGATCGCCATATGATGTACGACTGCGCGATTGCCAGCACACACCTGCATGGCAACGACCCACTTGTCTTCGGCGAACGGCACTTTGACAAATTGCGCAACATAGGGGATTTCACCGGTGGCTGGCAGATGAAGTTCCGGCAACGGGATGACAATGTCGGGGGCAAGTCCCTTCGGGTGCAGCCAGCCTTCAGAAAAAGTCGGCGGTGGCGGCAGATCAGCATCGTTTCCTTTGGGAGCACCGGCATCGACCCAGGCGATCAGCGTATCGATATCGTGCTGGCTTAGGGTGGGATCGTTACTGAATTTCATGCTCCTGGCCGGATCCGCCGGCCAAGGGGGCATCTCGCGGCGCATCACCTTTTCCTTGATCGACTCGGCCAAAGGCCGCGCAGAGTCGTACGACAGCAACGGTAAGGACGATCCGATATCACCCGGGCGATGACAACTTGCGCAGTGTTTGAATAGAATCGGCGCCACTTCTTTGCTGAATGTGGGCGCAGACGCTTGGGCTGCGGATGCAACGGGCACGGAACCGAACGTAATAGCAATGAAAGCGCCCGCTATCCACTGCGATTGCATGACTACTCCAGAAATCTTCAGGAACATAAGCCTAGCAACAGACAGGTTGCGCTGATGAAACAGCGAGCGCCGCCGCCCATAGGTGAAAGTTTTCTGCAACGCCAATCTGGTGTCGGAGGGAGTATGAAATGCAAGTATGAGTCAGTGTGACCCGACCGCAGGAGCCTGTCAAGGTTGCGAGAGTGCGATGTCGTTAGCACATCAAATGTCCGGTCGAGTTAGGAGGTGATATGTCCGCTTTGCAGGCGGTGAGGATAGGAGACCATGCGGGGCATGGACTCTTATCCGAAGGCCGCCATGGAGCGGGCGATGAAAATACAGGAAGTGAT
>DATFQQ010000414.1:0-8363 GCA_035264195.1 Candidatus Sulfotelmatobacter sp. | reverse complement strand
TGAGTGGTTGCGTTTGGCTGCTGCCGACCGTGACGGTCCCTAGATTCATGCTGGAAGGTGCGGTCAAAAAAGCGGCCGCGTAGCCGGTCCCAGACAAGGCAAAGGTGGCGCTGCTCGAGTGCAGAGTGTTCTTGCCGCCCCAGGAAGCCCAATAGGAAATGGTCAGGTTGCCGATGGCGGTTCCCGCTGTCTGCGGGCCGAAAGAGACTGACAAATTGACGCTTTGTTGTGGAGCTAGGCTAACGGGGAGATTGGGACCAACGAGGCTGAACCCAGTCCCGGAAACCGTGGCTTGAGAAATCGTCACGGCTTGCTTGCCTGTATTCGTCACAGCAAGGGGCATGATTATTCTGCTTCCAACTTGCACACTACCAAACGCGACGTTCAACACCGAGATTGACATCTGGGCAGTAGCTGCAGCCGACATAAGTAACAGTGAAACTAGGATGGGAATCCAGCAGGCCGGTCTCAGGGGGGAACCAAGACACCTCATGTTCGCTCTCTTTTTGCACGTGCTTGTTAGGCACGGCGGGGGATTTGTAGAGCTTTGCTTCACGCGGCGTATAACCTATGACCGCGTCACAAATACTGCAGTGCTTGCATTTTTCTCCACGAGAACAATATTCGGTAGGTTACGAAGGAACTAAAAACATATGTGAATCGTGGGACATGCAGAATGATCGTCCAGACGGACGATGGTTAGGACAGTCTGACTAGTTTTACAGCCCGCGACGCGAATGGGCCCCTTCAGTTAACCTTGAAAAGAAATGTCATTGGGCTTGAGGGTATCACTCAACTGTCGCAAAATCGCCGACATTGTCATGGAATCAATTACACTCATCATCCGATTCTTAGTTCTGAGACAGCCGTGGAGCTGCCGCCTAGGACTCCGAATACCTACCCGAGTATAGTTCGCGGTGCAGTGAAGTACTGGTATTGGACGGTCGTTTGCACATCACCGAGATGCTTTAACCGCCACTTCGCGAAATTCATTGGCGAAGGCCAAGGAACAAATAAGTTCCTGCTTGACGCCGATTTGCCGGCGAGGTTTTTCCACCAGTGCGACAAGTGCGGCAAAGTTCACACTTACATGCCTGCCGATTTCGTGCCTTGTTCCATTGATCGACCGCGACTGCAAGACCTACGTGAATGGTGGTAGGCCGCAACCCACACCACTCGAATTCACGGCAAACGGACGATAGCTGTTGCAAAATCCCCATTTCACTCAAAATCCCACTTTGCGGCTCAAAAGCGTGAAATCGCCTGATAGCGCCAGTTGACTTGTTCCCCCCGCCGTACTGCCTATCATGGGTTTTTCTTCCGCAAGCTGGGCGGCGGAGGCATGGGCGTCGTCTGCGAGGCCGAAGACCTGATGATCGGTCGTCAAGTGGCACTAAAGTCTCTCTCGAAGAATTTTCGACCCGGAGAGAGGCACGTGGGTATTCAATTTATCTAACGAGGAACGCGATGGCCGAAGATGACAAGACTCAAGACTAAGGATGCATCTTCACGGCCTTGGCTTGTGTTTTATACGGTCGTGCGTGAGCGCGAGACTGTGCCGAACTGCACTCGTCCTATCGGTACTTAAATCGATGTCTACTTCTTCCTTTTCGATAATGAGCTTGTAGCTGACGTTTGCATGGCTCCATATCAACTTCATTTGGGCTGCTTTTGCTGGGTCTTACGACAGGAAGGTCTGGTCGTTCGCGTCATATTCGCGGAATTCAACTGTTTCAAAAACTTATACTTCATGAATCGCAAGTTCAGGTATGTACGGTTCGCCAACGAATGAGAAGTCCGCAGTCACCGTCCCACCAGCGGCTTCGGGGTTGCCCCACATAGAAAGCTCGGCCCAACTGATGTTGGCTAGAGGCATCCAATCGCCATCCATGGTCGTATCGGCGAGAGCCAGAACCACTCCGAAGGGTCTGGTTGACATTCTGTGCGCAATGACACCCGAAGACGACGAAGCCAAATTCTCGAACCCGTGAGGGCTTGAACCAGTCAACCAAGTATACGTAACTCGTTGTTTGAATAGTGGTCTTGTTTCCCAAAGATATTGCAGATCAAAGATACAAATCTCTAGCCAAAAGGGTCGCCATAATAGAAACCTTTATCTGATGTTTTTGAACAGGCCCGGTGGGAAGAGTGAAACTATGAATCCGTCTGCGGGGTTTGTCAAGCAGGTTGCCGCAAAGCAGGCTAGCCGCACAATAGGTCTGTCGTATCTATTTCCGTAGATTGGCGAAATATCTCCATTACACTCAAAATGCCCCCGGCAGGAGTTCTGAGCATGCAGTCTGACCAATGGAGTTGACTACTTTAGCGGAGTGGTAAAGCGTAACTGCGATCGGTGGTGGCAAGGAAAAGGTGCAAAATACAACGAGGACACGCGCAATCCGTCAGTGGCGACCACAACTCACCTCCGGGCGGAGACCGAGCGCTTGCTAAAGCTGGGCCTTCCCTCAGGCACGGACGTAGCAGCGCTCGGCCAATACAAACGTAGGGAAAATAGCTCTTTTGTGACGGATGTCAAAATTCAGTGGAACATAACGGTCTAGTTGTCCGATTTGTCCCACTGTCGAAAAATTCCCAGCGCGAAGCATTTGCGCCTTCAGCGATTGGCGACCGTTGCAGTAAACGAGTTACGATTCATGAGCACCCTCATGCCAGTTGTTCGGTGGAACTTCCACGCCCCAAATATTCTCTGGTATCACTAACCCAATTCCACAGACCCGGGGCCGCTCAGGATCAACGTAGACAACATTAGCCGCAGCGCGTGTATTCATCATGAGAACGTGAATCTGGATTTTCATCCCCACGCGCAGTGGAACAGCAGTCGAGATCAACGCGCCATGGAGATTGACAACGATGGTCTCACCCTCGCAGGTCAGAGGTTCAGTGACGCTTTTAGCCTCGATCACGAGCTTTAGTTGAACACGAGTGCTTCTTCGGGCTTCATGAGGAAGGTTCGTAGTAGACATACGCCACCTGGCCTGTGTTTCCAAATATACTCTCGGTGGATTGAATACCCTAGAACGAATCGGTAAACCCTGTTGCGTGTCCAGTCCGAAACCGATCGCTCACGATGCGCCTATGCCGCAATTGGCGCTTTGGGCTGCAGGTCGTTCCTAGCGACGATTTCACTGTTGCTGGGTTGATTACGTGGAAGCGCAGCACTCGGCGGATTGTCTCTTAAGATGTTACGTATTTGGCCGATGCGTAAGACGTGCTGAACGCACTTTGCTCTCTCTTGGTTCGAGATGCGTGAGGGGTCTGAAGATTCGGAGTCCGACTGCTCTTTGATAAGGGCGGACAACTCATCCTTCAATCGCTGCACTTGTTTTGCAGTCAAGCGATTCATAAAAGTTGGGGATGAGCGGAAGTCTAGCAAGTCTTTAGGAAAATACAAGCCCATAGAATGCCTGCATATATACACTCGTTCTCACCGTTTCCGCTGTCGATTCACACAATCTGTCCCCTGCGGGTTGGGGATAAATCGCGTTCAGGATCGAGCCGCTGATTGCACTCCGGGAAGAATCGAATCGTCCGTATTCCGTTCAGTTACTTGGGGGACCGAATAATCGCCAGTTCTCAAGTTCTATCCAAGAAACCGATTGGATGTAGAAAAAAAAGCGCGCGATCGGGCCGACAGACTTGTTGACTAGCCGCATTTTTCTAATCTAGAGTCTCATTGAGATTGGCAATGTATCGTTCGAACATGCAAGCAGTGGCACTTAACACGGACCAGATTCTCTCTGAGGTGCGGCTGCGGCTCCTCGCCCTTAGCATGGCCATTATTGGCCTGGTGCTTGCACCCCTAGGACGCGTCGGATGATGCCGCTATAGCAATACAATTCAGGGATTTTCGTAAGGGCCATCATCCACAGACGATGGCCCTTTTAGTTTTTACCCGAAAGACGTGCAGGCCTTTTTAGGGCCGGGAGAGTTCAAAATGTCAGGCCGTGAGCATGTAAAGATTTTCGACACCACTTTGCGCGACGGAGAGCAGTCGCCTGGCTGCAGTATGGTCTGGGCAGAGAAACTTCGCATGGCGCAAAAGCTCGATCAACTCGGTGTCGACGTAATTGAAGCCGGATTTCCGATCGCTTCTGACGGGGACTTCCATGCCGTGCAAGCCCTGGCGCGCGACGTGCGGCGACCGGTGATCGCAGCCTTGGCTCGCTGTTGCCGCGATGACATCGAGCGAGCTTGGCAGGCGCTGGCGGAAGCTGCGCGACCACGTATCCACGTGTTCCTCGCTACCTCAGATATTCACCTTCAATACAAATTGCAAATCTCACGGCGTGAATGCATGGAGCGGGCCCGTGACGCCGTGAACCTGGCGAAGTCCTATTGCCAAGATGTCGAATTCTCCGCGGAAGACGCTACTCGGACCGATCGAGATTTTCTTTGCGAAGTGCTGGAAGTGGTGGTCGAAGCGGGGGCCACAACAGTTAATATCCCCGATACGGTTGGATACTCAGTTCCATCGGAAATCAGCGAACTGATTCGGACAGTGCGGCAGCGAGTGCGAGGGATTGACCAAGTCATCATTTCGACGCATTGCCACAATGATCTTGGGTTGGCGGTAGCGAACTCACTCGCTGCTATCAATGCTGGCTCAAGGCAGGTGGAGTGTACGATCAACGGCATCGGCGAACGGGCGGGGAATGCGTCGTTAGAGGAATTGGTGATGGCCATGCGGGTCCGCCCTGATCGCTATCCTTATTACACTGCTGTGATTTCAGAGCACCTGTTTCCTGCCAGTCAGCTGTTGAGTGATATCGTCGGCTTTTCCGTGCAGCCGAACAAAGCCATCGTTGGACGTAACGCCTTTGCACACGAAGCCGGAATTCATCAGGATGGCATGATCAAGAATCCATTGACGTACGAGATTATGACTCCACAGTCCGTCGGAGTACACGGAACCAGCTTTGTTCTGGGCAAGCACTCCGGGAGACATGCGCTGAGTCAACGTTGTGAGAAGCTTGGCTTCCATCTGGACCAAAAAGAGATCGACTATGTTTATCGCCAGTTCTTAGCGCTGGCAGACGACACAAAAAAGGTCAATGACGGTTGCATCATGGAAATCATTCGCGCGACGCGTACTGGCGATTCTTCCCCTGATGTCTCCAGTTTGACGAAAGCACCAATCTCGTCGATAAGTCCCGCGAACGCCCTAGTTGGCGAGGGTACAAAGGTGATGTTTCCGCATGAAAGTGAGCAACAGGAAGACGACCTTTGGGGAGTATGATTTCAGGCATATCCCCATTTATTCGCAGCACTGGGTCGAGGGAGAGAGCGAGTCTGCTCTCGGTTCGATTCCGAGCAGGCAAGAGATCAAAGAGAGCAGAGGGAGTTTGGATCTGATGGTGAAAACCGGGGCGCAAATTTTGTGGGAATGCCTGGAGCGAGAAGGTGTAACACACGTTTTCGGATATCCAGGCGGCGCGATTTTGCCAGCGTACGATGCGTTAAAGCACAGCAAGATCCATCACGTACTGGTCCGCGATGAGCAAGGTGCGGCTCACATGGCAGATGGGTACGCTCGCGCTAGCGGCCAGGTTGGAGTCGCCATCGCAACTTCCCCAATGGAGAAGAGTCTGAATCACCTCGATGCTGGTTATGTCGACTGTTATTTGAGCGTCAAGGTCAATACACTGCTCTTGCCACCGCTCGTGCAACCGACGTCTGCGGAGTTCCCGCTGGGAGTCTCGACCATCACCTTCACCGATCCCGGTGCCGATATTACGTCGGTCGAGAGCTTCACGTTCAATTGCTGAGGGCTGACAACCGTGGCGCTGAGAGCCGTCGAGTTGATGAGTACCCCGGTCGACGAGACGAATTGATTGCCGTTTACGGTGAGTAGAGCGCCCTGCTACACATCTTCAAGAGTCATTGAACTAGGCGAGAGAGACTGAATTAGCGGGGCGGGCCTGGCACTGCTGCAGAGCGGGTTGAGGGTATTGTTACAGCCAACGATCGTGCACGCGAGAGCAAGCAGGCAGGCAAGCGATAAACTGGAAGTCCGCAAATGCATGGGACGGACTCCTTCAGAGATGGATTTCCCGCGCAGGGAGTTGAGCGGAACATCCAGGTTCGGAAACGAGCACGTAGTCGAGCGAAGGTGCAGTCTGCCTTCCAATGCGCGCTTAGGCTTTCGATTTTTTCCTGCCTGTTTCCAGAAAGTTAAGTTCGCGGTAACAGTTCTGCACAGCCCAGGGATGTGCTCGGATGGCCGAGTTCCACCAGAGTGGTGGTTTTCGGCCAGCCATCCCTGAATAGTTCTTGCGATGTTGGGCGCGCTGTCCGTCGTCGATCATGCGGCCCCCTTACAGTTCGAACGTTGGAACGTGAAATGCGCAGACCCGACGACCTGCAACGTCCGGGCCTGCTTTCCTCGCGGAATTCTTCAAACTTCAACAAAAAGGAACTAGGGATATGGGGATTATTGCCCAATTTCTTCTGGTTCTCGCGCTAGAAATCGAGCAACAAAACCGGCACTAATGGCTGCTCTCTTGCTTTTTCTTTTGGCCAAAATCAAAGCCAAAATGTGGCTCTGATTTCGTGCCGGTCATCGTAATGGGAATCTCGGTTCCCGCACCGTGTTTGCTGAAAAACGGATCGACCGGTTTTCTGAACCGCCTCCAATCCGTCGAACGCCTCACCGACAATCTGCAACTCTGCCAGTTTTTGAAGCATCGAGCAGATCTGACGACACCAAGGCCCGAAGTCGTCAACGACGAGAAACCTTAACAATGACGAGAAACCTTAACAATCGAACTGGGCACCCGCATTTTAGGCGCGCATTGGGAGAGACATATCCCACTTAGAAGGATACGCCTACCGTGCAAGGGTTGAAATAGTACTTGAGGTACGCGAGTCGACTTAGTTCACCTCAGTAGGGAAAGGCGATGAACTCTGTTACAAATTCCGAACGCGGGGGCGAACATGCTTGTCAAGAGGTTCGTCCGGGTATAGTGTTGTTCCCAATTACTCCACCACTTCTGCCGAGCGAGAGAACAATCATGAGCCAGTTCTTGCTGTTCGTGATTGCAGTTCTTCTTTTTGCGGTTTTCTGGGAACTATGCAAGATCAACGGTCAGCTGAAAAGGGGTCTTCCCAGCATCCCGCAAATCTCAGGACGAGGACACTCCGATGATTCCGATACTACGAAAACTGCTGCGTGACGATGAAGGTCAAGACATCGCTGAGTACGCCGTGATGCTCGCGGTGATCCTCGTTTTAGTGGTAGGAACGGTTCGGCTCGTTGGCTCGAATGCGAATAACGCTTTCTCCAATGTGGCGAGTTCGCTTCAGTAGCAATCACTTGCTGTCCGAGGATTACAACTCCAGCAGACTTGGGCAATCCCTCGGCACAATCCACCTCAATTCACCTCAGTAGGGTAATTATGTCGATCACTTATTGATCTCTCGGCAACCAGGGAAGGTCTTGACGACATTTTGGAAGAGGTTTTAGCGACCGCATTCTGCTGCATTCTGAGGAAAGGGTGCGAACAGAATGCGGTCGCTTCTTTGGCGGCATGGGGAGGACAGACATCGCTACTTTGTTGCTTCGCAGTGCGACCGTAAACAAATTGTACGATTCCCAGCAACTTCTTGGGTTTAGTGAAGGTGGGGCGGATTTCTTCATCATTTTTCTAAAGCGACTGCCAGCGATTCTGTTGGTTTGCAGAGGAAGCGAACCAAGCGCTTGATGTTCTGTGCAGCGGATGCAGGGAGAACTGCTCCTGTACGAACTTCAATCGTCGCAGGCGTAGGCGCCGCAGCCCGATCTGATTCTTCAGTTCCGCGAACAGAGCTTCCGCCTTTTTTCTTTGCCGCTGTGCTTGGGCGAACTCTGACGTGTTGACCAACTCCAGCGCACGTTGCCGGGGCGGGTTCATTCTGGTGAATGATCAGGCCCCGCAAGGCCGCACTGGTGCATTGTGGTCGGAGCGAGCACGGGTACCTGAAATCGTAATTTGAGTTTGCAGGGTGGCTACCGGCCCACTTGCACGAGCGGCCTGCAATTCGAGGTAGGAGGTTTCAGCCTTAGTCGGTGTGCCACTCACTGCGCCGGTATTCGCATTCAACCTGAGCCCGGTCCGCAAAGCGCCACTGGACACAGAATACTGGTACCCTGAGCTATTTCCGTGAATTGAAACTGACCCCGAATAAGCAACCGCGACTTTACCGGGACGGAGCTTGGTGACTATTGCGACCTGCTTCGTTTGTGCAACCGTGTCCTGATAGACACTCGATTGCGCTTTAGACGCACCAATGAATGAGAATGCGACCAGAAATGATATGCAGATTGAACAAATCCGTGGCAGGTATGAGTGCGTTGCTAACAGGGA
>DATFQQ010000413.1:0-8096 GCA_035264195.1 Candidatus Sulfotelmatobacter sp. | reverse complement strand
TGAACGCTACAGGATACAACGTGATGGCGGCGGAGAAAAACATTTGCATACAAATCGGCGAGGCTACTTCTTTCGCTCTCTTGTGCCGTCCACCGTATAGAAACGGTATGTGTAGGTCCAGGTGAATTCCTTGCCGGAAGGAACATTCATCTCAATGTATGGCTCAGGAGCCACCACGGTGCGAACTGCCCAAAGACCCAGATTCACCAAGGGCCGATCGCTACGAATCTCAACGCCCACGCCGGTTTTCTGGTTCTCGACGCGGATTTCATAGTCCTTGGCCGTGTTCCCGAATCCCTTGAATTCGCCATAGAATTCGTCACTGCCCTTGAACTCTCTTGAGAAATGTAGTTGATTTCCGTGAATTTCGGCCAACTGATCCAGCTTTTTCGTCGGTGTTGGTGAAAAGGCGAAGCTGATCGTCACATCCGGCCCGGTCGATTGACGATCGATCGTCAGGAAATTGTGATCGTACACTTGCGTTTCAATCGGCTTCGTCCCTGTATTGGTCAGCCTGTGTGCGATCGTCATGATGGGCTCATTCTTCAGCAGGCGAATCGTCTTGGTGTAGGCGTAAGCGTATCCCGAGCCGCAATCCACCTCTTGGATGAACTCAACAGAATCGGCGCGTGCGTTAACGCCTCGCTTGCCGCCATTGAGGATCGCGTAGTTGACGTAAGAACTGTAGGGCGCGTCGTCGATCTTGCGTAATGCGCCTACGCCAATTTTGCAGAATGCTTCGCCCGGTTTTGCGTCCGCGTACCCCAAGGCAGTTCCGTCGGGACCGCTGACGAACTCCTCCACCGGCCCGCTGGCCGCGCTATTGATGCCAGCTTCGATGGGGTTGGCGATCACAACGTCCGCGACGGCGGGATTGAATTTCTCAAAGAACGGCCCGAAATAATTGTGACCTTTGTATTCCAGGGTGGCGATCACTCCTGCCCAATCGAAGCGTGTGCCCCGGTAGAATCCCTTCTCCGCGTCCGGCAGAAAGACCTGTGCTCGCAAGACTCCATTCGAAATCTCGGTCTGCGGATATGAGCCGGGATACGTCTGTGCAGAACTGAGTCTGACGGCAAGAACGACGAATGCAAAGAAGCATGAAATACTCATCGAGACGTGGTAGCAAGTCGTCGCCGGAAACACAGAATTCTTCCTCTCAGGTTTCGGGGCAGATTGTAAGACACGATGAACCTGCTGGCTATCAGAACAGCAAGCCCGCTTGATATTCATTTTTCGGTCAACTCCGTAAGATATTGTATTCAAAAGACTTTTACGCATCGCATCCGTCCTATCTGCGCAAAATCTTGCAAACAAATGATTTAATTGCAAAATATTCATAACAAGCGACTTAGGTGGAACGACTGGCTGCGGTTGAGCTCGGCAGCTGCTTCCAATCTATTGAATTAACACGACTTAACAGAACGAGACCCGACTTTCAGTCCGCAAAATCTTGACAAGGAACGAGTTACCCGCAAAATTGCCCGCTGACTTAGCTCGCAACGCTGCCGACGTCGTTCCAATCATCTGTTGATGGTGCTAAGTGCTCTTGGCACGATGCCATTGTGAGCCGCCTGTATCGAGGGTCAAGGTTGTTCGTCACATTGGATCGGGTTTGCTGGTGCAAAAGGTTCGAGAACTCATTGTTAATTGCCGGTTCCAGTCGGAGCCAGTCTGGGAGAAATAGGCACATGAGCGTGAATCGTTGTCCCGCGATGCGGCTTCGACTGGATAGAAAGGGTCCCATCAACCAGCCTGAGCCGTTCCTGCATATTGGCCAGGCCGAGACCCAGCCCCTTCATCGCTTTTTCTGGTTCAAAGCCAATACCCGAATCGCGTACCGTTAGTTCGATCTCGTTTCCCCCTCTGCTAGCGAGTAAGACCTTCAAGTGTCGCGAGCCACTATGCTTGCTCGCATTCTGCAGGGCTTCCTGCAGAACGCGGAAAAGGCAAAAGGAGATTTCTTTGGGCAGATTCTTGGGAATGTTCTCAGAATGAAAATCAATCTCGACTTTCTGACGTGCAGAGAGTTCTCTGCACAGACCTGCTGATGCTGTCTCGAGTCCCAAGAACTCCAACTTCGAAGAATGCAACCGATGTGATAGCGATTGAATGTCATTGCCAAGATTCACAACGAACTCAAGCGCCTCTGCGATGCGATCCTTCGATTGGACGGCCGATGCAGGAAGGCTCTGCTGCGCAGTTTCCAACTGTACGCCCAACAAAGCGATGCGCTGGTTTATATCATCGTGGAGTTCCCGTGCAATGCGGGCGCGTTCCTGCTCGTGTGCTTCAATCAACTGGCGGTTCACATTCGAAAGCGCCTGCTCGGCAAGCTTGTGGTCGGTTACATCAATGCAAGACCCGATGAAGCCCACAAAAGAACCATCGGCTAGGAATCTTGGTACGCCAGTGTCCAGGATCCAGCGATATTCGCCATCATGACGCCGGAGCCGACATTCTTTCCTGAATGGACGTCTCGACTCAAAGGCCTCGTCATAAATTCTGCTGCTCCGCTCAAAATCATCGGGATGAGTGATCACGGCCAAGTCGGATCGCTGTTGAACGTCAACCGCGCTACCCGTAAAGTCGCGCCAGGCTTGGTTGAAATAAGTGGATTGTTTGTCTACACCCGACATCCAGATCATCACTGGAGCAGTGTCGGCAACAACGCGGAAGCGTTCCTCACTCTCGCGCAGGCTTGCTTCGGCCATCTTACGATCTGTGATATCGAGAAAAATGCAAGCAACTCGATCCACACCCTGCGCACCTTCGATCGGAAAATAAGAAGCTAAGATATTTCTCTCGCCGACGTGTGGATAGGTATATTTCAACTCGTACCTGACGACTTCCCCTCGGAAACACTGATCCAGTTTTTCCTTCACAACGGCTTCAAAAAACCCTTCGTTTAATACTTCATGCGGCAGGCGCCCGATGACTTGTTCCTTCGTCATTTTTCGCATTTCCAAGAACTTGCGGTTCGCGATCAAATATCGGTAGTCCCGGTCAACCACCACGATCATTTCTTCGGAAGCTTCGACCGCTCGTTCGTACTCCCGCAGTTTTTCTTCAGCCTGTTTTTGCCTGGTAATGTCACGAGCAATGCCAGAGAAGCCAACTACTTCGCCCGTTGAGTCTTTGATTGGAGCAATGCTCAGCGATACCGGGATCCTTTTCCCCGTTTTGGCAATGCGGACGGTTTCAAACTGATTGATGCGGCCGCCCGCTCTCAACGTTTCCAGAATCTTCTTCTCCTCCTCAACCAGCTCAGGCGGGACAAGAAAGGTAACCGGCTGTCCGACCGCTTCCTGCTCGGTGTACCCAAACAGCCGTTCCGCTCCTGGATTCCAACTTGCAATAACGCCGTTCAGACCGACAGAAGCAATCCCATCATCAGACGACTCGACGATTGCGGAGTGTCGGAACCGGGCCTCTTCCGCCTTCTTTTTCTCCGTAATGTCCTCGACGATTGCGATGACCAGAGGAGACGCGCCAATGTTCAACAACGAAAGGCTCAATTGTCCCCACAGCAGCGAGCCGTCTCGCCGAAAATAACGCTTCTCTAGTTGGTAGTGATCGATGGAACCTGCCCGCAATTGCTGGAAGAGTACCCAATCCTTCTTGGCGTCTTCGGGAGGAGAAAACTGAACGCAGTGTTTGCTACACAACTCGTCTTCACTGAAGCCTAACATCGAGCACAAGGCGCGATTTACGAGCAGAGGCTGCCCGTCAAGGTTTTCTATCGCGATCCCAACCGGGCTAGCGTCGAATACGTCCCGAAACATCTGACCGCTCGGCGTCAGTGTATGAGATGCGTCGTGCATAACTCCACGTGTATAGCACTCTCTGTATGTACACGCAACGCCTTAGGCTTTTGTCAATTCAAAGATTGGTAGAGTGAGGGCAGGAGTGGCCAGCCTACCTTTCCGGGTGGGCCAGTATTCCCGGCTTTCTCCATGCCCCCGTCATGCCACTAGGCGCGTTAAGATCCGAGTCATTCTCGCCGGGGCTTTAGCTGGTTGGGCGACATCTCTTCGGTTTGCTTCGCGATCGCGATCGTAGATCTGCTAGTCTGACCCATTCCATGATCACGATCGTTTCCGGCCTGCCTCGCTCAGGTACTTCCTTGATGATGCAAATGCTCGTCGCCGGGGGCATGACGCCGTTGGCTGACGGCGAACGCCAGGCTGACACCGACAACCCTCGTGGATATCTGGAATGGGAACGCATCAAACAACTCCCGAACGATCCAGGCTGCATTACCGAGGGCGAAGGCAAGGTCGTGAAGGTGATCTCCCGCCTCCTCCTGTCGCTGCCTGCTGGATACGAATATCGCGTGATTTTCATGCAGCGGCCGCTCTCCGAGGTCTTGGCATCACAGGATCAGATGCTGCGGCGTCGCGGAACATATAAAGAAGCGACCGATCCGTGGGCAATCGCAGCCGCGTTTGAAAAGCACCTGAAAGAGGTCTATGCATGGCTCGATTCAAGATCTAACGTGAGAGTGGTTCGCGTTCCTTATCACGATGTCCTGAGGCATCCGGCAGAAATCAGCCGTAAGCTTTCCGATTTCCTGGGGATTCCTTTGGATGTTGAAGCGATGTTGGAGCAGGTAGACTCGTCCCTCTATCGAAATCGGACTCCGTGAGGCAAGTGACGTTCGAGATCACCTGTGTGGAAATTCGTCCGAATCATTCGCAGCCCCACAGCTTACACTGAAAGAAGTGAGGAATTCTGAAACATGCCTAAGAGTGGCAAGCAATCGGGGAATGACTCGGGCAAGGCTGGCGACCGCCTCGTTCCAGTCAGCCGGGTCAACGCCGAACACTATCGATGGGGATACGAGTGTGATGCGTGGCATCTGGTCAAAGACCCGGCTTTCACGGTAATCGAGGAACTAATCCCGCCCGGGGCGGCGGAGGTGCACCACTATCACAAGAAGGCGCAGCAGTTTTTCTACATTCTGTCGGGCGAGGCGATGATGGACGTCGAAGGAGAGCCGACGCTGCTGCAGGCAGGAACGGGTCTCAGGATCATGCCCGGTGTGCGCCACCAGATTCGGAATCCCTCTTCCAGTCCCCTGCGGCTCCTGGTCATCTCGCAACCACCGAGTCACGGAGACAAGCACACCGACTGATCACAGCTTTTTCGCTGTGATGACACCTGCTGATCGACGTGCCCCACGCACTCGCGCGGTCAGGCTGCGCGCGAACTGCAGGTCGAGGAAACCTTCCATCTGGCGGCGGAATGCCTCGCCGTACCCATACCACCAGACTTTTTTCATTCCCGGCATGTGATCAGTGTCGAGATATTTCACTCGAACCATTTCCTCCAAACCGAAGCGTCCGTGCGTGCGGCCCAAGCCGCTGGCCTTTACGCCGCCATGTAGAGCCTCGCTGATGCCAAAACAGGAGATCGCATCGTTTACCATGACCGTGCCAGCGTGAATCTTGCGCGCGAGCCTCTCGCCGCGAGCGGCGTCTTTTGTCCAGATGCTGGCAGCCAAACCGTAGTCGGAATCATTGGCCAGGCGGATGGCCTCGTTGTCATCGTCGAACGACATAGTCGGCAGCACCGGACCGAAAGTTTCTTCGCGCATGATGCGCATGTCGTGGGTGACATCGGTCAAGACAGTTGGAGCATAGAAGTTCGGGCCAAGTTCCGTAAGCCGCTTGCCTCCCGCGACGATTCGGGCACCGCGTTCCTGTGCGTCCGCGACGTGCGACTCTACAATGCGCAATTGGCGTTCGAAGATCATTGGACCAACGTCGGTCTGCGGATCGGCCCCGTTGCCGATCCGCAGCTTATTGGTCTTCTCGGCACACGCGTCGACAAACGCCGAATACAAGCTGCGATGCACATAGCATCGCTCCACCGAAAGGCACGCTTGGCCAGCGTTGACGAATGCTCCCCATACGGCGCCGCTCGAGGCGACGTCGAGATCAGCATCGTCGAGCACGATCATCGGGTCTTTTCCTCCCAACTCGAGAACGACCGGAAGCAGACGTTCGGCCGCAACAACCGCAATACGCTTTCCCGTGGAAACACTTCCGGTAAAAACCAGCTTGTCAATCGGAGCACGTAACAACGCGGCTCCAGCGGCGCCATCACCGATCACGACCTGAAAAATTTCTTTGGGCACGCCCGCTGCGTGCAGTAGCGACGCCAACTCGAGCGCGATAAGCGGCGTAAGTTCCGACGGCTTCAGCACGACAGCATTGCCTGCGACCAGAGCGGCCAACGTCTCGGTAGAAGGAATCGAAAACGGATAGTTCCAGGGCGAAATGATTCCGATCACCCCGTGTGGCTCGCGTACCAGCCGGCCCGTCTTAAGCTTCGTCACGACGTTCCCATGCGGCACGGGTTCGTCGCTTAGCAATGCGAAGGCGTTGTCGATCAGGAAGCGGGCGGAATCGAGTACGACGAGAACTTCTGTGACTAAGGCTTCGGCCACCGGCTTTCCAGCTTCGCGCGTGATCGCGGCCGCAACCTCGCTTTTCCTGGCGTGCAATTTGGCCTGAAAGTTACGCAGGATATCTATGCGCTTTCTTAGCCCAAGTGCCGCCCAAGCGGGCTGAGCGGTGGCGGCACGCTCGACCGCTGACAGCACCTGCGCTTCGCTCACGCAGTCCAGTTCCTGCAGCACCTCACCCGTGGCCGGGTTTACGGAGACGAGTTTTCGGGTAGCAATTTGAATGTCGGTCGCCATTGATCCAATGGTACTCGCAAGACCTAAACCTGCGCGATCTATGGCGGATTAGAAATTGAAATTAGTGCAGGCCAAGGCTAGATCGATTTAGGAATTGTTGTATACCATCCCGCCTTTGTCATCCTGATGGCGCCGTTTTTTGGCGCCGGAGGAGCTATGCGACTCTGCCGGCAGTGCTCATGAGGCCAGAGATTGCAGAGTGACACCGCGGTGGATCCTAATACTCTACGCTGACCAGATAGAGCCCTGAGGCGGGTGCCGTAGCGCCCGCTGCGGAGCGATCTTTCGCAGCTAGAATTCGTGTCACATCGTCGATCTGGAGCGTACTCCGCCCGACGAGGATGAAAGTCCCCACAAGGTTTCTGACCATGTGGTGCAGAAATCCTGAGCCACGGACGGCATAAACGAACTCCTCCCCATGCCTGCTCCAATCCGATCTGAAAATCGTTCTTATATTGGAGGCAGTCTCCCCATCTTTGCCCCGTTCGGGATCGACCGCCGCAAAGGATGTGAAGTCTTTTTCGCCGATGACCAACGGTGCCCCGCGCGCCATGGCCTCTTCATCCAGCGGATAAGGATAGTGCCATACGTATCGAGCCAAGAATGGCGGACAAATCGCCCCGCGATAGATCCGGTAGCGATATGTTTTCGCCTTAGCGGAATGGCGGGCATGAAACTCCGAGGGCATCTCGCCAACCGAGAGCACTCTTACCGAAGCCGGAAGTATGTCGTTCAGACCCTTCACAAAATTCTCAGTAGGGACGGAAGACTCCGTGACAAATGTCACAACCTGAGCCAAGGCATGCACTCCTGCGTCGGTGCGGCCTGAGCCTTGGGGCAATACTTTTTCGCCCGTAAGCCGTCCAATGGCTGAGGCGAGTGTGCCCTGAACTGTCGTGGTGTCAGGCTGCACCTGCCAGCCGGAGAATTCCGCCCCATCATAGGCAAGGATCAATTTGAGATTCCGCATGCGTATCTTTCGAGTCCCTCACGCCGTTTCCATCATCGAAGGTACTTACATCCAAACGAGCATGTTCGTCTGCTAAATGGAGGCAAAGGTGCACCTGGTGCGTTTTGGTCAGATATACTAGTCGGTTTCCACCGAAATCCGGCTTCGACTGTGATGGTATATGTCGAAGCTACCTCTGGAAACGCGTCCTCTGGACGAAACTCGAACCCGGTGACCAGGAAGGCGCCATTTCATCCCAGCTTTCAGGAACCTTCCGCGGCTGCTTTGCGTACCAATGCCTGAGCGGAACTTTCTTTGGAAGTATTGATTCGCAAGAAATTCAGGCGTTTTTCGTTGCAAGCCATAATCAATCAGGTGTTCACGATCGGAGATGAGTAGATGCCATTCGCACGTTTAGCCTCGACTATACGGCTCATA
>DATFQQ010000412.1:0-3166 GCA_035264195.1 Candidatus Sulfotelmatobacter sp. | reverse complement strand
GAAGGCATGTCTCGCAGGCGCAGCTCGACCCCTGGATATTCCAGGCGAAATCGCACCAACAGATCGGGCAGCAGCTTTTCGATCATCGCGAGCCCGAAGCCGATGCGCAGCACACCCAGCTCTCCACGAACTGCTTTATGCGCGGCGTCGAGCGCGGATGAAGACTCTTGGAGCACGAGCCGCGCCCGCGTCAGGAGTACCCGTCCGGCCTCGGTCAGTCGTACCTCGCGATAGCCGCGCACGACCAGCGGGCCTCCTACTCTGTCTTCCAGGCGCTGAATCTGTTTGCTCAGCGCGGGCTGGGTGACATGAAGAACGTCGGCCGCTTTTCCAAAGTGGAGATGTTCAGCCAACGTGACGAACGCGTGTAGCTCAACAGGATTTAGATACTCCATTCCGTTATGTTATCAAACAACCGGCCAATCTTCATTGGACAGAATCGCAATTCGCGGTCACAGTGGCAGTAGTTCCGGAGGAAACGTATGAGGATTGACACCCTTACCACGATGATAGGCACGGTGGCGGCTACCTGCACGACCTTGTCGTTCGTACCGCAGCTAATCAAAATACGTAAGCAGGGCGGACGCGATCTTTCGACTGGCATGTTGCTGTTGTACCTGCTCGGTGTGAGCCTGTGGCTCGCTTATGGCGTCCGCATCAACGCTGTGGAAGTCATAGGCGCAAACATCGTCGCGGGGGCTCTCGTATTCACCGCGCTCTTCATGAAACTACGCTCCGACGCGTGATGTGCACGCTTCGAGGTACAGGGGGTTCGGAAGCTAACCATATCCACTGACTGAGGAACCAATGACAATCATGACCAAGTTGTCGATTGCCACACTCGCGGGGGCCGCGACCATCTTTGTGTGGGGAGGCGCCTCACATATGGTGCTGCTTAAAGGGATTGGCTTTTCCCGCATGTCGAACGAAGACCAAATTCTTTCGACCCTTCGTACCTCCTTGACTCACGAAGGTCTGTATTTTTTCCCGAGCATCGACCTGAGAGGACAGCCATCTGCGGAAGAGAGGGCAGCTTGGGAAGCGAGGTTTCGGGCAGGTCCTACTGGAATGATCATCTACCATCCAGCAGGTGACACCCCGGTCTCACTGAAGAAACTGTCAGTGCAGTTCCTGAGTGATGTTGTCGCCTCGGGAATTGTGGCCTACGTGCTCTTCCTCTCCTTGGCGACGTACTGGAGACGCGTGGGGATTGTGGTCCTGTTAGGAGTATTCGGACTATGCGCCATTAGTTTCATCTACTGGAATTGGTACGGATTTCCGAACGCGTTCTTTTTGGCGCAAGTTGTAGACATGGTGGTTGGTTGGTCACTGGCTGGTGTCGTCATCGCCAAGCTGATTCCGCCTGCGCGGCTCTGATTGCGCTGGCCTCCTCAAAAACAAGGAAAAGGAGCCATCCATGTTGAGAGATTCTCCCATCCGGCAAATCATGTTGTTGAGACATGAGTACGTGCATCGGATTGGAAGGAAGGTCGCGATGCTGCTGAGGATTTGGCGGTTTGCAGCTATTTATCTCACGGCACCCACCCTGTCGCTCACCTTCTGCCATTCACTCGAGATGCCCCGGAAGATGCGGTATGGGGAAGGGTTGTACATGGCGGTGCAGCACTCGCTTTATCCGTATTTCGCCTCGGTAGGCGCCTTTGCTGAGTTGGGCGCGGCAGCCTGCCTGGTCGTCCTCTTCATCCTACTCAGGAATGGAAGAGCAGTCTTCCATCTCACTCTTGCCGCAACCCTATGCATTGCTGCCGGCCTTGGTGTCTGGTTTGCTGTCGTTTCTCTAGCGAACGCGCAGATGGCGCAGTGGAACAGCTTGCCGTTGCCGGCGAACTGGACTGACGGACGGCGAAAATGGGAGTGCGGTCATGCTGCATCTGCGGCTGTCGACCTGCTCGGTTTCGGCGCCCTCATGCTGGCCGTTGTCGTTGACACACCAAGGAGTGCCTCGCATGCAGGCGCGGCGAGTGAATCTCGCAGGTACGATTCCGCATAAGCGACCTCGTGAAAGCGGTTTAGGCAGATGGATACTCCCAAATCAGGTCTGAGGCAGCGGGTCTTTGCATGGGCGCTGGCTCGTCTCAACGCGCGCTACGAGCGATTCGTGTCGAAGTACAAGCGAGAACTGTTCGCAGATGTGAGTGGAAACGTGCTTGAGATCGGACCGGGTACCGGAGCAAATCTCCGCTATCTGCCAAACGGGGTGCGCTGGATGGGAGTCGAACCTAATCCCTTCATGCAATCCTACCTGCGCGAAGAAGCACACAAATTGGACTTGTCGATCGATGTCCGGATCGGCACGGCCGACGCGTTGCCGGTTCCAGACAATAGCATCGATGTCGTGATCAGTACGCTCGTCCTGTGCTGCGTTCCCTCTCCGCAACGCTGCCTGCAAGAGATATTGCGCGTTCTGAAACCGGGTGGGAGGTTCCTGTTCATCGAGCACGTAGCTGCCCCGCGGGGAACCCGTTTGTGGCGCATTCAGAATCTGGTCACGCCGCTTTGGAAACGGTTAGGCGATGGCTGTCATCCCAACCGAGAAACCTGGATCGACCTTGAACGTGCCGGGTTCGGGAAGGTCACCTGCGAGACGATCACGGCCCCAACACCCATCGTCAGTCCACAGATTGTCGGCGTGGCGGCAAAGGCTGTTTGACGACAGCGCTCGGCAAACACCACGCCGGGAACCAAATGCTGACCTCTAAACCACGGGATCCATACGTTGGCGCGTGTGTGATTGTTGGTCAAGATCTGAACGCTCGCTTACTGGGCTTTTTTCGTCCAAGTCCAAGGCTGTGGGAGTGTCTCCGGATTGTTGATAGTACGATGTTGCAATTAAGGTCGTCCGGCCACTTCACGGAAAATTAGCAATCGCTAGGCAGCGGATTCGCTTGGTCGCTCGTAGGCTTCCTTCAGTTTGGCGATATCGAATTTTTTCATCTTGAGAAACGCTTCGGTTACCAGCGCCAGTTTCTTCTCGTCTTTATCCTTCATCAGTTCGTTCAAGGCGGTGGGGACTATCTGCCATGAGAGGCCATACTTGTCTTTCAGCCAGCCACACTGTTCTGACTTCGGGTCGGCGGAAAGCTCTCCCCAGTAATAATCAATCTCTTCCTGCGTATCGCAGGGCACGATGAAGGAAATCGCTTCG
>DATFQQ010000411.1:0-73624 GCA_035264195.1 Candidatus Sulfotelmatobacter sp. | reverse complement strand
GATCAAGCCGTTTCTACAGGGAGCGTTCTTTCTGGCGATCAAGGCTCAGGTCGATATCGTGCCCGTGGCATTGGTCGGGACATATGAGCTGTTGCCCATGAATACGTATCACATCAAGTGCCGGCCGCTGGAGATGCGGGTTGGAGAGCCGATCTCGACCACTGGGCTCACAATGCGGGACATGGAAGCGGTGAGCACGCGGGTTCAGAAGGCAATCGAGGACCTCTACTACCGTCCTTGACCCGTCGACAAAGATCTCCCGATTTCAAACCTTGATCGTCACGCGCTTGCCCGGTTCAAGGGTCTGTAGTCTCGGCGTGAGTCGGAGCATGTTGAATACCCGACAGCGTCAGCTTCGCTTTCGGTGCGATGCGTCCAACCCTGATTGTGGACGATGGCGATCGTGGCCTGCGGGAGGGCACGGCTTCTCTGTAATCCGGATCGCTGGTCCATGTCCCTTGAACCGGTACTTTGCGGCTATCGGAAACCCCCGCACCCAAATGATGTCGTCTTCACCAACAACGACCGGCCACAACCCGCGCCTCGACTGCTGCACGTGCTGTTCCTGGAGGAGTTCCTTGATCTTCTTGGGGGACTTTGTATGAGCTGGCCAGAACCGGTCTCCCGCACGCCAGTTCCGCACCCGTAAGAGTCTGGGTAGTGAATCCTGATTTAAGAGTTGGTCAGGATTATACCCTTCGGCATCGCCCGCCGGAATGCATTGAACCTGGATTACAAAGCCTCCCTCTGGCACCGTAATTTCGCCAGGGACAGGCAACTTGTACTCATAATCTTGGTCTTGCGAGGGGAGTGGGCCTCGCAGATCTGGAGTGACGAAGAACAACTCTTCGGACCGCCGTACGACCTTCCAGCCGAGGGGCAGCGATAATTCCTTCCCCGACCTTTCGTCATCGGCAGCGAACCGCAGGATCTCCTCAACGTGCTTGAATTCAAGTGGAATACCTGCCTCCTCGCCGATAGCCTTGATGACGCGGCGCTGCACCGCCGCGGGTTCCCCCAAGAACCAGAGCAGGTCGACTGACGCATTCATCACCAGCCACGACACGCCATTGACCCCAGGCTCAAGATCGTCGCTCGATGGGTGCCCCATTTCTCGCGCGTCCTTTGCGCGAGAAGCCTGCCCTGAGCTTGTCGAATGGGTGGGGATGTTCCCTGAAATCTGCACGAGCCCAGCATTCGGTGTTGCCGGAGCCCACTCTGGCTCCGACCAGTGCACTCCGGTTCCCATCCATCCCGCAATTTCGTTTTGCCAGTAGTCTTCCTCGCCGCGAGCAATTTCTGCCAACTCCGCCAGGTTATCTGCGATCGATGGATTGAACTCCTTCTCCAGAATCGGAACTAGCAGCTTGCGCACGCGGTTGCGGGTAAAAGAATCGTCGGCATTGGTCGAGTCTTCGCGCCAATCCTGGCCGATGTCTTTCAAATACTGTTCCAGCCCTTGCCGGCGCGTTGACAGTAGGGGCCGAAGAATCTCATGACAAACCTCGCCGTTATCCTCTTCAACTGAAATCCTGGGATGAATCCCTCCGAGCCCGGTCGGCCCCGTCCCGCGAATGAGCCGCATGAGAACCGTTTCGGCCTGATCGTCGAGCGTGTGCCCAGTCACGATGACATCAAGGTTTCCGCCGGTGGGTGGCGCAGCACTTCCAGCGCTACGATCTTGGGAGCTCTGCTGAGTGTGGGCTTTAGCCCCTGGCGTGCCTCCGCTCAAGAGATGCCGAAAGAATCCATACCGTAACTCCCGAGCCGCCGTTTCCAGGCTGACGCCTTCTTCGGCCGCGTGTCCCGCGACGTCATCGCCGTCACAGATGAATTCCAAATTGTGTTCCCGAGCCAGCCGCGCCACGAATTCCTGGTCGCCGTCGGATTCCGCACCGCGGAGTTTGTGATTGAAATGAACAACCGACAGGACAATCCCCAATTCTCCACGCAACTCCAGCAGCAACCGCAACAGAGCGACCGAATCGATGCCGCCGGAAACTGCAACTCCCACACGCTGGCCGGCCTTCAACAACTCGTGTCGCCGAATGTGGTGGAGCACGCGTTCTGTCAGGGAGTGCACGGGAACATGGTACAACCGCGAAGAAATCCCGCGCATTGCGGCGAAAGAGTTAAGCTCGAATCATGCAGTATGATGAGCACTCGAACGGCCAGGAAATCACCGCCAAGAGAAACGAAGAGTTCGAGATCTCGCTTCCAGAAGCCCGAACAGCAGGCTATCGCTGGGTCATCACAGAAAATGGCGCGCCGACCCTTGAGCTGCTATCAGAAGAAACTATTCCCAACGCAGGGGCCATTGGAGGCTCGGGGCATCACATCTGGCGCTTTCGCGCTGCATCTCCAGGGAAAACCAGGCTAACGTTCGAGTACTCGCGTCCGTGGGAAAAATCGGCGAAGCCGACGCGAACCTTTTTGCTGAAGGTCCACGTCAGCTCATAAGGAACTACTTTTTCGTTTTTTTGGCTGGTTTCTTCGGCCCTGGCTTTCCGCCCGGAGACGCCACCAGCCGAACGGTCCAGAAATCATCCGACAGGTTGGTCTCCAGCAAATACTGATAGGGCAGAGTGAAGTAGCCGTCCATTCCCCACGTCGTGCCCCAGGAATTCCGCACGATAAACCATTGATTCTGGTCGTCGTAACCGACCGCCAGCACGGCATGGCCGCCCACCACCTGCTCGTTCGCTTGCGGCATGGAGGCATGTCCCGTCTGCGCAACCGTGGTGCTCTCAAAGCCGTCGTACACGGTGAATCCAAAGACAAACGGATATCCCGAGGCGAGACAACCTTTGAATTGGCTCAACGAGCGCGTTACTCGCTGATATGAAGTCACTTTGTTCTTCGCGGCATCGGTAAAAGCGCTAGCCGGTGGTTTGTCGGCGAACTGGTTGATGTCGTATGGCCAATCCGTCTCGGGCGGAGCTCCCAACTTGGCAACGACTTTCATGCCGTCGCGTATCTGGGCGCCACTGTCGGAGGCCACGGTGTGTTCCTTGACTCGCTCGTTGTAATAAATGAACAACCGCGACGGTGTGAAGCTCTTCAGCTTCTGCTTCATCTGCTCGAACTGAATCGCGCCAGCAATGGCGTTTCCGGTGCAGCTGCCAAGTTGTCCCTGGTCATAAACAGGAGGACACTTCGAAGTCAGATCGACCGACGTCGGAAGCGCCATCAGGAATTGAGCGGGAGCTGAATAGCTGAGGTCTCGATGGTCCGGCAGATCCGGAACCCATCCGTAGTTTCCAATGCTCATAGCACACCTCTTTTGGATGTCTTAACTCGACACGTGTTGGACTGAATCAAGCCCGGTCGGGCCCTGGGAGGGAAGTGCAGATACTCTAGAACGAATGTCGGGTTATGGCAAGAAGTTCTTGCGGCTAAGTATCGGATATTGTGCCGCGGCCAGAACGCAGTGTCACTTATAAGCTGGCACTCTTCTCCGCAATCAGCCGCTTGATCTTTTCCACAAACTCCGTCGCCAGCATATCCTCGGTTTTCTCTTTTCCGCGGGTGCGGACGTTCACCTTGCCCGCCTCAGCCTCTTTATCTCCCACCACCAGCAGGAATGGCACTTTCTGCATCGCGTGCTCGCGGATTTTGGCGTTCATCTTCTCATTGCGTGCGTCCACTTCCACGCGCACGCCGACGGCTTTCAACTGCGCGGCAACTTTATTCGCGTACTCGGCATGTCGCTCGCTGATCGGAATCATCACCGCCTGCACCGGCGACAGCCACGCCGGGAACGCCCCGGCGTAGTGCTCGATCAGCACGCCGAAGAAGCGCTCCACCGATCCATAAAGAGCGCGATGCACCATTACCGGCTGCTTGCGTGATCCGTCCTCAGCAACGTATTCCAGCTCGAAACGCGCCGGAAGATTGAAGTCGAACTGCACAGTCGAAAGCTGCCACAGCCGCCCGATCGCATCGACCAGCTTGATGTCAATCTTCGGGCCATAAAACGCCGCCTCACCCGGAATCGTCTTGTACTCGATATTCAGCGCCTTGAGCACTTTTTCCAAAGACTGCGTTGCGTGATTCCACTGATCTTCGCTGCCGACGAAACTCTTGCGATCGTTTGGATCCCAGGTCGAAAGCTCCGTCTGGAACTTGTCGAAACCGAAATCCCGCAGCACATCGCGGGCAAACTCCACGCAATCGGCAATCTCTTTCTCAATCTGCTCCGGAGTACAAAAAATGTGTGCATCATCCTGCGTAAACCCGCGCACGCGCAACAGGCCATGCATCACTCCCGAGCGCTCGTAGCGGTAAACCGTGCCCAGTTCCCCGAGCCGCACAGGTAGATCGCGATACGACCGCAGCGAATCCTTGTAGATGAGAATGTGCCCCGGGCAATTCATCGGCTTCACGCGATACTCGGCATCATCGAGTTCCATGAAGTCGAAGAAATTTTGCGCGTAATAGCCCTCGTGCCCCGACGTAAAGAAGAGCTGCCGCCGCATGACGTGCGGCGTGTACACGAGCGAGTATCCGCGCCTCACGTACTGATCGCGCATCCAGTCTTCCATCTCTTTACGGATGATTCCGCCCTTGGGGTGCCAGAAAATCAGCCCCGGTCCTGCCAGTTCCTGGATCGAGAAAAGATCGAGCTGCTTCCCGATCACACGGTGGTCGCGCTTCTTCGCTTCTTCTACCTGATTGAGATAAGCATCGAGATCTTTCTTCGAATAGAACGACGTGCCGTAGATCCTCTGCAGCTGTGGATTTTTCTCGTCGCCCAGCCAGTAGGCGCCGGCGATGTTCAACAGCTTGAATGCTTTGATCTTCCCGGTCGACGGAATATGCGGACCACGACAGAAGTCCGTGAACTTGCCGGTGCGGTAGATCGAAATCTTTTCGTCGGGCTTAGTGAACTGCTCGACGAAGTGGCACTTCATGAAGTCCCCGTCTTTCTTGAACTCCGCCAGCCCCGCATCGCGTGGCACGAACTCTCGCGCGTAAGGAATGTTCTGCTGCACAAGTTCCTGCATCTTCTTCTCGATCTTCTCGAGATCTTCCGGCGTGAACGGAGTCGGACGGTAGAAATCGTAGAAGAAGCCGGTCTCGGTTGCCGGTCCATGGCCGAGCTTAGTTTCAGGAAACAGCTCAAGCACCGCGGCAGCCAGCAAGTGTGCTGAAGAATGGCGATAGACCTGTAGCGCCTCTGGATCCTTTTCAGTCAGCAAACGAAGGTCCGCATCCTTTTCGAGGGGCCGTGCCAGATCAATCAAGTCGCCGTTCGTTTTCGCCGCCAGCGCAGCGTCCGCCAGCCGCGGACTAATCGACTTCGCCACATCGAGCGCAGTCGTGCCTTTCGGATATTCCTTGTCGCTCCCGTCCGGGAGCTTGATATGAATGCTGTCTGCCATGATTTGGGACCTGCAAGACTTACAACTCGTAAATTAAGCCAAACTCCAGTCTAAAGAAGCGGCTGAGGGGGGTCAAACCGAACTAACGTTAATGAGGACGGCGCACGGCAAGGCTGTCACAATCAACCTTAGACGACTGTGGCCAAGGCACGAACCTCGGCGATGTGAATTCAGATGTAGACGATTCCGGCACCTCGAAGCTCTCATATTTCACTCGACCTTCGGTATGCGCTGCGGAAGTTTCATGAGAGTCCGGGATTTGCTGCCGCCGCGATCCTTACTCGCGGCAGCCGGAGTCCTGCCGTGACTCTCGGTCGAGAATGAAACTCCTCACGAACTTGGGAAGAATCTTGTGGGCAAAGGGTTTCGCCTCACACGAACACGCCGACGAGCCGTGGCTTAGTTTCGAAAGAAGTCTTTGGGTTACTCCGCGGGGGCTAAGCTGGCGAACAGTCCAGGCACAATTGACCGACTGACTCGGGGGGAACGGCCTGGTGCATCTCAAGGCCAGTACTGGCTATCGAATGGATCCTTCCCCTTTACGTTCTCTTCCTGAACTTTTTTCGTCTGCTTTTCATTCGCAGGTCGCGTCGCATCGAGTAATTCGTACAGGCGCCCACGGACGACTTGCCGCTCCTGTTCCACCTTCGCCAGGGACATACGATAACGTCGCAGGACCGAATCGTACAAATCCTCAAACAACATCGCGATTCACTCCGGGTTCTTCGATTCCACGGGTGTTGAGGCGGTTTCAATGCACTCGGCCGAGTCGTGGCATGGTTCGGGTCGCCAAATCACCTGCCACCCTTTGGCATTGCTTCCACTGCGGTTATATTTGCACGCCCCTCTCACCTCCCCGGTACTGTCACTTTTTACAGGTACCTGGAAACGAACGGTTCTCCTGTAAACGAGAACGTCAACGAAGAAGTGAATTTGAGGCAACGACGATACGCCCACGTGGACCGAGAAAGAGTTACTGGCCAGCTGGAATGGAGAGCGATTCTGGCTCACTTCGGTTGGTTGTCGCCGCCTAGCAGTGTGCTGAAAAACTTACCGCCCCGCAGAACAGCCTCCAGCGCAGGCAATAGTTCCTGAGCGGCAGCGGCCTTAACGATATAACCGTCACCGGTGCGCATTGCTTCTTCGGCGATGTCGCGTGAGCTGTTTTCCGTAAAGAAGAGAATGCGCGCTCTTGGAGCACACTCTCGAATTCTCAGGGCGGCTTTGATCCCGTTAAGCTTCGGAAGGCCGATGTCGAGCAGGATCAAGTCAGGCTGCAATTCCCGGGCTCTCTCAACCGCTTCCATTCCATCTGCCCCTTCGCCCACGATCTGTAATTCGGGTCTCTTCAGCAGCGTGGAAGCGATGAAACGGCGCCAGGGCTCGTAGTCATCAATCACAAGAATTCTTACGGTCGATAACTCCAAATGCCCCCTCGCCGAACGCCATTGCAATTTTATCCGAGTACGAGCTACCGATGGGCCAATACAGACAAATAGATTTCCCCACACCAGGGGATGCCACCAGAACTCACTGCAAAACGGCTCGTATTATCTGTGCTCGAAAGATCCATCGGGCATGAGGAGCTTCATGTAGAGACATCAGGGAAATCGTTGAGAAAAGCCCCGGCGCGCGATTCTCGGAGACGAAAGCATGTGGGCAAGATTCTTAAACCCTAAACCGCGTGCTCACAGCAGATTGCGCACCCGCGCAGGCAACGCGGCAGGCCGTGGTGCTGTCTCCATTCGACGAATTCTGCTAGTTCACTTTAAGGTGAGTGAATCTTCTTCCTACTCAATTCCACGGATGTATTGCCCGGCTCCCTGGCTTTAGTCTGCCTGCGACACCGAGACTCGCCGTAACGGAGGGCCAGATCGATGCTTTGGACAATTGCAGTATTGCTTCTGATCCTTTGGTTGTTGGGGATGGTCAGCTCCTACACGTTGGGAGGGTTCATTCACATCCTGCTCGTCTTAGCCATCATCACGGTCTTGATCCGTGTGATCCAGGGTCGAAACCCGGTGGCTTGAAAGAGCATGCAGTGGGTCCCAGCCTGGGGCGAACCTGCCTTGGGAATGCCAACTACATCGGAGGTTTTTCATGAACAAAGATCGTGCTGAGGGAAAGATGAAAGATATCGCCGGCCGCGCCGAACGCCAAGTCGGCGAATGGACCGGAGATTCCGAAGCCCAGGTGAAGGGAGCAGCGAAGCAAGCGGAAGGAAAGGTCCAGAATGCCTGGGGCCAAGCGAAAGATGCGGTGAGCAAATCGAACGATCGCGCAAAAGCTAGTGAACGCGGTGACGAAGTACTCGACGCCGATGACGAAGAATCCACTCCACGTCGGCGCGCCAGTTAGCGCCAGCACACCAGATCCTAAAATCTAGGGGAGGGCACGTAATGCCCTCCCTGTTTTCTGTGCGGCAAACTCTGCACGGGACGACTTACATCGTCATATCTTTCATATGCGTGGCGATGTACCACTTGTTCCCAAACGCATCCTTCACTCCGGCATTGCGATCACCATAAGGCTGATCCGTCGGTTCCTGGAACGATGTTGCGCCAGCTGCCAGCGCGCGGTGGTATACCGCCTCCATGTCGGGTACATAGAGGTAGAACATTGCTTCCATCGGCTCATACTTGCCGTGGGCCTCGCCCATTTCCAATACGGAATCGCCAACCTTCACCACCGCGTGGTGGACAACGCCGTCGGGCGAGGCGTACTTCGCCACTTCTTCGGCGCCAAAGGCGCGCTTCAGAAAATTGATAAGGGGTTCCGCTCGGCGGGGGTGCAGGTAGGGATTGACGTTGAAAAGGCCCTTGGGCTTAAAGTCGTGACCCTTGGCAGTAGCGATGTACCAGAAGTTTCCAGCCTGATCTCGAATCGTACTTGACCGTTCGCCATACTCTTGATCTTGAGGCTCGTCGATCAGGGTCGCTCCCGCTGCCACGGCTCTCTTCGTGACAGCATCAGCATCGTCGACATAAATGTGCAGGGCGTTTGGTTGCAATGAGCCGGTGAATTTCTGACCCGGAGGGCCGCCGCCCATCATCAGCGTTGTGTCTCCAATGCGGATCTCAGCGTGTACGCCAGTCGGCATCACGACCCGCCGCATCTCTTCCGCTCCAAGACCCTGTTTCGTAAACTCCAGCAAAGCCAGGCCATCTTCGGCCACCAGATAGGGGGTTACCATTCGGAATCCGTGAGGAATTGGGCTCACACCGCTCTTCTTCTTCTTTGAAGTCTCTCCGCCCTCAGGCCCGTGCATCATGCCTTCCATCCGGCGGTGCATCTCTTCGGCCGACATTGCCTCTTTGACTGTATAAATGCCCCACGAATAACCAAAAGGATCGAGCAGGGTCGCATCGCGATGACCGTAGAACTGATCCTTCGGTTCACGCACCAGCTTCATTCCGGCCGCAACAGCGTGCTCGGTAAACCCGTCTACATCCGGAACTTCAACAGAAATCGAGATGGGCGAATTCCCCAGCGTCTCCGCGCTGAAGCGGCCTCCCTCAGGCCATTCGCCAGTAATATCGATCGGAGAATCTCCGATCATGAGCTCGGCGTGGGGGATGCTGTCCCCGATCTGGAAGCGGAACTTCTCTTTGGCACCCAGAGCACGTTTATAGAACTCAATCGCTTTGGCGGGATCTCGGAAAGCAATTCTCGGGGCTGCAGACGTGCGCACGGCTGCGACGGGTTCGGCTACGGTGGACATACGCTTTTTGCCTCCTAATTCGGATTTCAATCGTGCCCTGAAACTCGCACTCGGCAGATTGCGCAAGTCCGCGGCGATGCGTACCAATGGCTCGATCGCCGCTCCAGCCTTTGTAATCCGCCCATCATTTTGGGCCAGCATCTTCTCGATGGCCTGGTTCAGTTGCTCGATCTTTGTCTGGCCACCATTCCCAGGATGTAGAGAGCGCTTAGGCATCGGCACCCTCCATGCGCGCCTTCAACGTGCTCAGCGCGCGAAACTGTAGCTGCTTCACTGCTCCCTCGGTCTTACGAATCGCACTTGCGACTTCTTTGATGCTCTTCTGCTCGACGAATCTCAATACGACAACGCGTTTTTGTTCGGCCGGCAGTGTCTCTACCAGCCGGAACAATGTAGCCCGCCGTTCCACTTCCTCGATCTCCGCCGGACTGGCCTGCGCCGACTCGATCGCGGCGTCATCTTGTGTCTCACGTCCAGAGCGCTGCCATCGGTCAGAAATCAGGTTGGCCGCAATTCGAAACAGCCAGGCCGAAAACGGGATCCCACGCCACTCGAATCGTTTCAGGTTGGCAAGCGACTGGTGAAACACTTCGGCCGTCAGATCTTCGGCCTCGGCACGGTCCTGCACGCGTTTCACCACGTACGCGTACACGCGCTCAAAATGGATTTCATAGAGCTCGCCAAAGCGGGCAGGGTCCTGCTGCGCAGCCTCGATCAGAAGGCGCTCGTCCGCTTCTTTCTTCAGAACCTTCAACGAATTCTCCGCGGTTTTGCCTTACCACCATTTAAAACTGGCCACACCCAAAAAGGTTACGGCAACCATCTACATCTTTCCAAGTAGCTGAGGAAAGGGAATTTTGCATCTTAGTCCGGGCTTGGTCCCTCAAAGTATTCAAAGGAGAAACGATGGAAGCTATTACCGGAGTCTTCGCCACCCGCCCCGCCGCCGAGCACGCTTTCCAGCAAGTTCACAAAGCCGGCATTCCTTCAGGCAAAATCACTCTCCTGACACCGGGAAGTACAGACCAGATTCAGAAAGAAGTGCTGACTGTTCCTACCGAAGCCGCCGAGCAACCCGGCATGGGGAACGCTATCGGTGCGCTGGTTGGCGGTGGTATCGGCTTCACCGGAGGCGCTGTATTGATGGCCCTGGTGCCGGGATTGGGTCCTGTTACAGCCCTGGGCCTGCTCGGTGCGGCCATCCTTGGAGCCGCGGGCGCCACCGTCGGTGCTGTGACCGGGGGAAAGGTCGAGAAGGCCACCTATGAGGGCCTACCCGAAGACGAAATCTTTGTGTATGAAGACGCGCTCCGCAAAGGCCGCAGCGTGGTTATCGCCCTCACCGATGATGAGCCCTCTGCGTCTCTGGTTCGCGACGTCATGAACGGTGAAGGAGCCGAGTCCATCGACAACGCCCGGGAGCAGTGGTGGACTGGTCTTCGTTCCGCAGAGGCAAGCCAGTACACCAAGTCGGGCAGAAACTTCACTGAGGATGAACAGTTCTTTCGCTTGGGATTCCAAGCCGCTATGCACGCCAGAACTCGCTGTATGGAGTTCGACCAGGTTTCCGCGGCGATGGATGCCGCCCTGGAAGACGTCAAGCAGCAATACCCCGGCTCGAATGTTGAAGAACCATTTGTGCGCGGATATCAACGGGGACGCGAACACTATCAGCAACTCTGCGACGAGCACCGTCAGGCTGCCTGAGGATTAACCGGGGTTGCAGTGTCTGACCTCGAGGTCAGCCTTACTTCTGATTCTTGGCGCCACAGTCCTCCCGGATTTGACCCGTTTCAGCGGTGATGTCACAGGATTTGCTCTAGGGATCCCCGGTGATGGCATCTACCGGTGACACGGTTTGGTATGAGGGAGTTGCAGAGGTTTTCCGCCGGTTTCCCCCCTGCTGGCGCTCGTGTTGGCGGGTTCAGCAAAGCCGCGCAGTCCGTTTCGTGTAACCATGGATAATGTGGATAATAACGATGCCGTCGAACCGCGCCGGGAACTCATAATCGGACGAACGCCCGAGTGCAGAAACTTCTCATGAATCCTTCGAAAGTCGAGCCGCTGCGTGCGGTGATCACCACGGAACAGATCCAGAAGCGAGTGAAGGAATTGGCCCGTCAGATTTCTGACGATTATCAGGGGCAAACTATCCAGATGCTGGCGGTGCTTGAAAACGCTTTTATGTTCATGGCCGATCTGGTACGTGCTGTGGAAGTGCCGGTTGTCTGCCAATTCATCAAGCCGAAGTACACCCGGCCCCAGCCAGGCGGCGCGGATGTGATGGAGATTTTCTTCAGCCACGAGCCGGATATACGGAGTCAACACATTTTGCTGGTGGAGGGGCTAGTCCATTCGGGAGTGACAAGTGAATTTCTCATGAGCGACTTGCGGTCGCGGGGGGCCGCATCGGTCAAATTGGTGACGCTGCTCGATCGGCAGGCGGCGCGGCGAGTGCCGCTCCAGCCGGACTATTTTGGCTTTCTGGTGGATGAGACATTTCTATTGGGCTATGGCTTGGGGGCAGTGGAACAAACGAACCGGAATCTACCGTATCTGGCGGCAGCAAGCTAAGCTGCCCCAGTGACTTAGGTCATACCATGCCCGGTCTACTCTTTTGGCAGGGAAAATGTAGAATAGGGTTGGGATTTTGGCCAATCGAATTTCCCACTCGGGCATCTAATGCCTGTAGACGGCACCGTGGATTCGTGTAGACGGCGTCGAGATTTAGGAGTTTTCTAGGTGAACTCAACGGTAAAGACGGTTCTGTTCTGGTTGCTGATCGGGGTATCCGCCCTGTTGCTGTGGGAAGTGGTCAAAGGCGCTCGTGACGGCCAAAAAGACAAGGACATGACCTTTAGCGAGTTCATGGCCAACGTTGACCAGAGCAAAGTCCGCGATATTACCGTCGACGGGATGCAGGTCAAGGGCAAGCTGACGGATAACACGGGATTCCACACGACGGTTCCGGCCAACTATCCGGACATGATCAAGAAGCTGCAGGAAAAAGGCGTGGTCATGACGTTTCGCGACATGAATAGTGGAAGCCTGCCGCTGCAGTTGCTAGGCACATGGGCTCCTTTGATCCTGCTGGGCGCCTTATGGTTTTTCATGATCCGGCAGATGCAGACCGGTGGGAACAAGGCTTTGTCATTCGGAAAGAGCCGCGCTCGGCTGCTCTCGATGCAGCAAAAGAAGGTCACGTTCAAAGACGTGGCGGGTGTAGAAGAGGCCAAGGAAGAACTGCGCGAAATTATCGAATTTCTGCGCGAAGCGCAGAAGTTCCAAAAACTGGGTGGGCGCATTCCAAAGGGCGTGTTGCTGGTAGGGCCTCCGGGAACAGGAAAGACTTTGTTGGCACGGGCAGTTGCGGGCGAGGCCAACGTTCCCTTCTTCTCGATTTCTGGCTCGGACTTCGTAGAAATGTTCGTCGGCGTTGGCGCCAGCCGTGTCCGCGACCTGTTCGAGCAGGGCAAGAAAAATGCCCCCTGCATCATCTTCATCGACGAAATTGACGCAGTTGGACGTCACCGCGGCGCCGGTTTGGGCGGCGGACACGACGAGCGCGAGCAGACGTTGAATCAGTTGCTCGTCGAGATGGACGGATTCGAATCGAACGAAGGCGTCATCCTGATGGCCGCGACCAACCGGCCTGACGTGCTCGATCCAGCGCTGCTGCGGCCCGGACGCTTTGACCGCCGCGTGGTGGTGAGCCGTCCGGATGTGCGCGGGCGCGAAGAGATTCTGCGCGTCCATACCCGCAAGATTCCTCTCGCCGAGGATGTTGATCTCTCAGTGTTGGCTCGCGGAACTCCCGGATTCTCCGGCGCCGACTTGGCTAATATGGTCAACGAGGCGGCCTTGGCAGCTGCTCGACAGAACCGCAAGGCCGTTCTGCAATACGATTTTGAACTCGCAAAGGACAAGGTCCTGATGGGCGTGGAGCGCAAGTCTCTGCTGCTTACAGACGAGGAGAAACGCAATACGGCCTATCACGAGGCTGGACACGCGCTGGTAGCGGCGAAGATGCCGCACTCCGATCCTTTGCACAAGGTGACGATCATTCCGAGGGGCATGGCATTGGGCGTCACGATGCAGTTGCCCACGGATGACCGGCACAACTACTACAAGAACTACCTCGAGACACAGATTGCGATCCTGATGGGCGGGCGCATCGCGGAGGAGATGTTCCTCAACGTGATGAGCACTGGCGCTGGCAACGACATCGAACGCGCCACCGATATGGCACGCAAGATGGTCTGCGAGTGGGGCATGAGCGAGCTTGGTCCGCTGACCTTTGGCAAGAAGGAAGAGCAGATCTTCCTGGGCCGCGAAATCGCTCAGCACCGCGATTACAGCGAAGATACGGCCATCAAGATCGACCAGGAAGTCCGCAAGCTGGTCAGCAATGGCTACACCACAGCGCGGCAGATCCTTTCGGACAACCGCGACACGCTGGAAAAAGTAGCGCGAGCGCTGATCGAACGCGAGGTATTGGACGCGAATGAGATCCGGATACTGGTGGATGGCAAGGAATTGCCTCCGATGCCTCCGCCGACTTCAAAGCCCGATGACGGCGTACAGCACGTTATCAAGCCGGATCTGCAACCCGGACGCGCCAAAGGCGGGGAAAGGCCTGCCACGGCGTAAGTTTAAGAACTCTTGATTCGGTTCTGATAGGCGGCTTTTAGCCGCCTATTTTTCTGTCCACGACGATGCTTTTTGGGGCCCGCCCAAACTCTTCCAGAGCACCAAGTACTTTCAGCAGAGAACCCCGCAAACTAAAATGTGTCTTCAGCGCTTTCTTATTGTCTCAGTTTTCTGCATAGACTTAAGAAAAACATGAACTGCCACCAGTATTGCCACTCGCGGTTCGTTCTTCTCTTTTTCGCGATCTGTTCAATACAGGTGCACACCCTCCGCGCGCAGGTCGCGAAGCCAACTAACCAGGTCCCCACAATAAGAAGCGAGGTACGCGTTGTTCTCGTGGATGTAGTAGTGACCCAGGGCAGCGGTGAGCCAGTGGCCGGACTCCATCGGGACGACCTTCTGGTCAGTGAGGGCGGACGTCAGCAAACGATCTCTTCTTTTGAGGAACACACAGGTGGGACGGTCTCACCGGTTGCATTGCCTCCGATGCCACAGGGTGTTTACACAAACTATCCCACGATAAGAACAACGGATTCGATCAATGTCTTACTGTTGGACTCATTGAACACCCAAGCGGTTGACCAGGCATATGTGCATCCTCAGATGGCGAAGTATTTTCAGGCTGCTATGGCTGCCCCGCCGGGTGCAAGGACCGCAATTTTCACGCTGGGATCCAAGCTGCGGATGGTGCGAGGTTTTACTACCGACCCCGCAGCGCTGGCGACCGCATTAACTGATTCAAAGTCTGGAGCCGAGGTGAAATTTGAGCCGCAGATTGCTTCGCCTTCCCGGAAAAACAGAGAACTGCTAGCCTGCAGTGGAATCAAAACACCGGCGGGCATTGCTGCTTGCAAAGACTTCTTCGCGGAGGAGGACGCGGCACGGTCCGCCGACCGCGTGCTCATGACGTTGCAAGCGTTTCAGGCGCTGGCGCGCTACCTGGCAATGTTTCCGGGCCGTAAGAATGTTATGTGGGTCTCCGGTTCGTTCCCCATTACCTTCTTCCCCGAAACGACTCCGCGAGGTGGATATCGGGGGGAATACGGGAGCGAGCTCAAACAAACAACCCGCCTGCTCACAGCGGACCAGGTCGCGGTCTATCCCATATCGGCAACGGGATTAACCGGGGAAGAAGCGACTCGCCCCGATAATTACGGGAGACCAACCAGTGAAGAGAATTCAGACCTCGTTTTCAATCAAATCGCTATGGAAGCCCTCGCCAATGAGACTGGAGGCAAACCCTTTTACAACACAAACGGCCTCAGCGATGCGATGAAAGAAGCGATCAACGTGGGGTCTCACTACTACACGCTGACCTACACGCCCACCAATACAAAAACAGACGGTAAGTTTCGTCGAATCGAAGTCAAAGGGATAAACAGGTCTTTCAAGTTGGCTTACCGGCGTGGGTACTATGCGGCGAGCCACGAGACCGAAGAGACATCTAAGGTAAAAGGGGCGACTGATCCACTCCTAGCGTTAATGACCTTCGGAATGCCTGATTTTGCAGAGATTCTATACAAAGTTCGCGTGGGGTCGATCAAGGGTAACGACGACGCTAGTCCGACGAAATCGCTCGTCCGGTATGGCGTGGATTTCGCGATTTCTCCGCAGGATGTGAAATTGGAAACCGATGCCAGTGGTGTGCGTTCGGAAACCATCGAAGTGGCGCTGATTGCTTACAACAGCGATGGCACCGTTCAGAACATGGTCGCCAAAAAGATTCCCATCCACCTTCAACCTGATGTGTTCGACTCACTGCAGTGCGTCGGATTTCAGCTTCACGAAGAAATCGATCTTCCCCAGGGCGACGTTTTTCTCGAAACCGGCATTTCTGACCTGACTGCTAATCATGCTGGTACTCTCGCGATTCCCCTACATATCGCAACGCAAGCAGCACAATGAATCGGACCGAGTTCAAACAGCCATTCCAGTTCACAGTTGCTGTAAGCGGGCGCTTCGCAGCCGCGTTACTCCCTCGATTCAATGCTTGGGGAGACCTCGAAAATCAGCCCCTTCTGTGGTATAATTTCTTTATTCGTAATCGATCCTAAGTATTTGGAATTTCAATAACTTGAGGCACTTGGTTTTGCCTCAGGAGTGAGCCGGATCGGGGCGAATTTTCCAGCCAAAATCCAGGGCGTAAGCGACAAAAATTCGGGACATTTTCGCGGAGCGGAATGGCCACCAAAGAGATCAATACTCCCATCGCAGATACCAAAACAAAAAACGGCAAGGTGACTCCGATCAACGGAGGCAACGGAAACTCGAACAGCGACTACACCGCGGATTCGATTAAGGTCCTCGGCGGCATGGAGGCGGTGCGCAAGCGTCCGGCGATGTACATCGGATCGACCGGAGAGCTTGGACTTCACCACCTCGTGTATGAAGTCGTGGATAACTCCGTTGACGAGGCGCTTGCGGGATTTGCCACAAAGATCGATGTCACGATCGAGACTGACAATTCGATCACCGTCGTCGATGACGGCCGCGGAATTCCCGTCGACGACATGGAGATCGATGGCGAGAAAGTATCTGCGGCGCAAGTTGTGATGACCAAGCTGCATGCGGGGGGCAAGTTCGATTCCTCCACCTACAAAGTTTCCGGCGGATTGCACGGCGTCGGCGTGTCATGCGTCAACGCGCTGAGCGAAGAACTCGAACTGGAAATCTGGCGCGACGGTGCAACCTGGCAGCAGACCTACTCCAAGGGCGATCCCACCAGCAAGCTAAAAAAGGCCGGCGTTGCGAAAGTAAAAACCGGGACGAAGGTCCACTTCCTGCCGGACAAGAGCATCTTCACGGTCACGGAATACAACTACGACACGCTGGCGCAGCGCCTGCGCGAACTCGCGTTCTTGAATAAGGGGCTAGTCATCACGCTCACCGACGAGCGCGTCACCGACTCGAAGACCGGTGAGGCAAAGCGCACGGAGTTCAAGTACAACGGCGGCATTGCGGAATTTATCAAGCACCTCAACCGCGGCAAGCAGGTGCTGCACGACAAACCGATCTACATGGAAGACGACCGCAATGGCGTCCACATGGAGATTGGCCTCCAGTACAACGATGCATATTCTGAAACGATTTTCAGTTTCGCCAACAACATCAACACGGTTGACGGCGGGACTCACCTCTCTGGCTTCCGCACAGCGTTGACGCGTACGATTAACTACGCGGGCCAGCAGATGGGCTTGTTCAAGGACGTGAAGGAAAACCTGACCGGCGATGACGTTCGCGAAGGACTCGTAGCTGTCATCAGCGTGAAGTTGCCGCAACCGCAGTTTGAAGGGCAGACCAAGGGCAAGCTGAATTCTGACATCGCCGGAACCGTCACACAGTTCGTAAACGAACGGCTGGGCGCGTTCTTCGAGCAGAATTCGACCGTCGCGAAGAAGATCATCAACAAGGCGGTCGATGCGGCCCGAGCGCGGGAAGCCGCTCGCAAGGCCCGTGATCTCACACGCCGTAAAGGCGCTCTCGATTCCGGAGGGCTGCCAGGCAAACTCGCGGACTGCTCCGAGCGCGATCCAAACCGGTGCGAATTGTTCCTGGTCGAAGGTGAATCGGCAGGTGGAACCGCGAAACAAGGACGCGATCGCCGCTTCCAGGCGATCCTGCCGCTCAAAGGAAAGATCCTGAATGTCGAAAAGGCGCGCTACGACAAAATGCTGGCGCACGAAGAAATTCGCGCGATGATCACCGCGCTCGGTACAGGCATCGCCAAGGATGATTTCGATCCAAACAAAGTGCGTTACGGCAAAATCATCCTCATGACCGACGCTGACGTCGACGGCAGCCACATCCGCACGCTGCTGCTAACGTTCTTCTTCCGGCACATGCAGGAACTGATCAAGCGCGGCAATGTCTTCATCGCGCAGCCGCCGCTGTTCTCACTGAAGAAGGGCAAATCGCTGCAGTACATCAAGGATGAACGCGAGTTTGTGAAGGTCATGGTGAAGCGCGCCGCCGACGGGCTAACGATTCGCTATGGAGAAGGCGCGGCCAAGCTCGAAGGAAAAGAGCTCGCCAAATTCATGACCGTGCTCGACGAGTATCTTGGCTTTTTCGAGAAGCTCGACAAGCGAGTACGCAACGAACGAGTCGCTGAACTGATTCCGAAGCTCGATCTGGCGAAGCGCGCCGATTTCGAAGGCGACAAGAAGACTCCGCCCAAGAAGATCGAGCGTCTCGAAAAAGAGCTCAAGAAGATGCAGAAGGATGAAAGCTTCAAGAGTGTCGAGGCGCGATTCGACGAAGAGCACAACCTTTGGGAAGTGCACTTCGTCAACAAGCACGGCGCCGAGCACGTCATCAACTGGGATCTTTCGTCGAGCGCAGAATGCCGCCAGCTGATCTCGAAGTATAAGCAGATTGAGGCTTACATGGAGCCTCCATTTATTGTCGAGACCGTTGCCAAGGCTACTCCCGCTGCTTCGAACGGCGACGGTGTGGATGGCGAGGTCGAGGCCGGAGAGGACAAGGCCGAGAAGAAGGCAGCCGCGAAGACTCCGAAGAAAAAAGAAGTCGAGATCGTCGAGAAAACGAACGTTCGCGAGCTTCGCGATTACGTCATCAACGAAGGCCGCAAAGACTTCTCGATCCAGCGCTACAAAGGGCTGGGCGAAATGACGGCGCCGCAGCTTTGGGAGACGACCATGGATCCCGAGCGGCGCACGCTACTCTCGGTGAAGCTCGAGGACATCGCCGAGTGCGAGACGATCTTCACCACGCTGATGGGCGAGGATGTTGAAGCACGGCGCAAGTTCATCGAAGAGAACGCTCTGGATGTGAAGAACTTGGACATCTAGCCCCGCTGCCACCGATTGGCACGGATTTTCACGGATAACTCTGGTAACCGGCGGCCCTCGGGTCGCCCTTTTTATGTCTGCAAAACACCGCTGGAACCGCGTTCCCTTCGAGTACCGGGAACAAAATCCCCAAGCAACGACTCTATTTCCGATAGCAGGCAAACGAGTAGAGCGAAAGGAACGCATATGGCACAGACGTTGGGGTTGCGTTGCAGGTTATTCTTGTCGAACGGACAGAATTTGAAGATCGCATGGCTAATCACGGCGGGGGTCGTTGCCTTCTATGTGAGCGTGATTCGGCCTCGGGAAGTTGCGCCAGGGATCAATAACTCGCGGGCAACGGGAGTTGCCGCTTGGGCCGACAGGACAGAACCGATGGGCTATTATTCTCGGCCGATGCTGCAGAAAGGTGTAGTCGGAGGTGTTCCCAGGGCCGCACACACCGCGAATGTGACGAAAGTCCGAGCAAGTTTGGGTTCTCTCGTAGCCCTCGATGCCGACCAAAGGGAATCCGAGGGTGAATCCGATCGCAAGATGGTAAGTACCGCCACGCTGGAGTTGATCGTGGAGCGTCCGGCTGAGACGGCTGAAAAGATTCGCGCGATCGCAGAACAAAATGGCGGATTTCTTGTGAGCTCAGAAGTTCGCGGTGGGCAGGAGGCAACTGCCGCGAATCTATCGGTTCGTGTTCCCGTCGCTCGTTATCAGGAGGTCCGAACCGAGCTCCGCAAGCTCGCTCTCCGCATCGAGACGGAGAGAATCGATGCCCAGGATGTCACGCGGCAATATACCAACCAGGATGCCAACCTTCGCAACTTGAAAGCGGAAGAGCAGCAATATCTGCTGATTCTCAAACAGGCCAGGAGTGTCAAAGACACGCTCGATGTCAGCGAGAAACTGAGCAACGTTCGCGGACAGATTGAGCAGCAGCAAGCCGAGTTCAACGCACTCTCCAAGCAGATTGAGACCGTTGCCATTGATCTTTCGTTGCGAACCGACGCGGAGGCGCGTGTGATGGGCCTGAACTGGCGTCCCCTGTACCAGATTAAGATGGCCGTTCGCGACGGACTGGATGGCATCGCCACGTATCTTTCGATGATGACCTCTGTAGTGTTCCTCCTTCCTACAGTGATCCTGTGGCTCGCAACAATCGCTTTTGCCGGCTGGATAGCATGGAGGGCATTGCGCTGGATCGGGCGCAGGTGGTTCGGTTGGAATACGGCTCGGGCCAGCGCGCAAAGTTAAAACGTCAGTGCCGTGGATCAGCGCTGATTGACGCGATAATGAACCTGATAACGGCGGCCTTCGTGGCCGCCTTTTCTTTCCTGGTCCCGCTGGTCGAGAGTGCGGCATACAATTCACATCATGAAATGCATTCTGGCGACGCTCATTTTGTCACTGGCACCGCTTGTCGGGCAATCCGCCGCTCCAACTCCTCCTATGGGGTGGAACTCGTGGGACTCTTATGGCACGACCGTTCGAGAAGAGCAGGTCAAGGCCAATGCCGACTGGATGGCGGAGCATTTGGCGAAGTACGGATGGAAATACATCGTGGTCGACATCCAATGGTATGAGCCGAATGCTCAGGGGCACGACTACAAACCGGGCGCGCCGCTGACCATGGATGAGTACGGCCGCGTGATGCCCGCGGTCAATCGCTTCCCTTCGTCCGCAAATGGCGCGGGGTTCAGGCCGCTTGCGGATTATGTCCACAGCAAGGGATTGAAGTTCGGCATCCACATCATGCGAGGCATTCCGCGCCAGGCTGTGGAGAAAAATCTTCCAATCAAAGGGACTGCTTATCACGCAGCCGACATCGCAGACAAAGGAAACGGATGCCGCTGGAATCCCGACATGTGGGGCGTCGATACGACAAAGCCCGGGTCGCAGGCTTATTACGACTCGATCGCAGAGCTCTACGCGTCGTGGGGCGTGGACTTCATCAAGGCCGACGACATGGGAAGTCACTTGTATCAGGCGGCGGAGATGAAGGCGCTCAGTCAGGCGATGCACAAAACTGGACGTCCAATGGTGCTCAGCATTTCGCCTGGGCCTGCACCGCTTTCTGAAGCTGAATTCTTTGAGAAGTACGCGCAGATGTGGCGCATCTCCGACGATTTCTGGGATGACTGGAAGCTTCTCCGGCAGCAATTCGATTACACGCGCGACTGGGCACCGTTCGTTGGAAAGAGCGACACTTGGCCCGATGCGGATATGCTCCCGTTCGGCAAGCTGCGCGTGACGAGTGTAGAAGGAGGCGGAGCGCCTTCCAAGTTCACTCCCGACGAGCAGCAGACAGTCATGACGCTGTGGAGCATTTTTCGTTCGCCACTGATTTTCGGAGGGGACCTTCCGAGCAACGATGCGGCGACCACCGCGCTGATCACGAATGAAGAAGTTATCAAGGTCAACCAGCAAAGTCATGGTGGGCATCAGGCACTAGAACGAGGGAACATCCGCGTCTGGGTGGCGGATAGTCCGAACCAGGGTGAACGCTATGTCGCGGCCTTCAACTTGGGTGAGAAGAGCGAGCCTGTGGAACTCGGGTGGAGCGAAATCGGGATTGCTGGCAGTGTTTCAGAGGTACGGGACCTGTGGAGTCATGCTTCGCTGGCGCCGCAGAGCAGCCTGCGCACCGAGCTGAGGCCCCATGCCAGTATGTTGTATCGACTCACGATCAAGTGACATTGCGGGCGTAGCGAGAAACCACGCGGCAGTTTAGGTTTTGATGGAATCCACCACGTTGTCATCCTGATGGCCTGCGCTTTTGCAGGCCGGAGGATCTATGCAGTCCCCGGTCGCGGGAGCACTGCCGGCAGAGTTGCATGGGTCCTCCGGCGCCAAAAAGCGGCGCCATCAGGATGACAAGGCGGAATGGTATACAGCAATTCAGCCATCCTAGTCTTCGGTCAGCGCACACCTTGTGCGGCCTTCTTCAGAAGTGCGATTTGTCCCGCGTGATAGAGTTCGTGCTGCGCGATGCCGTGCAGCATGTGATAAAAATCGTATCGCTTGCCGGGGACGCGGTCTCGCAGACGATATTCCGGAAGAGCCGCAACGGTCTTGACCAACTTTTCATGGGTTCGCTTGGCAGCTGCGACGGCCTTGCGCCATGCGGCTTCCGTGGGCTTCGCTGGAACTGCCGGAAAATTGGCTAGTCCTGTCGGTTGCCATTTCTTGCCTGTGAGCCGGACCATCCCGGCATTGTCCCAAACAGCGATGTGCAGCAGTAGTTCCCATATGCTGTGGACACCCGCAATCGGCCGGGCGGCCGCGGTAGCGGCATCGACATCCGCGAGCAACTCCAGCACTGCCGGCCCATGCCACGCGCTTCCGTCGAAAGCACGCCGAAGCTGATCGGCAATCCCTGCTGCCTCGGAATCTCTAACAACTTTTTTCATTGTTTCATCCTTCACTGGCAACAACTGCAATGTTCTTCCCGTTCGCCGCGTCGATCACTTTCTGTCCGTCTAACAGCAAGCACTTTCCTGCATCTACGGCCAGGCAAGTCGCGCCCGCCCCTTTCATCACTTCAATTGTCTTGATTCCGATCACCGGCACATCGAAACGCATATCCTGATTCGGCTTGGCAATCTTCACAACAGTCAAATTGCGGCTGAGTGTGGACGCTTCTCCATGCAGCGACCGCATGATCCGCCCGGCACGCTCAATCGTGGCGTCGGTGCCTTCCATCGCTTCTACGGCGACACAGGCCGATTCGGCGATGACCACAGTTTGACCGATGTCATGTTGCGCCACCTGTCGCGCAACCGTCCGGCCATACTGAATGTTGTTCTGCTCTTGTTCGGTAGGCGCGCGCTTGGTAAGCACTCCCGGCTTGACCAGAAGCGGATCCAGCAGCCACGTCGACTTCTCCAGCTGGATGCCTTCGTCAGCCAACACCTTGGCGACTGCGCCTAACAATGAATCCGTGTTTCGCGTGGTAAGGGAGAGCAGCAGTTTAGCGAGTCGCCAGTCGGGGCGGATGCTGGAAAAGATCTGCTTATGCTTCACTTGACCGGCCATCACCGCTCGCCGCACGCCCTCACGCTGAAAAGTTTCGATGAGCTTCGACAGTTCGCCAAGCGATAGCCAATGAACGGCGGACGCGCCGTGCGATTCGATGTCAGGAAACGCTTCTTCCCGGATGGCTGCAACGACAACCTCGTATCCCTGTGCACGGGCGGCATCCAACACCAAGAAGGGGAACTTGCCATTCCCGGCGATCAATCCGAGCTTTTCATTCTGAACGGTCATCTCGCGCGAATCGGTCTTTCTCGGCGTCCCCTGCGGCCTTTCTCAGCGTTCTCGGCGGCAAAAAAGAAAACTATTCAACCACCAAGGGCACAACGGTACACCAAGGAAATCCTTCGTGAACCTTGGTGTCGTTTGTGGTTCAAGGTTTTTCCGGCGTCCTCTTCGATCTCGGTGACAAAAGAGGAAAGCCGCGATCAGTCTAGCACTTACGATGTATCCTGATTCTTCGGTCAACTCTCCGCGAATAAGCCGATCTGAAGGAGCACCGCCGATGTTCTTTGATTCACTCATCCGTTGCCCGGGTGCGCAAAAGTTCTTCGCCACCACCACTCTCCCGCCTCAAACCGAGGAGCGCGACCGCAGCAAGATTCCGGACGAGCATAAGTGGGACCTTACTGCCGTCTATTCTTCCGACGACGCCTGGCGTGCCGAGAAACACAAACTTGCCGCCGCGCTGCCTAAGCTACGCGAATTTCATGGCGCACTCGCTTCTTCCGCCTCCCGTATGGCCGACGTTCTCGAACTGCAGAGCGATCTGGATAAGGAACTCTCGCGCCTCTACGTCTACGCTGCCATGAAGTCCGACGAAGACACTCGCGTCAGCGCCTACCAGGCGATGCAGCAGGAGATGATTCAACTCGCCTCGGTACTCGGCGAGGAATCGGCGTTCATCGAACCCGAGATTTTGAAGATGGAAGATGCGACCGTCTCGCGCTTTCTGTCCGAAGAACCCCGGCTCGGGATATATCGCCAGTATTTGGAAGACATTGCGCGCCGCCGCGCCCACACGCTCAGCAATGAGGAGGAAAAACTTCTAGCCGGCGCCTCGGTGATGGCGAGCGCACCTTCCAGCATCTTCGGGATTTTTGCCGACGCTGATTTTCCGTTTCCCTCGATCACGCTAAGCGACGGCAAGAGCGCCAAGCTCGATAAAGCTGCTCTCGCGCGGCACCGTGCGTCTCCTGTCCGTGAGGATCGCCAGAAGGTCATGGAGGCTTTTTTCACCTCCCTCGCGAAGTATCGCGGCACTTTCGGCTCGATGATGAACTCGAACATACAGAATTCCGTCTTCTATGCACATGCACGCAAATACAAGAATTCTCTCGAAGCAAGCCTCGACGGTTTCAACATTCCTGTTTCGGTGTATTCGCGGCTTATCGAAGGAGTCGATCGCAACGTGGGATCGTTCCATCGCTACCTGAAACTGCGCAAGCGGATGATGGGAGTCTCCGAACTCCGCTACTACGATCTGTATGCTCCGCTGGTGCCATCGGTGGACACGAAGTATTCGGTCGATCTGGCCGAACGCAATATCCTCGCGGCGCTCGCCCCGCTGGGCGCCGAGTACGCTGAGGTGACGAATCAGTCCTTCAGCCAACGCTGGATCGATATGTATCCCAACGAGGGCAAGCACGCGGGAGCGTATTCAAATGGCGGCGCCTATGATGTGCATCCGTACATTCTCATGAACTACAACGGCAAGTACGACGACATGAGCACGCTGGCGCACGAACTCGGCCACACGATGCACAGCTACTTTTCCAACAAGACGCAGCCGTACGCCTTGTCGTCTTACTCGATCTTTGTGGCGGAGGTGGCATCGACGTTCAACGAGGCTCTCCTGCTCGACTACATGCTGAAGCAGATGAAGGACGACGCAACCCGCCTTTCGCTGCTGGGGAATTATCTGGAGAGCATCAAGGGAACGGTCTTCCGCCAAACGCAGTTTGCGGAGTTTGAGTTGCGTATGCACGAGATGGTGGAAAAAGGCCAGCCGCTTACCGGAGACACGCTCTCGAAGCTGTACGACGAGATCGTGAAGAAGTATTACGGCCATGATCAAGGCGTCTGCATTGTCGACGATTACATCGCCCACGAGTGGGCCATGATTCCTCACTTCTACAACTCGTTTTACGTTTACCAGTACGCGACGTCGTTTACGGCGTCGTCGGCCTTGTCGGAGAAGGTGCTCGCGGGAGATCCCGGAGCAACCGAGCGGTACCTGACGTTCATTTCGTCGGGGAAGGCGAAGTATCCCATCGAGTTGCTGAAGGATGCCGGCGTCGATATGACCACGGATGAGCCACTGGAACTGACTGTCAGGAAGATGAATCGCGTGATGGATGAGATGGAGAGATTGCTCGACAAAAAGGGAAGCTCGACCATTGGAAACTGAGCCCTTGTTGGAAGCTGCTTACGCGTTGTTCAGACTGGCCGGCCAATCTGCAGTGAATGAATGCTAGCGTCTGTCATAGCCCCTCTGATGTGGTCTTGTACTTTTGAATGAAGGCATCTACCTTGAGTGTTCGGCGAACCAACCTAGGACTCTTTGTCTGAACTCCTGAGGTGCAGCCTTGTACGCGCCGGTGTGAACTGCACCGGGGACTTTCCATACAACCACTGACACTGGGTTCGTCGTTTCGATCAAATCCGAGTGGTAGGGTGGAATATTGCGATCCTCCAGACCATGGATGAGCAAGACGGGAACTTTGCTGCCAGCGACTGCCTGCTCTGGAGAAGCATCTTCCATATTTATCCCGTAGCGAATTCGAACATAGAAGAAACCGACATCCACTGTGGGTCGAAAGAAAGTTCGTCCCAACCAAGGGCCGGTGTGAAACGGTCGACCAAATCTAGCGTAGGCGACCTCGCGGAAGGTCGCGAAGGGGGATTCGGCGACTACTGCGCAAAACGAGGTTCTTGTGCGAGAGACTCTAGCAATTCTGCGGCTCCCATGGATTCACCGAGTCCGTACACACAACGTGGGTGTTCGTTTGTCTCGATCCAATCCACCCATCGGTGAATGTCGTTCGCTTCCGTAACGCCGTAGGTCGTCAATCCTCCACTGTTGCCGTGGTGGCGAGCGTCGGGCAGCAACACACTGTAGTGATTATCTAAGAGCCATCTGCCGTAACCGTACATCCCAAGTCGATTATCGGAGACGCCATGCAAAAGAATTGCTGCGTTCCCATTCGCATTTTGCGGACGCATAAACCAAGCGTGAAGGACTGCCCCGTCCTGAGCGATGAGATCCACATCGTGAAACTCGACAGATTCTCGGAGCGCAGTTGCCTCCGCATTGCGCTTTTCGGATTGGCTAATAGGCCGACTGCCGGGGTGTAATGCGATCCAGCCAAGGCCGATACCTCCGAACACCGTTCCAAGCAAATACAAAACGGCCAGCGAACCGATTAGGCGAAACAGAATGGGTCGACGTACAGCCATGAAGTCGGAATTCTAACAGTTGACGTAACATCTCGATTTCACTCATCTCGCCCTGCGGCTCCGAGAGCTCCATCGGTGCAATAATGCTCAAGAACCAAGCTCCCCTGGAGGCACCTCGTGCGATTCTTCGTTCTGACAGTTTTTCTTCTGGCGCTCTTGGGCATGTTTGTTTGCCCCGCACCCGCTCAAAATGCTGCCGCAAGCCTCGATTCCCGCCGTGCCGAGCTCAAGCGCCTGCTCAGCGACGAATGGGAATACAGCCTGCGCCACTCGCCGGAGTTTGCCACCCACGTCGGGGACAACCGCTTCAACGACCGCCTCAGCGATCTCTCGGACAAGGCGATTACCGATGATCTCGAGCACCAGCATCAGGCTCTAAAAACATTCGAAGCTCTCGACGTCACCGGCTTTCCCGAGGAGGAAAAGCTCAATCACGCGCTCATGGTCCGTAGCTTGCGCGAGGATATTGAACGTGCTCGTTTCAAGGACTGGGAGATGCCTGCCACGCAGTTTGGCGGCGTTCATCTCGGATACGCGTCGCTGCCTACGTACCTGCCTTTCCGCACCGTCAAAGACTACGAAAACTACATCGCTCGCCTGCATCAGATTCCTCGCGTCCTCGATCAGGCCACGGGGCACATGCGCGACGGTTTGCGCGACCATCTGATGCCGCCAAAGTATCTGCTCGAGAAAGTCGCGGCCCAGGCACAACAAGTGGCCGACGCGCCTCTCGACAAGAGTACTTTCACGGAACCGCTGCGGAGGTTTCCGGATTCGATTTCGCGGGAAGATCGAAAGCGCCTGCAGACAGGCATCGAAGAAGCCGTCAAGAATGAAGTTGCGCCTGCCTACGCGAAGTTCGCCAGGTTTGTCCGCGAAGATTACGCTCCCCACGGACGCCTCGATCCCGGCGTTTGGGCGCTTCCCGATGGAGATGCTCGCTACCGCTTCGACGTCCATCACCAGACCACGACCGACTTCACCGCCGACCAGATCCACGAGATGGGACTGAAGAGCGTGGCCCAGATCGAGCAACAAATGCTCGTGATCGCAAAGTCGCAAGGCTTCGACGATCTGAAATCGTTCAACGCACACATCCGCCAGGATCCCGCGCTCTATGCCAAGTCCGGTCAGCAACTGCTCGAGCTCTACACGAAATATCGAGACCAGATGTACGGCAAACTTCCCGAACTTGTCGGGCGTCTGCCGAAGAACAAACTCGATGTTGTCCCCATGGAGGAGTTTCGCGCGCCCACCGGCGTGCCGGCAGACTACTCCATTGGCGCCGGCGATGGCTCGCGCCCCGGCCGGATTAACGTCAACGAATACGCGCCCGAGAAGCGCCTTCTGCTGAACGTTGAAGCTATCGCCTATCACGAAGGCGTTCCGGGGCATCACTTGCAGTTTTCCATTGCTCAGGAACTCACCGATCTCCCGCCGTTTCGCCGCTTTGGGCTGGACTTCAATGCCTACTCGGAAGGCTGGGCCTTTTACGCCGAGCGATTGGGAAAGGAGGTCGGTTTCTACCAGGACCCATACAGCGACTACGGACGCCTGCAAAACGAAATGTGGCGAGCCGTCCGCTGGGTGGTCGACACAGGCGTGCACTCAAAGCACTGGACGCGCCAGCAAATGATCGACTTCTTCCACGAGCACACGGCCATGGACGACCAGAACATCGAAACCGAAGTCGACCGCTACATCGCGTGGCCGGGGCAGGCGCTCTCGTACAGGATGGGACAGATGAAAATCCTGGAACTCCGCGAACAAGCACAAAAGGAACTCGGCCCGAAATTCGACCTGCGAGCTTTTCATGATGCGGTGCTCGATCAGGGTCCGCTCCCGCTGGATGTGCTGGAGACGAAGATTACGGAGTGGATTCAGAGCAGAAAGTGACGCAGGCGCAGCGTCTCGCACTCCGTCGATCTTCTGAAACCGGTTGGCATGGACATGGCCAGTAACGAACCGCCTAAACTGAACGTGGGAAGTGGACGGGAGGGAGCCTTTGCGAGTTAAGTAAGGAAATCCGGCGACCGGAAGCTTCGGGAAGGGTTGCTAGCATTGCTGCAAATTTGCGACCCGAAGTTGAGTCAATGATCGCTAACCCTCTTAACGAGAGCCAAGCTGAACTATGAAATTTACCTGGGGAATCGCTTTTATGAACTTAGCATTATGGCTTGTTTGCGTTGTCCCTCTTTTCCCACAGAATGCCGCTCCAACCCAACAGCATAATGGAGCTGCAGCGGTTTCCGACGAGAAATCTAGGAATGCGCGACAACTGGCTATGATCGATATCCTTACCGATCCGCAGGGAGTAAATTTCGGTCCCTATCTCCAGCGCATCTTGGAAGATGTGAAGGAACACTGGCACACACCTGAATCGTTTTCACTGAAGAAGGGCATTGTTGTGATCCGGTTAGTCGTTGGGAAAAATGGAAAGATTTCCAAGATGCGTTTCGTAGACAGATCGGGAGACTCGATTCTCGATCATGCAGCGTGGGAAGGAATCGATGCGTCAAAACCGTTCCTGCCGCTGCCGAGCGATTTTAGCGGCACTAATCTCGTGCTGCGGTTCCATTTCTTTTACAACCCGGATAAAAATGACCTACCCTGAATACTGGCGGAGTCGCTGACGCAGGATCCAAATTATGCGCACCTTAAGGTGCGCGGGTGCGGAATCACGACAATCCGGATCATTCCAGATTGAACAAACTGCCCAACGGGCAAACGGTTCTCTACTCGGTCCGCCTCGCGGATGACGGGCGTATTGGGACCACAGCAGTCGCCAACTGACCAATTGTTGCTGCAAAAACCACTTTCACCCACTGATCGGTGTCTGAAGATCCATACGAAATCAGCGCAGTTATTTAATAATCCCTCGTTCCGATGTCTCAATAAATCGGATCAGCATTTCCACATCCTCGCCACGATCCGCCTCCGACTTCAATTTCTCCAGCGCCTGTGAGGTATTCATCTTCGACGCCAGTAGAACTTTGTACGCGTGGTGGATCTTGGCAATCCGCTCCTGCGAGAATCCACGGCGTTGCAGCCCGACTTTGTTCATCAGGTAGGCATGAGTTTCACGCGCCGCTGATGTCATCGAGAACGGAAGCACGTCTTGAGTGATGGTCGTTCCGCCGCCGATATAGGAGTGCGCCCCGATACGCACGAACTGATGCACCGGGCAGAGCGCGCCGACAACCGCCCACTCTTCAACGGTTACATGGCCGGCAATGGTGGCGCCGTTGACCAGCATGACGTGATCGCCAATCACGCAGTCGTGGCCGACGTGCGTATAGGCCATGATCAGAATGTGGCTGCCGATTTTGGTGACGCCGCCGCCCTTTGCGGTTCCGCGGTTGAGGGTTACGTATTCGCGAATCTCATTGTGGTCACCAATCTCAAGCCGCGTTGGCTCACCCTTGTAGGTGACGTCTTGCGGCGCCATCCCGATCGCGCAGAATGGAAAGAATCCGTTGTCGGCGCCGATTTTCGTCGGACCATCAATTGCAACGTGCGACAACAGGTGGCAGCCCTCGCCAAGTTCGACATCCGCGCCAATCACGCAATAGGGACCGATCTTGCACGAAGCAGGAACCTTTGCCCGTGGATCGATGATGGCAGTGGGATGAATGTTCATGAAGGATTGAGCCGCGGCTCGAGCGTGCGCCTCAGTTTCCGCCACGGCCGCGCGAGCTGTCGACTAACTGGCACGAGACGATCGCTTCAGCTACGCGCTTGTCGCCGACCCAGGCGTAGCCCTGCATCTTGGCAGCGGTCATTCCCGGAACGGAGCGCCAGCCGGTAACTTCGACCTCGAGGCGCAACTGGTCGCCGGGGCTGACCGGCTTGCGGAACTTGGCACGATCGATTCCAGTAAAGACCATAACCTTGTCGCTGCGGTCTTCGATTTCGGTCAGCAGCAATGCGCCTCCAGCCTGCGCGATAGCTTCGACGATCAGTACCCCCGGCATGATCGGCAAACCGGGAAAATGCCCATTGAAGAATGGTTCGTTGATGGTGACGTTCTTGATGGCGACAATTCGTTCTTTTCGCTTGAGTTCCAGTACCCGGTCGATCAGCAATAGGGGGTAGCGGTGTGGCAGTATCTTGAGGATCTCGTGTATATCGAGTGCGACCTTCGCTTCATTTGGCGAAGTCTCATTCCCAGGGTTGCTCTCAGTCATAGTTCGTTAGAAACGGCTTGAAGATTATACTGTACGGCTTGTGCCCGGCGACGGATCAGGAACGGGCGAGAAGGCGGCTGGATGTCGGCAAAAAGGAACGCACGTATCACGGCTACGAAAGCCGACAATGTCTGGGCAGAGCGGCTGAGTTATTTCGAAGCGCGCAAAGAAGCCATTGTGCAGACTATTCGTTCGTTTGTTGAAATTGAATCTCCGAGCGACGACAAGCGAGCTGCCGACCGAATGGGAGCGTTTCTAGCAGGGACCTTTGAAGCCATCGGAGGACGTGCACGACTCCACGCAGCAGAAACGTTTGGCAATAACCTGCAGATCGATTTTGCGGGCGACCAAAAATCCAAGCCGGTGCTCTTGCTCGGACATTTCGATACCGTCTATCCGCTCGGGACGCTCGCGAAAATGCCTTGTCGCATGGAAGGCGATCGACTACACGGGCCGGGCGTCCTCGACATGAAGTCTGGCGTCGCACTCATGCTCTACGCAATCGAGGCGCTCAAGGCTTGGCATGGAGCGCTGCCAAGGCCGGTTACGGTGTTTCTGGTCTCCGATGAAGAAGTAGGCAGCGAGTCGTCAAGGAAGATCACGGAGGACCTTGCGCGGAAGTCGGCGGCGGTGCTTGTCCTGGAACCCGCCGCTGGTTTGGGCGGAGCAGTGAAGACGGCCCGCAAGGGCGTCGGGGACTATACGCTTACCGTCCATGGAGTCGCCGCGCATGCGGGTCTTGATCCAGGCAAGGGACACAGCGCGATTGTGGAACTCGCCCGACAGATCACTGCGATCTCGAAATTCAACAATTTGAAGCAAGGATTATCTGTGAATCCCGGCGTGGTCCGTGGCGGAACACGCACAAACGTGATCGCAGCTGAGGCGACAGTTGAAGTCGATGTACGAATCAAAAGTGCGAAACAAGCTGCGGGACTTGATCGCAAAATGCGCGCTCTGAAGCCCTTCGACAAACGTTGCAAGTTGATGGTCGAAGGAGGAATCAATCGCATGCCGATGGAGCGCAGCGCAGGAGTGGCTGCACTTTACAAGAAGGCCCAGGACATTGCGAATAACGTGAACTGGAAGCTCGAGGAAGCAGCAGTCGGTGGAGGCTCCGACGGCAATTTCACCGCCGGTATCGGCATCCCTACTCTCGATGGCTTGGGCGGAGTCGGCGAAGGAGCGCACGCTGTGCACGAGTACATCCTCATCCCGGAACTTTCACGCCGCGCGCTCCTGCTCGCAGGTATGATCGAGTCCGCGTAAATTCCCCATGCTGAAGTTCATGGTCGTACTCTTTCGGCGTCCCGACCTGACTACCGATCAGTTTCGTCGCCATTTGGAACACGTTCACGCATCACTGGCGAAAGCTCTGCCTGGATTGAAGAAGTACCGGCAAAATTATGCGGTGGCATCTTCTAATCGGAGACATCCAGGCTGGGATGCGATTGTGGAACTCTATTTTGAGTCTCGAGATGCCATGGAGGCGGCATGGGCGAGCCCTCAAGGTGCAGCTTCTGATGCCGACTTGCCACTATTTGCCGATTTGAGCCGAACAACGTGGTCGGTGGTGGAAGAAGTTACTTTGATGGAGTGAAGACCAGAAAGTAATCCATGCCATCCTTAACGAAATCGTATTGTTTCAACAGCCGGTAGCCGGCCTCTTGCGCCTCGCGAATTACGACATCCTTTCCGATTCCGTGATTTTCTCCGTTGCCGTTGCGATCGATGACGCCGACTTTTGCGCCACCGCGCAGCGCTGGACGAAGGTTGCGCAGAAGTTCTACCGGATGTGCAACCTCGTGATATGTCTTGAGGAGCAGCACAGCGTCGATGGTGTCTAACGGCAAGAGCGGATCGTCCGGCTTGCCGAGAATCGCATTTACATTCGACAACTGTTCTTGTCGCGCCCTGCCCTGAATGTGGCTGACAGCTTCGGGATTAATATCGACGGCAAAAATCTTTCCTTCTGCGCCGACTCGCTTCGCCGCGCGAACCGAAAACCATCCCGAGCCCGCCCCAATGTCAGCCACGTTTTTTCCTAATTCGATGCCCAGGATATTCATTACGCGGTTGATCTGAAGTTTTTCGTCGCGTCCCGGAGCATCGAAGATCGAAAGATCCCCCGTGTAGGGCTCACTGGTCTTTCGCTCTTGCTGCTGCCCTTGCGGAGGAGGCGCAGTGGTTTGCGTACTGCTTTGCGTGAATGCAGAAGGAAGGCTGAGAAGAACATACAGCGTGGTTATGATGAATCGAGACTTGGACATCACCACTCCCTGACTAGTACCCGCAATCTCATAGACTCCGCTCGCAATGATTCGGAAGCCTGCTTTTTCAAATCATCGTAGAGGAAAAGCACCACGCTCTAGCTTAGACGCACTTTTTCTTTTACGATGTGTAAGTCATTGAAATCTTTGACGCAGATTCAGCCGGTCGTGATATTCATTCTAAGTTTTCCTCTGTCTTCCACAAAGAAGTCTCATCGTCCACAGTTTCTGCACAAGCATTGTCAATTTTTGTATTGCGGGTCACTCGAAACTAGATGAGAGTGGGTTCACGCGAAACGTGAAAATTCCTGACTCAGCCGGATGATTGCGGCGAGCCAGTGGCAGCCGGCGATTCCCGAGAGTGAATCGACCGGGGAGATAAACTTCCAGAAACGCGCTTAGCGCGACTGGTTGCCCGGGCGTTGCGGCCTCCTCCCCTCTCCTTGCTCTTCGGAGCAAGTCAGGGCTGCTGGTTCACTTGCAACGGTCGCATGTTCGTGCTCGCACGACACGAGCAACGACCGGCTTCAGCAAAGGCGGCATTCGCTTGCGAGTGCTGACGGGTTGAAGCGAGTCATGGCGCCGCCTCCGCGGTGACAAGAGCAAGGTCAGGAATACACGAGCGATGCGGTCCGAGGGTGGCTGGCCCTCGGGCCGCATTCAATTCTTGGCTGCCTATTGATATTCGCCTTTTATTCTCCTACACTGGCTGAGTGAATCCGTCAATACTTTTTTCGCCAAACTTTTTTTCGTTGCGTCGCGGTTTTCCAAAGGACATGCGTCGCATTCACAAGGGCAATGCAGGTAGTGTTCGGAGTCAGCTCTGACATCGGGAAAAATTCTTGGCCACTTCCGAGTACGCGATCAGCACGCTTCCAGCAAACGTAGACGCAGAGCGATCCATTCTGGGCGCGATCCTGCTCGACAACTTCGCCTACAACCAGGCAGCGGAGCATTTGCGCACGGAAGACTTCTCTCTCGACTCTCACCGTCGCATCTATTCACGCATGGTCGATCTCGCAGAATCTTCACGCCCGATCGACATGATCACCCTGATCGAGGAGCTGGAGCGTTACAAGGATCTGCAAGCGATCGGTGATGTGGCCTACGTTTCGAGTTTGGTGGAGGGTGTACCGGAACGTCCCAGCATTGAGCATTACGTCAAGATCGTACGCGACAAAGCATTGCTGCGCGGGGTGATATCGGCCGCAACGACAGCGATTTCGAGAGCCAGCGATCAGTCGGACTCAGCCGAAGATGTGCTTAGCGATACCGAAGCCGCCATCTTCCAGCTTTCGGAAAAGCGCATTGGCCGCGGCTTCATGGGCGTACAGGAAATCGTTCGGGAAACATTTGGTTCCGTTGATGCTCTCTTGCAGCGCGGCCAGCGCATCACCGGCTTGGCAACGCACTACACCGATCTCGACGAGATGACCAGCGGTTTGCAACGCTCGGATCTTGTAATCATCGCGGCACGTCCTTCGATGGGCAAGACTGCATTCGTCATGAACATTGCCGAAAACGCGGCCATTGAAGATCAGCAGGTGGTTGGAGTCTTCTCGCTGGAAATGTCGCGCGAAGCTCTACTGATGCGCTTGCTCTGTTCGCAGGCGCGGGTCGACGCTCACAAGATGCGCACCGGATCGCTGTGGCAAGACGACACCAAGAAGGTTGTCCGCGCGATGGAGCAATTGGCGCGCGCGCCAATTTTCATCGATGACACGCCCGGCATCTCTCTAAGCGAGATGCGTGCAAAGGCACGACGGCTGAAGCAATCCCAAGGCAGACTCGATCTGATCATCGTGGACTACTTGCAGCTGATGTCGGGAGGCGGCAAGCGGTTTGAAAATCGTACTCAAGAAGTTTCCGCTATCTCGCGTGGTCTGAAAGCGCTCGCGAAAGAGCTGAGCGTGCCGGTGATTGCGCTTTCCCAGTTGAGCCGTGCGCCTGAAAGCCGCGGCGGCGACCATCGTCCGCAGCTTGCCGATCTGCGCGAGTCGGGATCGATCGAGCAGGATGCCGACCTCGTGATGTTCATCTTCCGCGAAGAGGTGTACAAGCAAGATGACCCTGAACTGCAAGGCCGCGCAGAGATCATTATCGCCAAACAACGCAATGGTCCAATCGGCCGAGTGAGAATGGCGTTCCTGAAACAATGCACCCGGTTTGAGTCGCTTGCCGAGGGCGGAATTCCGCCGGAAGAGTAGACCGGGACACCTACAGGGTTTCCTGTAGATGCCAAATGGATAAGTGCTGTAGTGACTTGGGCTTGCAGAGCCTGATGAAAGGTACCGCATCCTGTGGAAAAGCTTGTGGAAGCAGAAGATCATTTGCAGATAGCCATCTAAGGCGACCGATCGGTCGGTCCATCACAATCAGTTTTTCTCCCCTTAAGTTCCTGATTAGTAATCAGTTATGCAATTCACCTCGTATTAACATAACTTGTTCCGAAACGGTGCGCAAACCGCGCCGAGCTCAAGATTTGCACATTTCACGGTTCCGGCGATTTGTTTTTGGAGCCCTTTTTCACTCTCGAAAATAGTGGGTGTTTAGCGTTTTTCCTGATGGAAATGATCGGTCCTGCCACTGCTTGCAGCGGCTGTAGCGCCCCACCCATCGGGTTATTAGAATTGCTCTTTCGACCCCAATCGAAGGTCGATTCGGGGCAGCCGAGCGAGGTTAAGTCCCGCCAACCTGTCCCTGTGTAGAATAAGCTGAATGTCTCAAGCAGCTCCTGCAATCACGCGCAGCCCGGCCGATGTTGTTCGGCAAACCCCGGTTTCCCAGGCAAATAATGGGATCTGTTATGCCAGTGCTGGTGAGATCGCCGTAAACTCCTTTGATCTCGAACGCATGGTCGCGGCCGTCCCGACCCGCATCGCCACCGCGCTGCAGCGAAAGGCGTACTATTTTGTCCCTTTAACCGTAAGCCACGGGGACGAGACCCTGATTGCGGACCGGTACGACGTCGCGCTCAGCGACAACGCTGTCTGTCATCGCAATCTCAACCTCGGCGATTCGCAATGCGTATTTATCTCGACCCGGTTGATGGACGACAAGTTCTCGGTGGCTTTCGAGTTTTATATCAATGTCGGACATGCCCTGGTCGAGCGCGCAGGCGTATCGAAGGATTTCAGCGAGCTGACATGGAGTCAGGTGGAAGCAGGTGTTCGTGGCGAGACTTCGCTGGATGCATGGGAGGCGCGCAAACTGGCAACAGCTAACGGCCCGGATGCCGAGCGCTACAAGACCGAATACTTCGAAGCGACATTCTCAGACACAATTTCAATTTATCTGCTTTCTTTGTATCTCGATGTCGATTACTACGATCTCCGCGAGCGCGACTATCCGCTGCTCGCTCCCTCCGCGCTGGCCGAGCGGCTTCGCAAAGTGGCGGAACTGTTTCCGCCGAACAGCGGCTTCGAATTTGCCGTTCTCTATAAGCGGCGCTGACGAACCGCAGCAGTGATCTCATGACAAACCCAGTTGAAAAACACAGTCCTCGTTGGTATGGCATTCCACTGCGCGTTGTGGCCGTGACCTTCATCGGGACTCTGATGGCATTTGCCGTCAGCCTTTTATTGGCGATCATCGGTATGGTAATTGCGTCCGCGATTCGCGGCACACATCCCGACATGCGCATCGCCTATCGTCTCATTGCGCTGCCGATGGGGTTGGTGGCAGGAGGCATCGTCCTCGTGCTTTCCTTGGCCATTGAGATCCGGCACTATCGCCAGATGAAGACCTTATCAGCGATCGAGAGGGTGAGCTGACGCTTGCAGCCGCGAATTGCCATTCCCATGCCGCACTCGACCGATCTTGAGTACGGCGAACGTGCGATCCCACAATACGAACGTGCGGTGGCGCTGGCTGGCGGGAAACCGGTTCGCATCCCTCTGGACGCGAATCCAGCAAGCCTCAACTCATTGATCGCTAGCTGTTCAGGAGTCGTGTTGCCTGGCAGCAATGCTGATATCGATCCCGCGAGATTCCAGCAAAAGACATCACCCCACACCGCTGGCGCGGATTTGAAACGGGAAGCGGTAGACGATCTTCTTCTAGAAGACGCGTACTCGCAGCGCAAGCCCCTCCTAGGTATCTGTTATGGGTTACAGAGCCTGAACGTTTTTCGCGGCGGATCGCTCATTCAGCATATCCCTGACTTTCTGCCGGAAGAGACGCGCGCCAAAGTGAACCATGAAGCAGGCAGGAAGATTGCGGTCGCACACGGTGTTGAAATCGATGCGGACTCGAGGATCGCTGGCATCGTTACCGCTACGGGCCGAGTTGAGAGGTCAGAGGTCCGTGGCCAAATCATCGTGCCTGTAAACTCGTCTCACCATCAGTCTGCGGATGTAATAGGAAAGGAACTGCGAATCGTGGCGCGCTGTCCGGATGATGGAATTATCGAGGCGCTGGAAGGAACTTCTTTGGATCATTTCGTGCTTGCGGTACAGTGGCATCCCGAGCGCTCAGTGGATGACGACGAATCTTCGCGGGCGATTTTTCGGGCGCTCATTGCAGCCGCTAACCATAAATGAGTCCTGCTCTATTTCTTGAATTTCCGTTTCGCTTTCTTCTTAGACTTTGCAGGCTGCAGTAGTACCGTCACGTGCGCAATAGCGGCATTCTCCAGGTTGAGTCCCTCCGGCGTCTTCGCTTTGAGCCCTACGCAATTAGCATGAATCCCAAGTAGCTCCGCGACGCGTGTGCGAATCGAGGCGGCATGCGGACCGATTTTTGGCGCCGCTAGAATGAGGCTGGAGTCAACATTGGCAATCTCGTATCCGGCATTGTTCACACGCTTGAGCGCCTCGCGAAGAAAGATGACTGAGTCTGCGCCCTTCCACCTCGGATCCGATGGGGGAAAGAGCGCTCCTATGTCAGGCGCCGCGATTGCACCCAGGAGTGCGTCGGTGATGGCATGCAACAGCAGGTCACCATCGGAATGGCCGCCGAGGCCCTTGTCGTGCGCCAATGTAATGCCGCCAATCTTCAGCGGGATGCTGGGACGGAATTCGTGAGAGTCAAAGCCGTAGCCGATTCGAACCGAGGGTTTCAAGTTGCGAGTTTCAGGTTTCAAGTTTTTCGTGATGTACCAGTTCCTAGGATTTCAGGTAGAACTCGGCTAATTCCATATCACCTGGATTTGTGATTTTTATATTTTTCGGCGAACCCATTACAACAGCCACTTCATGCCCGGACCGCTCGGCCAGAGAGGCTTCATCGGTACCCATGAATCCGTCGGCCGTGGCTTCATCGAAAACTTTCTTGATCACATCGTAGCGAAAGCCTTGTGGCGTCTGGGCCAGTACGACAGCAGCGCGCGGAATGGTCGACTTAATGATCGCGCCCTCCGCAGTGCGCTCGACTTGCTTCACGGTATCGACCGCCGGTAACCCCGCAATGGCAGCACCATATTTCTTGGCGGCTTCAATTACGTCGTTGATGATTTCCGCCGTGACTAATGGGCGTACAGCATCGTGGACGAGCACAATGTCACCCGGAGAGGCGGTAATGGCATTGAGGGCATGTTCGACGGATTGCTGGCGGTGCTCGCCACCCACGACAAACTCGACTCTTTTCTTCAGTACGTCGGCCGCTTCTTTCTTTAGCCGCTCGCGGAATCCCTCAATCTCGTTCTCACGCAGGGCCAACCAGATTTCATTCACGGAGTCGATGGCGGTGAACTTTCGTAAGGTGTGAATGAGGATCGGGGTGCCCTTGAGCTCAGTGAATTGCTTCGAGGGATGGGTCTTCTTTTCTCTCGCGTCTTTGGCGACGGAGACGGGCGCCATACGCGTCCCGAACCCCGCGGCCGGGATGATCACAAATACCTTCATAGCGGGCTGTCAGTATACGAGCGCGAAGGTGAGAAGTTCAAATTCGGTCGTCAATTCCGATGCACGACTCACAGTCACGCGACCGAACAGTAACTTCACTTCCAGGACGCCTACATGCCTGGCTTGCTCTCGATCGGTCCATTGGCAATCGGTGCCGCAGGGGTGGTAACGGGTACGGACACCGCCGTGGTCGCGGGGACGGGAGTTGCAACCCGCGAGTAGCTGGCACGCTCGTCCCATTTACCAAAGATCATCTTTCCGGCGGTTGTCTGCAGCACTGAGGTGACCGACACGTCAATGGTCTTGCCGATCATCTTGCGCGCGTTATCGACCACCACCATCGTGCCGTCGTCGAGATAGGCAACACCCTGGTTATATTCCTTACCCTCTTTCAGTATGAAGACACGCATGGTCTCACCGGGCAGGACAATCGGTTTGAGCGAATTAGCAAGCTCATTGATATTCAAGACCTCAACGCCCTGCAACTGCGCCACCTTGTTCAGGTTGAAGTCGTTGGTGATGATCTTGCCCTCATACAGCTTGGCGAGTTCGATGAGCTTCAGGTCGACCTCGCGGATTGCGGGAAAGTCATCCTCCACGATCTGAATTTGGAGAGTGGCAACTTTCTGCAGGCGCTGCAGAATGTCCAAACCGCGGCGGCCACGGTTCCTCTTTAGCGAGTCGGCTGAGTCGGCTACGAGCTGAAGTTCACGCAAGACGAACTGCGGCGTGACGATGACACCATCAAGAAAGCCCGTCTCGGCAATGTCGGCGATGCGGCCGTCGATGATGACGCTGGTGTCGAGGATCTTGTAGCTCTTCTTGCCCTGCTTCTCGCCACCGAAGATGCCACCTAAGGCGGCCAGGTTCAGCAGGTCACCCTTGTTGGCTCCAACGATCAAGCCGACATAGGCCATGAGCAGCATGACCAGAATCTGCAGGAAGCTCTGTAGGTGTCCGGCAGGAACACTACTCCGGATGACCAGAGCAAACAGGTATGCACCACAGATTCCGAGAATGCTGCCGATGGCGGCGCCGATCAGCCGTTTCAGGCTAACCGTGCGCAGCTTCCACTCGAAGAGAACGATGGCAGCACCAATCAGCGCGCCAGCGCCTGCATTCCCAAAGCGCGGCAGGTTGAAGGGTTCGATTGCAAAGCAGGTAAGAGCAACAACCACCACGAAAAGAAGACGAACAAGAATAATATCCACGGTAAACCTCCCCGCGGATGCAGGTTTCCCGAGCAGCTTGGGTTCGTGCACCCGTGCCCTTTCCACGCCGCCCCAGGCGGAGAAGTGGCCGTTCAAATGCGGGACGCAGAAATATAGGGGGATGAAAGCGCGCCCCGTTCCGGCTTTGTTTGGGGCTAAGCCGGAGCACCCTCTACATCTATACGCCACGAGTATATACCTCGCGGCTAAGGCCGGGAAGACGCCCGTAGGACAGTTCGATGACACGCTTGTCCCCGTGGAACAATTGTCATCGATGTGGCTTTCGTGGATCGCCTGAGCTATCCCTTGCTACACTTTTCCACATGAAAGCACTGATGATCACTAGCCTTACGGGCCCCGACGCTCTTCAAGTCCAAGACGTGCCCGAACCCACTGCAAAGGCGCAGCAAGCGATTGTCCGTGTGAGGGCAGGCGGGCTGAATTTTGCCGACTTCATGACGTCGAAGGGAGGTTATCCGGGAACGCCACCACCGCCATTCATCGCGGGCCGAGAATTTGCCGGGGTTGAAGAGGTCTCTGGGCGCCGGGTCATGGGATATATGCAGTGGGGAGCTTTCGCCGAGAAGGCTGCAGCGTATCCGAGTTTACTTTGGCCGATTCCGGAGAAATGGACCGACGAACAAGCCGCTGCGTTTCCGGTGAACTACTTCACCGCTTACCTCGGATATTGGCAATCCGGGATGACGCACCCACGATCGGATGGAGGGACGCACCGAGTACTGATCCATGCCGTTGCCGGGGGAGTCGGGACCGCGGCGGTACAGATCGGACGACTGCTCGGAGTCGAGACATACGGCACATCATCTTCGGATGAGAAACTGGCCCGCGTGAAGGAACTGGGACTGGAACACGCAATCAATTACAAGCGCAACAACTACGAAGAAATGGTGAAGAATCTGACGCGGGGCGAGGGAGTGGATGCTGTCTTCGAGATGCTGGGCGGCGAACACACCGCCAGGAGCCTTCGGTGCCTGCGAGATTTCGGAAAAGTGATTCAGTACGGCACGGCAACCGGCAAGCCACCGCAACTCGATCTGAGGGCGATGTACGCAAAGTCGGCGAGCGTGCAGGGACTGTGGCTCACATATCTCTCCCAGAAACCGGCGATCATGGAACCGGCATGGCAGCAACTTTCTCAATGGGCGCGCGATGGGAAACTGTTTCCGCAAATCGGGCACGTCCTGCCGTTGGAGCGCGCAATCGAGGCTTACAAACTGCTTGAGGACGGAAAAAACTATGGAAAGGTGGTGCTAAAGATTGCCAGCTAACGATAACGAGTGGGTGCCGGACGGGACTATTCACTCGTTTCTCTAATCGCTGTGGACAGTTCGTGCACCGACCAATCGATCTGTTCTCGCGTGATCACTGCCGGCGGTGCCAAAAGTAGGTGATCCCCAGAAACACCGTCAACACACCCCTGCATCGGATACACCAGCACGCCTCGTTTGAGCGCGACAACGCCGACTCGTCCCGCAAAGTTCTGCTCCGGTGCGAACGGACGCTTCGACCGCTTATCAGCCACAAATTCAACGGCCCAAAGCAGTCCCAAGCCGCGCACGTCGCCTACTGTGGGCAAGTCGAGTAATGTCTCTAGACGTTTCTTAAAGTAAGCCGCAGGAGTGTTCGCGGCGTTGGAGTCCGCAGCCTCGACCAGTTTCTGCGATTGCAACCGGCGGAGCACCGCACGTCCTGCCGCGAGAGAAATCGGGTGCGCGTTGTAGGTAAAGCCATGGAGAAACGCTCCTGATCCGCCAGCGATTGCATCCACAACTTTCTTAGTGGCGAGGACCGCACCGAGCGGCGCGTACCCGCTTGCCAGTCCTTTTGCGGTGACCAGAATGTCCGGCTTTATATCCCAGTGATCCACCGCAAACTTCCTGCCGGTTCGCCCCATGCCAGTCATCACTTCGTCGGCAATGAGGAGAACCTCATGTCGTTGACAAATTTCCGCCACAGACTGCAGATATCCCGGTGGTGGAACAGCGGCTCCTAAGGTCGCGCCACTCAAAGGTTCAACGACGAAGGCGGCTGCCTCGCCTCTGCAGGTTTCGATGGCCCGCTCGAGTTCGGCGGCGTATTCCGGTCCGCAGTTGCGGGAGCCATCTGTGCAGCCATAGTTGCAGCGGTAGCAATAAGGCATCCCGATGTGGGGAAACTCACGGATCATTGGTAGATAGATCTCGCGTCGGCGCTTGTTGCCGGAGACGGACAAAGCCCCGAGCGTGGACCCGTGGTAGCTCTGATGTCGGCTCAAGATTTGATGTCGGCGTCCCTCGCCGATTTCAACCTGGTATTGGCGCGCAAGCTTCAGAGCGGTTTCAACTGATTCCGATCCACCACAGGTGAAGTAAACAGCGCCATCTTCGAAATGATCACCGGCGAAAGCCAGCAATTCGTGGGCGTACTCTTCGGCGACGGGAGTCGTGAACTGGCTGGTGTGAACGAATTCGAGTCGCGCGGCCTGTTCGGCCATTGCGGTCGCGATCTCACCGACACGGTGCCCGATGAAATTAACGGCGGCCGAACCGGCGAGATCAAGATAGCGGTTGCCGTTGCTGTCCCAAACGTAGACGCCTTCTCCGCGGACAGCGGAAGGAAACTCCTTGCGGAAGGATCGGCGCAAAACGGCAGAGCGGGTCTTGACAGCGGAAGAATCGTTCACCGTCGCATTATCGCATTCCGCAGGGCACCTCCTGTGATGCCTCTAGTACTTTCGTCGTAGTTGGCGGACGTCGGACAATGCATCATCGCGTGATACCGCATTCATGGAACACCTTTCCCTACTCCGGAACATCTAACAAATCAAGAAGCCCCGGTAATTCTCCGTATGCAGCCGTGTGGCCTCAAATTGGACGTTTGAAGGACACTCGATGAAAAACTTACTTTTGTATCTCGGGGTGTTAGGGCTTATCGGATGCGCCTATGTTGCGAGGGCGCTAGCGCAGCAGACGCCCTCTGCGGGTGGAGTTCCCTCCCACATCGTTGTGACGGTTGAGCCCAAGCGTGGCAATGAAGCTTCCACGATTCGTCAAGAAGACGTCATGGTGTTCGAGGGACAAGACCGCGATACAGTGACGGGCTGGACTCCCTTGAAAGGCGATCGTGCCGGACTCGAGCTTTTTGTTCTGATCGACGATGAATTAAGCACTACGGTTGGAAATCAACTGGATGACATCCGCAAATTTATCAATGAACAGCCGGCGTCCACAAAGGTTGGCGTCGCCTATATGCAGAACGGTATTGCGCGGGTGCTGCAGGAACCCACGACTGAACACGATCAAGCGGCGAAGGCATTGCGCTTACCCATGGGTGTCGGCGGGGCGAACTCCAGTCCTTATTTTGCGCTCAGCGATCTCGTCAAGAAGTGGCCGCATAGCAACGAACGTCGCGCGGTGCTGATGGTCAGCGATGGAATCGATCGCTATTACGGTACGGGTGATCTTCAAGACCCATACTTGGAAGCCGCCATCGATGAAGCTGCCAAGGCTGGCATCATCGTGTCTGCAATCTACAGTCCTGGCGCCGGTCATTTCGGACACAGTTACTGGCTCAACTATTGGGGACAGATTTACTTGTCCGAACTGGCGGATAAAACCGGAGGCGAGGCGTATTACATCGGATTCACCGGAGCACCCGTAACGTTCACTCCCTACCTGGAGAGCCTGAACCGCCGATTAGGAAACCAGTACCTGCTGGAGTTTCTCGCCAAGCCTCCGAAGAAAGCAGGATGGGCACCGATCCGGCTCCGCACAGAAGTGCAGAACGTGGACTTGGTTTCTGCCGGCAGAGTATGGGTCTCGCCGTAGCGGAGAGCGCTTCCGGTTACTATCGCGTCGGTCGGAGCCACTCGATCAACACCGCAGACTTGAGATTCCGATAAGATGAACCTTCGATCGAGTCCCAATGACGAACCTGCTGCGCTTCTTCCGGCCATCGCACCAGCACACGGCATTTTCGGCGACCTTACTGCTGATCTCAGCAGTCATGGCGTCGCGCGTAATCGGGTATGCGCGTGATGCGTATATCGCCTGGGCCTACGGAGCGGGCGGGGCTACCGACGCGTATGTCGCCGCTTTTACCCTTCCTGATTTCCTGAATTACATTGTGGCCGGCGGTGCGGCGTCGATCACCTTTATTTCGATCTACACGCGTTTCCTGGCGGAGAAGCGGTACGAGGACGCGGAAAAAACATTCTCCATCATCATCAGCGTCATGACCGTGGTGATGATTGTGGGGACGGTTGTGGCGGAGATTTTCGCTCCGCAGTTTGTGCGCTGGTTCGTCCATGGCTTCACGCCAGACAAGATTGATCTGTGCGTCCGTCTCACGCGCATTTTGCTACCGGCGCAAATTTTCTTTTACGTCGGCGGAGTGGTGTCGGCCGTTCTGCTGTCGCACCGATTGTTCCTCTTTCCGGCATTTGGACCGCTGCTCTACAACGTGTTCATCATTCTGGGAGGAGTCGTTGCGGGTCACCGGTTCGGGATCGCCTCGCTGGCGTACGGTGCCCTGATTGGTAGTTTCGTGGGGCCGTTTCTGGCCAGCGTGATTGGGGCAGCGAAGATCGGAACGGGCTATCGGCCTTCCTTTGACATAAGCAACCCGGCATTTCGAGAGTGGGTAAAGCTGTCGGTGCCCCTCATGCTCGGATTCTCGCTTGTCACTGCCGATGATTGGATTTTGCGCCACTACGCATCAGGCGGCGTCGGAGACATCACGCGGCTGACATTTGCAAAGCGGTTGTTCGCAGTACCGATCGCCGTGCTGGGGCAGGCTACGGGCCAGGCTTCGCTGCCGTTCTTTGCGCGTTTGTTCAACGAGAAGAAGTTGAAGGAATTCGCCGACACTGTGAACGACTCAGTCTATCGAGTCTCGGCGGCATCTCTGCTGGTCACTGCCTGGATGATGGTCGCGGCACTTCCGCTGATCGATCTCGTCTACCGACGTGGGAAATTTTCATTTGCCGATACCCAGACGAGCGCAGTGTATTTTTTCTGGTTCTCGCTCTCACTGGTGCTTTGGTCGGCTCAAGGACTCTATGCGCGGGCGTTCTACGCGGCAGGTGACACGCTCACGCCGATGACAGCGGTCACCGTCATCACGATCGCATCTTTGCCAATCTACGCATTCTTTTTCCATCAGTTTGGCGTGATCGGTCTTGCCTGGGCATCGAACATCGGGATTGGGATTAACCTGATTGCCCTCGCTGGTCTACTGAATTACAAAAAGCTTGTGCCCCTGCTCGGACTGCGATGGAAGGAATTGGGTAAGTCAGCCTTAGCGGCAATTGTAGCGGGCGCTCTTAGCTTTAAAGTTGCCAAAGCATTACCGGTAGCGGGCGTGGGGCACGGAAGCCGAATAGCAGATGTGATGCAGCTGTTGTTGGTAACGCTCACCTGGGCCGCGGCGGCTGCAGCCGGATTGTGGTTGCTGAAATCAGACCTGCCGAGAGACCTGCGAAGACGGCGCGGAAAACCCTAAGGTTTTCCTTCGCCTGCAAGATCCGGCGGCCATGGCTTCGCAGTGGCTCGCCATTTCCGTGCCCTAAAGAACAGTGTCATGCTGAGCGGAGCCGGAGTGCAGCGAAGCGGAACTCCGGCGGAGTCGAAGCATCCCTGCCTTGGAACAACTTCTGCCGGGCAGGATTCTAAATCACTCTAGTCCCTCCGACAGCCGTATAATCTAACTAGGCTATACTCTACCCCGGCCTCAAACAATGATCACCACCACCAAAACGGTCCCGATTCAAACGCTCGTGTCAGAGCTTCGGAAGCTGCCTGAATCTGCATTCGTTGTAACAGAACCCTTGCGTCAGCTTCTCGAACAGAGTCCGGTCGACGCCGACTCGCTCGCTCCTTACCTCAACTGGGATCGCCAGCACTATACGCGTAACTTGATTGACCGCACGCCTCTTTACGAGCTTATAGCGATCTGCTGGGAAGTTGGCCAGGCAAGCTCAGTCCATAATCATCGCGATCAGAATTGCTGGATGGCGGTTCCGCTCGGGCGCTTACACGTGGAAAACTTCCACCTGGTTCATCAGGACCTTGCAGGCGGATCTTGCCGACTGGAACCGCTGAATACAGTGGAAATGAACATCTCCCATCCGTGCGCAGTGGACCCTGCTGATCCCGTTCACCGCGTCGTGAATCCACGAGAGTTCAATCAACGTGCCGTCAGCCTTCATGTCTACTCGCGTCCGTTCGATACCTGCGTGGTTTACTCTCCGGAACAAGGCACCTGCGGCGAAATCCGTCTGCATTTCAATACCGAATACGGCAAACCAAAGTAACTACCTCTTACCCGACGATAACTAGCGGCGCGATTTTCGTCGCTCTACCATGTTCCTTTTGGGAGAGTTATGAGAAGTCTAGCTAGCTTATTGGTGGGAAGCGTACTTATTTTGTTTCTCGGCTATTCCGGCTGGATGCATTTACGTCATTCCGCAGATTCTGTTGAGATACAGGCCGAACCAATCAAAGAGCAAGTGCGGAAGGTAGCATCGGCAGCATCGACAAGATCGACTTACCCCGACGGACAACGCGCGGATGAACCCGTTACAGTGGTTGGTCCGCTGGCCAAATTCATGAATCACAAAGATTCCGACGATGTCGAAACCATCCGGGCGAACTTTTACCAACCGACCGCTTCGGACCACGTGGGTGGTTCGGTGGTAGGCACCAGCAACAACGTGCTGCATCAGACTTTTGCTGTAGCAAAGACGGTGGATCTGCCATTTGAAGTACCTGCCCACGCGTACAGCCCGCAGTTGCATGGATCTTTCCAATCGTTTATTCAAGCTGGCGGCGCTCCAACCACATCTCCGGGAGATGTCGAGTTTCAGTTGCTAAACGATCAGCAATACTCGGACCTTCTGGCGGGACATCCCAGCGATGCCCTGTTCTCATCCGACGCTGCGCACGACCAGGAGGTCAATGCAAACCTGCCTCCAACCTTGAATAACCCTGTGAAGTACCATCTCATCTTCCGCAATGTGGATCCGAAGATCGGCAAGAGAGTGGTTAAAGCAGAATTTCAGATCGATTTCTAGCGCCTTCGACCGCCCAGATGCCGCCTAGCGGAACAGGCTCGATAATCACAAACGATCCGCTCATTGGGCGTTTAGAGCTACAAAGATATCGGGGGTGGACGACGGAGTCTGCCACATCAGTTTTCTTACGGGATGAAGGCCATGGTGCCTTTTGGGCCTACCACTAGCGCGCCGCCTTCGGGATAGGCACTCACGGCGTTGAATGCGAGGCCTCGCTTTTTGCCTCCGCCGATGCGGCGTGGGTTCGCGGGAGGGCGGAAGTCGAAGACGAAGTCTTCGCCTACGATGAAAAGGCGTTCGGGAGCGGTCGGCTTGATGCGGATCTTTTTGCCATTGGCTTCTGCAGATTGTTCTTCTGCCAGTTGCCTTTTTGCGGCTTCATTTACCTGGAGGTCGTAAGCCACGGCGGAGAAATAGGCTTGCGGATGGATGTCGGAGAGAGTCCACGTTTGGCCGCCGTCGTTGGTGAAGGCTAGGTTGGGCCCGTCGTCGCGTGGATGCTTGTAATCTCCGCCGGTGATGACGCCGTGGTGGGCATCGCGAAAGGCGATCGAGAAAATGCCCGCGGAATCAGGGCCGTGGATGATGGGAGTGTCGAAGACTTGCCAGGTCTTGCCGCGGTCAGGAGAGTGGAAAACGCGGGAGACTTTGCCTCCGGTGGCGAACCAGATGTTGGGGTCGGGGGCTGAAGGCCCTTCTTTTTGGTCTGCTGACGCGGTGCTGAAGCGCCGCTCTTCCATGGCTGTGGACGGCTCTTCTACTTGTGATTCTTCCGGGGCTGCGTGGATTGAGGCTTCGGCGCTACCCCCAAACACAGTCTGGGAGAGAATTCCTTGCTGCGCCATGACTGAGGATAAGAAGGCAGGGATTTTTCGACTGCGCAATTGTTGGCGCTGCGCTTGAGCAACTGCTCCACTCAGGATGACAGACGAGGGGGCAGGTGAGATGGAAGTGGTGGCGGAGGGGGCGATAGAGGCGGGGTGCACGATCGCAATGCATGTGTTGCTGGCGGCGAAGGCGCCTTCACCTTCGATGGCGTCGGGCAATTGCGCGGGTGGAATCGCGTGCCAGGTTTGGCCGTCGTCGGTGATGAGCACGTCGAATTTTAACTTTCCAGTTTCGTCAGGTACTGGATCGCCGACGACGATTCCGTGCTTGTGATCCCAGAAGACCATCGAGTCGAAGAATCCTTTTGGATTCGCGTTAGTGAATTGCAGGTTCCAGTGTTGGCCGCCGTCGAGGGTGTGATAGATGCGCGATTGATCGCCGGGTCCGGCGGACATCAGGAAAGCTTCGTCGGCGGAGAAGGCGACGACGGCGCGAAAGTCGAGTGAGTTCGCATCGGGGACTTGGGCGGGAGTCCAGACCTCGCCACCGTCAACCGTTCGGAGATAGGTGCCGTGCGTGCCACTGGCCCACGCAACTCGGCGCGAGACGGCGCTGACCCCGCGGAGTGCTTCGGTTGTATGAGAGAACTGGATGCGTGGTCCGGATTGGGCCGCGGCTGTGGCAAGCAGAAAGGTCGCAACTAAGAACCGCATGATCCGGCCATTGTCGCAGGACAAAGACAGCTTGCACAACCTGTGTTGCCGCGAAGGTGCGGCGACCGGCGAGAGAGCAATAGTCCTCTCGACGGCATCGTGGCGGAGCCTTTCGTAAGGTCCGCACCGGCTTCGCCGATGCTCACGATGACATCGTTGGCTAGGTTTGTTTTGCCGGGAAAACGCTCGCGAATGACCGCTGCGGGCTCCCGCTCCCCACCCCATCACGCGACGCGTGCTGGGGACCCCGGTTTCGCTCACGGCCGCAAAGCGCGGTTACTTCGCATTAAAGTCAACGAACGACGCACTCTTTCCGACGTAGATCCGGAGGGTGCAGCGCGCGCCCACGTGTGCGAATGCGACTTCAAGCACGTCCGAGGGAGTCTCGACTTGTGCAGTTTCCATCTGAGCGCGCGCAATGTTCTGGTTTTCATCGAAGGCCGCGCCGGGAGTCACGTTCTTGTTCACGGCGATCGACCAATTGCCCCTGGCTGGGATCGGATAAACCGTGTACGCGCCGATTGGGATCGTCGAACTGCCAAGACTGAGTTGCGCTTCGGTGAAGAGAGTCATGGCGCTGCCCCCGGGCTCCAGAGGTTTGCCGTTTTGAATCTTCAGCTGTTTCGCTGGCACGGCGTTGTAACGGATGTAAACCTGGCGTCCATCGTCGAGGTTGCAGGTGGTGGTGGATTGAGTGCCGCTTGATTGCGCGTTCAGGAAGGGAGTTAACAATAACGTTATGAGTACTGCTCTCCAGACGTTCGTGGCCGACATGGGGTGGGAAGCCTCCGCGGCAGAAAGTTTATCGCCGCGAAGGGTTTTTGGGGAAGAATTTTGCGCGGTATGTAGCCCTGGACGCATTCGTCCGGGGTTGCGCGCAAGGCGCGCAATGAAAGAGCGTGCAGCCGGCTCGAGCGATGCCCATGGCACGCCTCGCTTCGCGTGGGCGGGGCGGACGAAATGCGCCCGCCCCTACACAAGCCCATCCACGCCGAGTTTAGGCAGATCGCAGTCTCGTTCGTCATGCGCCTTTGGTGACGTTTATTGGGGTCCGGGCGGTTGATACCGTCACTCGCAGGCACAGGTGCGTCAGGTGCCAAACGAGGGGAGTCCATGGCAAAGGCAAAACTTAGAATTCTTTATGGCGAAGGGGATAGTGACGTTCTAGCGAAACAGGCGCCGGCGTTTCAGAAGGCTGGGCATACCGTGCAGGCGGCGGAGGGGCGCAAGGCTGTCGATGAGGCGCTGAAGAAAGCGACGTTCGACCTGGTCGTCCTGGGATCGTCGATGACCCGCAATGATCGTCATCATTTGCCATATATGGTGAAAAAGGCGAATGCCGACACCAAGGTGCTGGTGATGCATGCTGATGGAAGCCGGCATCCGTATGTGGACGCTTGCGTGGATACCGGCACCAGCATCGAGTCTGTGATGAATAAGATCGAAGGGATGAACCTGGCCGGAGTGGCACCAAAAGCAGCGGCTGCTGGGGCTGGCCGATAGGCGGACTCTGCTGTGCGTTTCAGAGGGCGGCTTTGTGGCCGCCCTTTTTGCTTGAGGATCGCTTGGTCTGGGAGAATCAAGACAGGTAACTGGTGGGAGGAGTCGCTCGTGAAAGCTCATATCCGTTGTCAGCTCTCGATGATTCTCGGGGAAAGTGGAATGAAAGAGTTGTGAAACGGATGACGGGCATCTCCGCGACGTCACCGTGGGTAGGTTCGTCCATACGGAGTTTCTTTCGCCCCTTAGGGGCCTGATTGTGTGTCGTCGCCCAGTACCCATGGCTTGCGCCATGAGCTGCATTCTTTCGCGGCTTCGCGGCTGACTTCTTGCGAGATCTCTCGCGCAAATGGCGCGCGAGAGTGGGGTACACGGTTAGTAAAGGGGTGGAGATAAGCGTTAGTCTGAGGCTTGATTCGGTGCGTTTTTGATCGAAACTTTGGTCGAAGTGGGCAAAGTTAGCGGGCAGGAGTGCCCGCTCCACATTCCCCACTTCACATTCCAGCCCTAGGGCAGGGTACGGGGTTGTGGCCTGCCTGGAGCTCCTTTGTAGTCTTTGGGATACACCACCAGGCGGCGGTTTGCGCCTTCGCCTTCGCTCTCCGTGTGGAGATCGGCTTCTTCGCGCAGGGCCAGGTGGACGATGCGACGTTCACGCGACGACATCGGATTGAAGTGATACGGCGTGCCTGTTTTGCGGACTTTTTCGGCGGCGACATCGGCCGCGGTGCGCAGTTCCTGGATGCGCATCGAGCGGCGGTTCTGGCAGTCGAAGCAGACCTTCTCGTGCTCGCCGGAAGGCAAGCGCAGTATCTCGAGCGCGAGTAGTTCGAGAGCGCGGAGCAGTTCCCCTCCGCGATCCAGCAGAAGGGCCGAGTCGGGCCCGGAGAAATCTACGAGAATCTCGGGCTTCTCCCAGTCGCGATTCTCGGGTAGCGGCGGATCGACGACGATGCGGTACTTGAGGCGGAGGCCTCCATGCGTGACGACGGCCTGAAGGAATCCGTTGATTTTATTGGCGGCGGCGACTTTATCGGGAATGGACATGGATTCAGCTCTCAGCTCTCAGCCGTCAGCTTTCAGCTTGGGCCGATGGGGTTCCAGTTTCTTGATCAACAAAAACGGGGGCTAAAGCCCAATCTATCGCTGTCTTCGACGCGGCGCTGAGCGCCGCTCTTGCACGGTCACTTTCACGATCACATCTGGCGCTAACGATCCGCGTCGGTTCCTCAAGCCATTATTGCTGACGGCTGATAGCTGACGGCTGACAGCTACTTATCTTTCTTCCTCGCGCGCTTTGCCATCATCTCGCGCATTTCGCGTCCGAGGTGCGTTCGATTCATGACGGCCTGTTGCGCGATGCTGATTACGTTGACGACCGCATAGTACAGGTTCAGGCCAGCAGCGAGGCGGAAGAAGATGAAGCCCATCATCAGGGGCATCATCACGTTCATCATTCTTTGTTGCGCCGGGTCCATGCCCGCCTGCGGCGTCATGCGCTGCACGACTAGCATGCTGACGATCATAATAATCGGCAAAATGTATGGAATAGGCTCGGCTGCAGAAAGGTCACGAATCCAGAGCCAGTGCGCATGGCGCAGATCGAGCGCCGTCGCCAGCATTCGATAGTAGGCAAACAGGAATGGCATCTGGATCAGCATGGGCAAACATCCGCCCGCCGGGTTCACGCCTTCTTTCTTGTAGAGCGCGCTGATCTCCTCGTTCATCGCCGCCTTGCGTGGATCGCGCAGGCTGTACTTCTTGTACTTTTCCTGGATCGACTTGATCTGGGGAGCCACGCGCTGCATCTTAAGCATCGACTTCATCTGCATGATGCGCAGCGGGAGTAAGGCGAGGGTGATGATGATGGTCTGGATCACAATCGCCCATCCCCAGTTGGCGACCATGTGGTGATAGGTCCATCTCAGCCAGATGAACAGGGGTTTGGCGATGATGCCCCACCAGCCGAAATCGACCAGGCCGGTGAGGTCGTTATCAGCGCCTGAAACTCCAGGCACGAAGATCTTCTGTAGAAGTTCAAGCTCCTTCGGGCCGACGAACAATCGCCCAGAAGTCGGACCGTGGATGTTTCCGACGGCCGCACCGAGCAATTCCACATTGACCTTCTCCGTCGAGTTCTTCTGTTGGGGATCACGCGCAACGGCGAGCGAATGGCGCAAGGTCACCATCGATGCGGTTACGGGATCGTCCGGGATGAAAATCGCTGCGAAATACTGATCGTTCGGACCAGCCCAGTGAAGCGGACCGGGGATGGTTCCGCCTCCACTGATTTTCTTGATCGGCAGGCGCTCTATATTTTTGTTGAACTGATAAGTGATCAGCGACGTCGCATAAAAGGCCTGGCTGCTCTGGTCGCCGAAGCCGGAAGGCCAGGAGGGAATTGCAGCTACGTAACTGCCCTTATAGACCACGCTGGTTTCAAACTTGGCGACGTACGTGTCGTCAAAAGTGAAAGTCTTACGGACAGTGAGGTCGGCGTCGGAATATTCGAAAGTAACGGTTGCCGGAGCATGAATAGTCTGCCCGGCCTGGCTCCCGACGTAAAGCACCGAACTCAGTTTCCCGCGCAGGTCCTCATCGTAGGTCCACAGAGACAGCGGATAACCGTATTGCGCAGCGGCAGCGGAATTAACTAGGTCAAGCGGGCCATTCTCGCCATCGTTATCAAACTTCTTGAGGATCCATGACTTCACCTGCGCGCCGCGGTTGGTGAACGTGATGCGGTACAGATTGCTCTCAATGACAGTCTCGGATTCGCTGGTCGCCTGCCTGGCAACGCTGGGCGAGGGCGCTCCAGACTTGCTCGCGGCAGCTGGTGCTGACGGCGGGGGCGGAGGGACAGTCGGAGTAGTTGCTTGCTGCTGTAGCTGCTGTGGCGGAGGTGGCGTAGGGAAGTATTTCTTGAGCAGCGGCTGCGCCGCCATGATCAAGAGGAACGTCACGAGGAAAATTAGAAGCAGCCGGCCTTCACCGCCGGGTTGCTGTTGAGGATTTTGATATTCGGCCAAAGTGCTTGCTTTCCTCAAATTGCGTGATGACAGTGCGTCTCAGCCAACGATTTCTCGTCCGACGGAGACGTGCGAACGACCGGGTCGTATCCGCCTTTTACGAAAGGATGACAGCGAAGCAAACGCCAGAGAGTCATCCATCCGCCACGGAAAACCCCGTATCGGTCCACGGCTTCCATCGCGTATTCCGAACATGTCGGAACGTAGCGACACGCCGGAAGAAACATCGGCGAAATCACCCACTTATAAGCACGAAGCAGTTGCAAGACAACGAGTTGAGCGACTTTTCCCACGTTACCCACGTCTTTCGGCTTCCGGCTTTGGGCTTTCGAACCCCTCTCGCCGTACCCCTTTCGCGAGCTTCTTCTCGATGACTACGAAAGCCTGCCGAATTTCGTTCAAGACTGCGTCCAAAGGCAGCGTCAAAAGAGCTTTCTTCGGATTTACGACAACGTCCACGTCAATGTCCGGCCAAGGGCGCGAGAGGCGAACTGCTTCGCGCAGTTTCCGTTTCATCCGATTTCGCTGAACTGCTCCCCCGAGGGCACGGCCCACGGTAAATCCAATCCGCAACCCCGACGACTTCGCGGCCACCTCGGGCTGCCGCTGCAGGTAAAAGACCGTCATCGATCCCGAAAAGTGACGGCGGCCCTGCTTATAGACCCGCTCAAAATCCGCGTGCCGCAATAAACGAACTCCATGCGGAAAGGCAAATCGGCCAGTCCGCCCGGCAGCCTTATTGGATTCATCAGGCACACTGGCGGTCACAGTGCCTCGAATTCTATGCATGACTCACGGGCTGGCGGAGACGAAAATCCGCCAGACATGGGGACGATCCGCCTATTCGCGGAAACCTGGCTTTACTGAGACCCGCTTGCGCCCCTTGGCGCGACGGCGGGAAAGAACCTTCTGGCCGCCCTGGGTCTTCATGCGCGTGCGGAATCCGTGCTTCTTGGACCGCTTGCGCCTGTTGGGTTGGAATGTACGTTTCGGCATGAAAAGTAGCTGCTCCTGATAACTTCGACGGTCTTAGGGCAAACCGTAAGTATAAATCAGCAGCAGCATTAGCGCCAAACCGGCTCGCCGGTTCACTTGGGGATTCGACCATGCACTCGGCCCGCTCTGTGGCTAGCTAATTTCTTCACCGCAGAGGATGTAGAGAAAGTGCGCCGATATCGCCAAGAAATGCTCACCTGTCGTTCGAATTGATAGAACGCTCTCCGACTGCTCGACGATCAACTGGATTGGGGATCGAATACCGAACGTCGGGCGAGAAGTGTTTGAGAAACAGAACAATAGATTTAAGTTTGTAAATCAGGCTTGCGGCGTGTCATAGAATGTGAGGCAGCCGTCAGAATCCCTTTGTCCCAAGGCATCCCAGGGTCGGACAAGCCTGCCGGAGCTAACCCTCCCGACAATCCCGCCTACGCTGTTGAACCTTCTCCCGCCCCTAGATGGGAGATGGCCAATGAGGGTGATCGAGATAGCGAAGTCAACCGGGAGTTGCAGCGTCTGAATCGCGCACTCAGGGCGCTAAGTGCGTGTAACAGGGCCCTAGCCCAGGCGGGTAGCGAACAAGTTCTGTTGCGGGAGATCTGCGACATCATTGTGCTTGTCGGCGCCTATCGGTTTTCGTGGATCGGCTACGCCCAACCGGAGCCCGAAAGGCTTGTACGCCCCATGGCTCATACCGGTCACGAGGAAGGATATCTCACCAGCGTGGAAATCAAGTGGTCCGACACCCCCGCGGGGCGTGGTCCCTCGGGTACTGCCATCCGCGAAAACCGGATCTGTGTCGTGACCGATATTTCTACCGATCCGTTGTTCGCTCCCTGGCGCGAGGCTGCTCTGGCTCGCGGGTACGCGGCAGCGATCGCGTTGCCGTTACGAGTCGCGGGCGGAGCCTTCGGTGTGTTGATGATTTATTCCGACCAGGCCAGTTCCTTCGATCGCTCAGAGGTGGACCTGCTGAGCGAAATGGCGAACAACCTGGCTTTTGGAATCACGGCGCTTCGTTCACAAGAAGAACGCCTCCGCGCGACGACTGCACTGGAAGAAGCGGAGGCGAAGTATCGCCAGCTGGTGGAAGAAGTTCCTGCGATCTCGTATGTAGCGGAGACCGGCGCGCTGGGACCGTTTCTGTACATGAGCCCGCAGGTGGAGACGATTCTCGGATTCCGACCCGAGGAGTGCGTCGCAGATCCGACCTTCTGGTGGAATCATCTGCATCCTGATGATCGGGCGCAGGCGGTGCAGGAGGACACGTGGGAGGAGGGCCGACTTTTTCAAGTGGAGTACCGCATGCGACGGCATGATGGCCGGCTGGTTTGGGTTCGCGACGAGGCAATCATCGTGCGGGACGCGCACACCGGGAAACGCCTGACTCGGGGCGTGCTGATTGACATTACAGACCTGAAGCGGGCAGAGGAGGCTCTGCGCGAAAGCGAAGAGCGCTACCGGGCATTCGTAGCCCAAAGTTCGGAAGGAATTTACCGCATGGAATACGATCCACCCGTTCCGTGCCATCTCCCAATCGAACAGCAAATCCGATGGGGCCACAAGACCGGCTGGATGGCGGAGTGCAACGACGCCATGGCCAAAATGTATGGGCGGGACTCAGCCGCGGACCTAGTCGGAAAGAAGCTCTCTGAGTTCCTGGTTCTCCATGATCCGGTGACACAGCGATTCATGGAAAGCTTCATTCGCAACGGCTATCGCGTCAGCGATCAGGAATCCATTGAACTTGATGCGCATGGTCAAAAGCGAATTTTCCGCAACACGATGGTAGGGACCATTGTGAACGGACACTGGGTCCACACCTGGGGCATCACGCGTGATGTGACCGAGCGACTGCACCTCGAAGAGCAACTCAGGAACGCACAACAACTGGAAGCGATCGGCCGGCTCGCTGGCGGCATTGCTCACGACTTCAACAACATCTTGAGCATCATCATGGGCCACGGAGAACTGTTGCTGGCCATGGGGGCCGTCGACGAGCAAACACGGAGTGGACTCGAACAGATGCGCCGTGCCGCCGACCGTGCCGCATCTCTGACGCAGCAGTTGCTCGCCTTCAGCCGCAAACAGGTGCTCCAGCCGCGGGTGCTGGATTTGAATGAGACCGTCACCAGCGTACAAAAAATGTTGACGCGAGTCATCGGCGAAGATATTGAGCTGATTGGGAATCTGAGTTCGGAGTTGATGTTGGTGCGCGCCGATCCTGGACAGCTCGAGCAGGTGGTGATGAACCTTCTGGTGAACGCGCGCGATGCGATGCCGCAAGGCGGCAAGATCACGATGGAGACCGCCAACATCGAGATCCGGGATGAACACCTCGATCTCGACCTCCCACCCGGTCGATACGTCATGCTGAAAGTGACGGATACCGGACACGGCATGGATTCGGCCACGCTGTCGCACGTCTTTGAGCCCTTCTTCACGACGAAACCGATGGGTAAAGGGACTGGGCTTGGTCTAGCCACCGTGTACGGGATTGTGAAGCAGAGCGGAGGCAGCGTTTGTGCGGAGAGCGAAGCCGGGCGCGGCACGGCGTTTCGAGTTTATCTGCCGGCTGTAGAGAGCAATACCGCGGTGCACAAGGTGCAGCCGTCCGCCGATGACGTTAAGGGAGGATCGGAGACCATCCTTGTCGCGGAAGATGAGCCAGACCTCAGAGAATTGACGCGCATCTTCCTGGAGGGCTACGGCTACCAGGTTCTTGAGGCATCCGGGGCTGACCAGGCCATCGAAAAAGCCGAGAAATCGGCTGAGCCAATTCACTTGTTGCTGACCGACGTGATCATGCCCGGCATGAGCGGGCGCCAATTGGCGGAGAAGATTCTGTGCAAGCGTCCACAGACCAAGATCGTTTATATGACCGGCTACACCGATGACATGGTGGTGCAGCATAAAGTGCTCGAGCCTGGTGTTCAATTGCTGCAGAAGCCGTTCACGAAGGTTGAGCTAGGGCGGAAAGTGCGAGCTACGTTGGACGCTAGAGGGTAGAAATTAGTGATCGGTGGTCAGTGGCTCGTGATCGGAGTGATAAATAGTTGCGGAGAGCACGATTCGAGTCGACGCCGGCGATTCGTCGCGATTCTTAATTCCCTAATCTGAATACTGGCCACTAGCACTAGCCAGGGACCACTAATCCCTGTCTGCTTCCGGTAGAATTTCTTCTGCAAACTTTCATATCAAGGAATGGGACCAATGAACCAGGGGCAGGAGGGTGCTGCGACAAGGAAGATCTGGGTAACACTAACGGGCCTCCCGTTGACGATGAAACTGGACTGGCCTTTTCATCAGTCGACGTCGGGGGCTGATTTTTGGGTGCTCCATGGGGACATCCGCTTGGAGGGATCAGAAGGGCTGCACGCACCCGTGGCGGTGAACCTGTCGCAAACCGTGCGGGAAGTTATGCCATCGCTGGAGCCGGAGGACGCCGAGGCTCCGGTGGTCAATGCGCTGCGCAAGGAAGTGGACCGGCGGCAGATTGAATTTTTGAAGTCCGGAAAGCTGTTGCCTGTGCCGTTTTCCAGCCGACACTACGATTTCAAAAGGCAGCAGTGGATTTTTGGCAAAGCTACCGACGAGGCGATGGCGGAATTCATCGAGCGCAAGGTTTTTTGGGAGACGAAGCTGGGAAATCCGCGAGTGTGGATCGCTGATCCAGCCGAGGCGCAATATGTACAATCCACGCCTGCTCACATGCTTGAGATTGCAAGACGGTTGGTTGCTGCGCAGGGGTTGATTCGCATCGAGAGTGAGTGGGCAGAAGCGACTCCTGGCCTAATGAATCAGGCAACTCGCTTTGAGAGTGAACGGCGTGCTGCGGTGGAGGAGTTGGAGAAGAAGCACGCGTTCGAAAGAGGGTAGGTAGTCGCGAGTCCTGAGTCGTGAGTTGTTAGTCCTGAAGCGCCGCCTCTCAGCAGCATCCGCTGACACCCATGGGGGGTATCTGCGCTTCGAATCGCGAAACGAATTGGCGTCCGGGGCTCCATGCTTCGATATTAAGGGTCTTCTATATCGGTTTGGGCTTTTCTCCGCTCGAACAATCCCCAGCAGAATCTTGGTGCGATCGCGTAGTTCACCTGGACCAGCACGATTGCTGCGATGGCATAGTAGGTGTTCAAAAAACACAATGCGGCGCCGCAGGCGTACAAAGTTTGCGCGATCACGATGCGGCGCACGACTGCCGGGTGAATTTCACCCGGTAGATCGTCGGCGAGCAGGTTTGCCCGGGTCGCGTAATGCCAACTCCAGAGCAGAGTCACTCCAAGCAGCAAAATATTGAACCAGTAAACCAGCAATGCCATCCGATAGTGAATGAACTCCGCCAGCAGTGAAGTCGAGAATGGAACGAGACAGACGGCACAGAGAAATGCAATATGAATCCAGGCGAGATTGCGGTCGGAACGGGCGAAGTGATTGAGTTGGGTCTGCTGGCCGACCCAGAAGATGCCGAGTGTCATCATGCTCATCAGAAAAATCAGAAGCCGCGGAGCAATCCCCAGCAGAATATGGCCGAGGTCACGTTCAGAGTGGACGGCATCTGAAGCTGGTACCCGGAGATCGAGCACCAGCAGTGTCATGGCGACGGCGAAAATGCCGTCGCTTAACGCGGCCAGACGTTCTACACTCTGTCCGGCAACGCGGTTGTAGAGCGATGGCATCGAAGAAAGTTTAGCGGCTCTTCTGGCCGGGGGCAAAAACATAACCGGGTCGTATCGGTGGACGGTGGGGTCGTTTTGGGGAAGCGTCGAGGTTTCGAAGTGCGGGTGCTAGTGTGGACGTGTCTACTGCTTGCGATGAGTGCCAGTCTGCACGCACAGCAGCCGTCTAGTCTCCCTTCTGCACCTGAGCCGGAGAGTTCTTCATCGAACGAATCTTCGTCTTCGCGAAAGAAGCAGAGCGCTAACCCGGAGAAACTCGCTATCCAAGCCGCCGGCGCAACCAAGAAGGCTGGTGAACTGGCGCTAGTGAAGGCGCGCGACTGGGAGAGCGGCTGGCTGACTGGAGTGTTCGTTGAGACAGGTCAGACCATGACTCCGCTGACCGGGGCGCAGCGCCGCGAACTCTATTTATCGCAGACGCTCATCACACCCGGTGCGTACATGAAGAGGATGTTCGGTGCAGGCATCGACCAGGTTCGCGGCGTTCCCTATCAGTGGGACGATGGATGGGGTGGATACATGGAGCGTTTTGCGTCGCATGAAGGACAGTTCATTGCGGCGAACAGTCTGGCGGCGCTTGGGAATGCAGCACTCAAGTACGAGCCGCGCTATGACCGGTGTCAGTGCTCGGGATTCTGGCCGCGGACGAAACACGCCATCATGCGCAACTTCGTTACGTTCAACGAGACGGAGACGGAGCGGCGTCCGCAGATTGCTCTCTACGCGGGAGCGTTTGGTGGAGGGCTGATTTCGACCGCGTGGAAGCCGAGTCCGAAGGACGCGTGGGCCGAGGGAGGCAAGGGTGTGCTGGGTCAGGCAGCGTATGGAACATTGCTGAATTTCTTTATTGAGTTTGCCGGAGAGATCAACCGGAAGATTGGTTCGAAGAGACCGGCGCCTACTTATTAGGCGATTTAGAAAGACGGGTAAGGCCAAGGTCCATCGCCTGCAGCGGCATTGCGAACGAAGTGAGGAATACCTGCCGACAACGGTGGTTCCAAGGTAGGGATGCTTCGACTCCGCCGGAGTTCCGCTTGGCTGCACTCCGGCTTCGCTCTGTATGACACTGTTCTGAGGACGCCGATGACGCCAGCTATTTCTTAGACCACTACAAACTCAACCTTATCTTCGTCTAATCGATTACGCTGTCATGGGCTTGCGCACCAATCCGAAAATTGCAATTCCTAGCGTGAGCAGCGACATCAGCGAAATGATCCCAAGCGAAATTACGCAGTAGACGCACCAGACGCCGAGGATGTCTTTCTCAATGTGTGCCAGATAAAGCGAAAACGCCAGGCTTCCCCAGGTGAGGACAAGCAGCAGGCGGTAGCTGCGGCGAAAAGCTACAACGGCCATGAGGATGTATCCGAGGATTCCTGCGGTGGCCACGGGCATGGCGCTTAGCACGGGGATGTGAGCGTGAATGCCAATTTGGTCGAATACGCCACCTAGCAGCGCGAACGGGCTGTGATTGACTACGCCGCAGTCCCAACGTTCGTTGATGCTGCAGGGCGAGTCGCCGTATTCGCGGTAATGCTCACGCAGGGCCAGAGAAGAGACAACGACCCCAAGCACTGCCAGGATGATTAGCGTATATTTCATGATTCCTCTGCGCTGAGCGGCGAGCTGTACTAAGCCTTGGGACTGCCCGCGTCTGCCGCGTCTTTTATTAAATCAGAAACCTGCCAGTCGCCGCCGTGATACCACCTCACAATTTTGCCATCGGGACCAATAACCGCGGTACTCAGATTGTGAGTGATCGTAGCTCCTTCGGGTTTGACGGTAATCGCGAAAAACTCGGCGATTTTTGGAAGTTCGTCAGACTTGGGTGCCGCGAATTGCCACCGCCGGAACAATGACCCGTCATGCGTCTGTGCCATCGAGAATCCATAATCGCGCAGCACTTTGGGCGTGTCATATTTCGGATCGAAGCTGACACTTAACAGTTGCGTCTTAGCGAGCGCGGGATTTGAATCAAGTTGTTTGTAGATCTCGGCGAAATTGTGGCTCATCCGCGGGCAGAAATCCGGAAACGGGCAACGGGTATAAATAAAAGTGACGAGGAGCACCTTGCCTCGATACTGATCGAGTGACACTCGCTTGCCGTCCTGATTGGTGAAAGCAAAATCTGGAACCTGCTCTCCCGGCGTTGGGATGTGCATCGCGTTCGGCCCTGCCGCTGGGGCCTGCGGCGCGTGGCCGGTGACCTTCACATTCTCGAGCCAGTAGTCGGGAACCGCTGTCTCGTCGCGCGGATCATGCTCCACGACCATCAGATCAGCAGCGATGGAATCTCCGGGGCTTAGCTTTGCCAGCATGGAATCCGGTTTGACTTTGTACGCCATGACCATCGCTTCCATGTAGCCCTGAATCAAGTCGCCATCGATGTTGGCGGTCCGCGACCCCATATCGACCGAAACGACCCGGCCGGTGAAAGCATATTTCGTCGTCGGCTGTGGCTTCGAACGATGACATGACGAAATCAGCAGAACTGAGACGACCAAAAAAGAGATGATGCCGAAACGTTTGGGATGACTGGCTCGTATGTTCACGATGGTCTCAATTTAACTCTTCTGGCGAGCGCTTTGCCACGATTCGCATATTGTTTGCCACGCTTCTTTATGCCATCCTACGCGGGATTTTCGACGGAGAAGAATGCGATGCCTTGCAACCCTGAAGTCCTGAAGCACGTTCCACTGTTTGCCCTGCTTGATGAAGAAGAGACGGCGGTGCTCGCCAGTCAAGTGCGGCTGAAAACCTTTTCGCCGCGGCAACGAATTTACAAAATGGGTGACTCCAGCGGACAGGCGTACGTGGTGGTCTCCGGCCGCGTGCGTGTGTCGACCGTCGATCAAGATCAGCAGGAAGTCGTGATCGACGAGCCTTCGCATGGTGAATTTTTTGGATTTGCTTCCATGCTCGAACAGACACCTCATCAAACTGAAGCCCAAGCCGTCGACGAAGCCGTATGTCTTGAGGTGAACCGCAACGACATTGCCGTGCTGTTGCAGCGCAAGCCTCTCGCGGGCATGGATATGCTGCGCGTGCTCGGCCGCCAGTTTCATGCATCACAACAACTGGTTCGGCTGCGCGCCAACCGGCACCCCAATGACGTGATTGAGAAAGACGCAACCTTCGGCGAGCGCATTGCTGATACTGTCGCGGGCTTTGGCGGATCTTGGACCTTCATCATCACATTCGCACTTGGAATGGCTATCTACATGACGGCCGACTCGCTGCTCGGGAAAAGAGCTTGGGACCCTTACCCATACATTCTGCTCAACCTGTTTCTCTCGATGGTAGCGGCGATCCAGGCGCCGATCATCATGATGAGTCAGAACCGGCAAGATACGAAGGACCGCCTGCGCGGTGAGCTTGACTATGACGTGAACCGGCGAGCTGAGGCAGAAATACAGGGATTGGCCCGCAAGCTCAATTTACTCGGCGAGAAAATGGGAGACGTCGAGGAGATGCTGCGAGAGAGTTTAGCGAGGAGCTAACTGAGCGCGGAAGCTCGAATGCTGCTTTATCAAAGCGGTCTGCATCCCACAAATTGCACAGACTGGGCACCCGCGCCGCACCACGTGCTACTCCACATGAAGTCTGTATCGACTCAACAATCAGTTCATGTTTCGTCTAGCCCCGACTTACCGGTGTGTTCTAGATCAATTGGTCGCGTACACGTGTAATCACTTCAGACCGTGACCGCAGTCATAGCCTTCAATTGCCTTGTGTGATGGGATGACGTTCTAGTTCTAGTCGGGCGCTGGCGTCTCGCGCAATCCTAGGCTCGTTCGTAGCCAATCCGAGACGCACACGGTTTGCCTGTCACTTTTGGACGACCAGGTTCCAGACAACGCCTGAACTCCAACCGGAGGGGGTGTACAACGATGTTTCCTAAAATTCCCAGTATCAAGACTTTCTGTGTGGGAATGACATTTGTATTGTTGCTGGCTGCTCTGCCGACATTTGTCGGGGCACAAGCGACCATCTCGACCGGAACGATCCAAGGGACGGTTTCCGACGCGAGCGGTGCAGTGATCAGCGATGCAAAGGTCATCATCAGCAATAGGTCCACCGGACAGGTAATCGAGTTGGTCTCCAGTGCGACGGGCATGTATGCATCGGGAGCCCTACTCCCCGGGGAGTATGTGATCCGCGTAGAGCATGCGGGATTCCAAACTTCGCAGTTGTCCGCCATCGTCTCGGTAGGCGTGATCACATCGGGCAATCTCAAGCTGCAAGTTGGCCGGGAGACTCAACTGGTCGAGGTCAGTGGCACGGCGGTGCAGGTGAACACTGAACAGCCGATCGTACAAGGCGTTCTTACCAGCCAACAGATCGAAACTCTGCCAATCTCCGGGCGAAACTTCCTCGACCTCGCCCAGCTCGAACCGGGCGTACAGATTCAGGACGGAGGAAATTTCGATCCCACGAAGAATGGGTTCTCTTCGATTTCTTTCGGCGGGCGTTTCGGACGGACTGCGCGCATCTCCGTCGATGGCATGGACATCAGCGACGAAACTGTCGGCACCACGACGCAGAACATTTCGGCGGGAGCCATCAGTGAATTCCAACTGAGCCAATCCACGCTTGATCTGTCGACGGAACTGACTTCGTCTGGAGCGGTGAACGTAGTCACGAAGTCGGGAACCAATGCCCTGCACGGAGAAGGGTTTTATCTGTTCCGAGACAAGTCGATGATGGCGAACTTTCCTGGTGGAGAGGACACGTATTACCAGCGAAGCCATTTTGGCGGAAGCCTCGGAGGAGCAGTCGTAAAAGATAAGCTCTTCTACTTCGTGAACGCCGAAAGAGTTAAGCAGGGTTTAGTCGTCCCTCTGGCGCCGGCTCCACCCTTTGATGTTCTGCCGAAGAGCTACCCGGGCGGGTTTAAGGACACGATGACCATGGGAAAGCTGGACTGGCGAATCAAGCCCGACATGACGCTTTTCTATCGCATCAACTATGAATGGAACGGAGACACACGGGCGTACGGATCGACTTACCAGCCGTTCACGAACCGTGACAATACACCGAGCCATGTCGTGGGATTGGACTTCAATACCCGCGGCTACAACCATGCGATTCGGTTTGGCTACTTACGATTCCAGAACCACATCACGGATGCGGTTACGGGAAATGCGGGAGTCTACAATCCGGGAGCGCCAGCCGGAGTCGCAATTCGTGTCGGACCTGCTGGAGTCGAAACTCGCTTCGGTCCATCGCGACTTGCCCCGCAAGCGACGTTCCAAGGCAACCTGCAAGTGAAGTACGACGGTGGCAAGTTGGTTGCCTCGTCACATGTTTTGCGTTATGGCATCAGCTATAACCGCATCCGAGGCGGGGGCTTTGCCTCTTTTTATGGCATCGCGCCGGAGATTCGCACCAGCAACAACCAGGCGGCCCAGGACATGGCAGCTATTGGCCCCTATCCCGGAGGCGCCACCAATCCACTGAACTATGAGATCTCGTCGATTCTGTTGTCAAACGGACAGGGATTCTTCACGGAAAAGCCGGGGTACGGATATCCCGCAGGCGGCCAGTGGGATGATCGCCTAGGTCTGTATTTCGGAGATAGCTGGAAGATCAAACAGAACTTCACACTGACCTACGGTGTTCGCTGGTCGCGCGATACCGGCCGGGCCGACAGTGACCTGGCGCCGCTCACCTGCGGCCAGATTAACAGCGCGGCGTTCTCGCCTTATCTGCCATGCACCGGCAGTGCGCTGCTCCTCGATCAATTTGGCCAATCCGGCATTGGTGGCAGGGTCAGGCAGCCGAATACGAACTTTGGTCCGCAGGTCGGTTTCGCCTGGGATCCCAGGAAAAACGGAAAGACCGTTATCCGTGGTGGAGTGGGTCTCTATTACGAAAACGGAATCTTCAACAACGTGATGTTCGATCGCCCTGGGCGGCTTTCCAAAGGCCTGTTTTGGGGCACGGCGACGCCCTGCTCCAGCAACAGTCTGAATCTGCCAGGTGGAGGAGAGATTACTGATATCAACGGTGTCCCCATCGCGACGATCTGCGGCTCGCGCGTGGGTCAAGTGATGACGGATGTGGCGGACTTGCAGAGAATCTTCCAGGCAGCAACGACGGCTGCCGGAGCACAAGTCAACGGGAATTTCCTGGGTGAATCTTTAGCCAACGGCTATAGCTCCACAGGAAACGGATTCATCGCATCGAATTTCCGCAGTCCGCGTTCGGTTCAGATGAATCTGGGAATCCAGCATGAGTTCCGCAGAGGGACGGTGCTGAGCGCAGACTTCCTCCGCAATGTCGGGCTGAGATATTTGATCAGCTACGACACCAACCACGTCGGCGATTCGCGGTTCCTGAACATGACCGCGGCTACCAACGCGATCAATGCGACTCTCGCTAGCTGCGGCGTGTCTACCGTTGACCAGGCGATCGCCGGCTGCCCGAACTTCACGGGTGGACGGGGAGCGACCATCGATGACTTCGCCGGAAACGGCCTTGACTCGGGAAAGATGTACAACAGCGGGTATCCAGCGTCGTATTGGGGCACCGGACCAGATGAAGGCGCCGCCTTCCCCGGAATCAATGCGCTGGTGGGCGAGAATGAAATGTTGTTCCCGTCCGGCCGCTCGACGTATACCGCGCTACAGCTGAAGCTGGTGCAGAATTCGGATAACCCGTTCCGTGGAGTGAGGCACGCGGCATTCCAGGTTTCCTACAGCTTGTCGCGCTTCAACAGCATGGCCTCGGATCAGGACTTCATTCCGTCGGCGTGGGATTTCCGCAACCCTGGCCACTACTTCGGGCCGAACTCGATGGACCGAACCCACCAGCTGTCGTTTGGCGGAACCTTCGATCTGCCGCACGGTCCTCAGCTCAGTTTCGTTTCCCACTTCTTCTCGCCTCTGCCGCAGGACCTCTACATCGAGAACCAGGCGCGGACGGGAGAGATCTTCTTCAGCGACGTGGTGGGTGATGGCTCGCCGTACCAGCACGTTTTGCCGGGGACGCAGGTGGGAGCGTTCGGGCGCAGCGTGAAGGCCAGCAACATCAACAAGGTCATAACCCAATACAACAGCAGCTATGCCGGTAAGCTGTTGCCTGCCGCACAGGCCTTAGTGAGCGCCGGACTGTTCACGGGCGCTCAGCTCACAGCGCTCGGGGCGGTAGCAGACACGTTGCCGCTTGCCCCAGCTGATCAGATGAACATGAGTTGGGCTCGCGGCTTCGACGCGAAAATCGCCTGGCCAATCCGAATCAAGGAGAGGGTGACCATCGAACCATCGTTTGCGGTTTTCAACCTATTCAACTTCGCCAATTTCAACAGTGCTTCCAATTATCTGAGCGGCTTCTTGAACGGGTCGGCGGGGACTGTCAACGGAACCTCGATGAGCGATTTCGCGGCTCGCGACTCGCTTCGGGTCGGCGCCGGCACTGGAGTGAATACGGCTGGCGCTCCTCGGCAACTCGAGTGGGGGCTAAAGCTGAGATTTTAGAGTGCGGATTTGAAGCTGAGGCAAGGCGTTGCTGCCTTGCCTCTTTTTATGGCTACTGGAGACTCTGTCGCCACTTCACCATCGCTTCTGTCAGCAGATGAGAAGCTTTCGTGTAGGACCCTCCGATGGCAAGGGACTCCGCCGCTTTGCTTTTTTGGCCCGATGTGGCCCAGTCCACGACCTTGGCAGCCTCGTGATGAAACTCCGCATGCAGTTTTCTTACATTCAGGTAGTGCTTATTTTCTTTGTCAGCGGGCTGTCGCTCTGAGCTCTGAAGCCACTTTCCGAAGTCACATCGGTTGTCGACCCGGACCGTGCTGGGATCAAGATCGAACTTTCCAGTGCTGACCGCGGTGTTCAACCGCGCTTTCCATCCCGTATGTGCTGCAATCGCCTTCTGAATTGCCTCAACAGTCACCATTGCCATCTCCCTTTATGACACGAGTCACCACGAATGCATGCATCGGCAGGATGAGGGCGGAACTTGAGAATGCCCTCGGGCGAAGGTTCGGTTTAAGGAATTCTGCCCATTTCGGGCTAGGGCACTGCTACTCCACACGCAGCGCGTGCATCGGTTCGATGCTCGCGGCACGGCGCGCGGGGATGAATCCGGCGAGTGCCGCAGAGGACGAGAGGACCACGACTGCTGCCGCCAGTGTCATAGGATCATAGGTGCGCACACCATAGAGTTGGGTGCGCATCAGGCGACCCGCGAGCAGAGCGATGGGGATGCCGATGGCTAGACCAACGGCGACCAGCAGGAGTGCGCGGCTCATCACCAGCGAAACGACATTGCCGCGGTTGGCGCCGAGGGCCATGCGGACGCCGATTTCGTTGGTACGGCGCGCCACAGAGTACGAGGTGATGCCATACAAGCCGACAGAGGCGATGGTGAGCGCGAGCAGGCCGAAGAGTCCGGTGAGGCGGGAGATCAGACGCTCGCCGTTGAAATTATCGGCTACCTGATAGTCGAGCGACTTGAAGCTGACGATTGTCAGATCGGGATTGATGTTTGCGAGCGTGCGGCGGGCCATTGATTCCAGCGAGGCGGTATCGCCGACGTATTGTACGGTGATCGAGTTAGGAAAGAGTGAGCGGCTCTCGGCGATCAAAAAGTTTTTCTCGGTTACGTCGGACTTGAGCTGAGTCATTGGCCGGAAATACATTGGCCGGTAAGCATCGCGGGGATTGTTGTACTTCGCGTCGGCGACAATGCCGACGATTTCATAGCTGCTGGCGTATTTGTGGTCGAAAGTGCCAAAGTGGTGTCCGATGGGATCTTCGTTGGGAAAGAATTTCTTCACGAAGGCTTGATTGACGACAGCAACCATGCGAGATGTTGCGGTGTCCTGATCGGTAAAGCCGCGGCCGCGGAGGATGGGCTGGCCGATGGTTTCAAAGAAGCCGGGACTGACGCGGTCCCAGGAAGAGCCGTTATGCTCCTCTGGCCCGGGCGCTGGGCGGCCTTCGATCTGAACGCCCTCACCCCAGTTATTGCCTTCAAGGGCGCTGTAAAGAGCGAGGCCCACTTTTCTTACTCCCGGCAGGGCTTTGAATTCATCTTCGAGTCGCTGATTCAATGCGCGCACCGAGTCCACGGTGTATCCGGCACCCATGGGATCGATGTGAATGACGTAGCGATTCGCGGTTGCAATACCAAAGTTTTGTTTCTCGAGATTCCTCAGCGTTTGCGTCATCAGACCGGCCCCGACGAGCAAGACGAGGGAGAGTGCGCCCTGAAGAACGATGAGCGCCTTCTGCGGAAGTAGCGAACGGTCACCGGTAGAACGATTCAATCCGCGCAAGGCTTCGGCGGGATCGGCATGCGACGAGATCCAGGCGGGCACAATTCCGAAAGCGACTCCCGTGGCAAGAGAGAGCAGGAACGCGAATCCAAGCACCACCGGCGAGGGGGTGGCCTGGATAGGCATTTGCGTTGCTTCGGGGAAAGCAAGCGTAAGAATCATGCGCGCACCGACGTACGCGATCCCGATGCCGATGATGCCGCCAGCGACCGACAGCAAGACGCTTTCGGTGAGAGCCTGTCCGATGAGCGACGAGCGCTCGGCGCCAAGAGCCGTGCGAATCGAAGTTTCGGCACGGCGCGCGGTGCCGCGGGCTAGAAGAAGGTTGGCAATGTTCGCGCAGGCTACAAGCAGAACCAGGGCCGAGATCCAAGTCAGAAGGTGAAGACCGTCCCCGGTCTCCTGTTGCAGATTCTGGATGCCGCCGCCTCCTGGAGTGAGGACGACGTGCTGCTTGGGAATCTCCTTGTCATTGCCGTTAAGGGTGTAGGCGGGCTGAGTCGCGAGCCATTGGCGAAGCAAACTGGAGATCTTGGCTTCGAGCGCCTTTGGGGCAACTCCTGGCTTAAACCGACCGAGGGCGTAGAGCCAGTTCGATGGGGCTTGCTTCAAGATGCTGGTTTCTCCCTCGAGCACTGGTTCGGAGTTCAGGGGAAGCCAGAGAGCCGGAGGATTGCTGTTGATGCGGTCGCCGAAGAATCCGGGAGGAGCAATGCCGACAATCGTCACCGGATGGCTTTGGACAAAAAACGTGGAACCGACTACGTTGCCGTCAGCCGCGTGAGATGTCTGCCAGGCCGCATAGCTGATGACGGCAACTGGGGCAGCGCCGGGAACGTCATCGGACGACTGAAACATGCGTCCGGCATAAGCCCCAACCCCGAATGTTGAGAAGTAGTTGCCAGAGACGTATTCGGTGCGCTCCGCTTTCGCCATCGTGCTGCCGACGCGGATATTCATCATGTTCTGGCCGGACTGGAAGGCGGCGAGCTGCTCGAATTCGGGGGTGTTGTCTTGAAAGTGACGGTATAGATCGTAGGAGAAGAGATCGAAGTCGCCATTGTCGTTGATGAAGCCACCGTTGACGCAGCAGTCGTCTAGATCGCCGACCCGGTAGAGGCTCGCGGGATTGGCGACCGGCAGCGACTTGAGAAGAATCCCTTGGACGAGCGTAAAGATCGCGGTATTCGCGCCGATGCCCAAGGAGATCGTGAGGATGATGGTCGCGGCGAATCCGGGCGATTTCTGAAACTGGCGGAGGGCGAATCTGATGTTGTTCCTCATAGCTGAAAGTATGGACGGGCGAGGAGGGGTTCGGGAAGCCCGGAAACACGTTTTCCCAAAAACAAAAGCCCTCGCTTTCGCGAGAGCTTTTCCGGGGGAGGGACTTTTGGGCGAGGCGCCCGTTGGTCCCGAAACACAGGGGCTAAAGCCCCGATTTTCTTTGCCATCGTGACGAGGCCCTGAAGGGCCTTCACTTACTTCGGTTGCTGTTGCTGGTCGTTGCTCATCGCCGGAGCCGAGCTGTTCGAAGAGAGCTGCTCGAGGTCATTCTTCAGCAGGCTGATTTCGACGCGACCACCATTGATGCGCTTGGTCTTGGAAGCATCATCCGAGGCGACGGGGGCGTTGCCCATACCGACTAGGTAAATGCGATAGACCGGGATGTCATGGGTAAGCACCAGATAGCGCACGACGGACTCCGCCATCTTCTGCGACGTCTGAATGGCAGCCTGGCCCTTACCGGACGAGAATCCTTGGACTTCGAAGATGTATCCGCGTTGACCCTTCACGCTGGTAGCCATTTGGTCAAGAGCGTCTTTCGCGTTCTTGCTCAGGACGGTCTGGCCAGGACGGAAGCGGATTTCGGTCTGGTTCGAAGCCTTGTACTGGTCGATGTTGCTGACCACGGTCTCAACGTTCTGGACGCGAGTGGTGACCTGCTGCGCGGACTGCTGCGCCGCAGTGGCCTTGTTGCCGGCGTCGATGGCGTGCTGGTCGGCTTCATTGGCCTTGTCGGAAGCGAGTTTAATGCCAGACTGCGCACGAGAGTCGACGTCTTTGATCTGCTTGGTGTTGGTCGAGGTCAGTTCGTCGAGTTCGTTAACGCGGTCACGGATCGGTTCAGTCTGCCGTTGTACATATTTCTTGCGGGCGAACGGATTCACGCGTCCCCAGAAGCCCTCACGCGAGGGCGCAGCCAAAGGCGCTTTGCCAGTGGCGTTGCCGGTGCTGGAATCAGTCGAACTGGACTGAGTCTGCGCGGCGGGTTGGTTTTGGTCCTGGGAAGACGAGGTGGACTGCGCAAGGGCCGGCATCGCAAGCACAGCAGCCAGTGGCAGGGCAATAACGAGTCGGTGATTCATATATGACTTCCTCCAAGTTTGGGGCGGGCTTTTGAGGCTCAAGCGTTCCCGCCACCCCGGCACGCCGAAGCGTGCTGAAAATTGATTGCGTCCCTGAAACAATTAAAGAAAGCTAGCAGATTCGCTGAGCCGGCTGGCGCTGACGCTACGCCTGGCCTGGTGACTTCTGGGCACCAGAGTGGCTCCGTACCCGTTTTCTGGTATTACACATCGGATGCCAAATCCGTGCCCAAGGTTGAAGTGCTAAATGGTTGATATTTATAGATATTTTAGTCCCCTGGGATGGCGATTGGTAGGGTACGCCGCAAAAGGAGGGTAATTTTGGGAAAGCTGATATAAAAAGTGCGTGGAAACAGCTCGATCCTGTCTTGAGCCTGTTTTGATGAGTGGTTTTGGTATGTACCGGTTATCACACCATTTTCGGAGGGACTTTTGGGGATATCTCAGAGGATTGGGGGGGTAAGGCCTGATGTATTGCGGTTAGCTGCGGTATTGATGCTGGTTGTTTGTGGGTCTGTGTGCGCAGAGGAGTCAGGGTTACCTTCCGCGAGAATTCCTGCGGATCGCATGCAGCGGTATTCCGATCTCGCGGTTACGTGGATGCAGCAGTATCTGCAGGTCGACACCACAAATCCTCCGGGAAATGAAATGCGGGCGGTCGGCTTCTTCAAGAAGATTCTGGATCAAGAAGGGATCGAGAACCGGACGTTCGAGACTGCACCCGGGCGTGGAGACTTGTGGGCGCGGCTTCCGCACACCACGGCGGCAGCCAAGCGGCCAATCGTGCTGCTCAATCACATGGATGTGGTGACGAGCGATGCTTCGCATTGGAAGGTGCCTCCGTTCAGCGGCGAGGTACGCGATGGATACATCTGGGGACGTGGCGCACAAGACATGAAAGATGAGGGTCTCGCGCAACTCGTCGTGATGGTCATGCTGAAGCGGGAGAAAGTCGCGCTCGACCGCGATGTGATCTTTCTTGCTGTCGCTGATGAAGAGGCCAACGGCAGCGGAACGGATTGGTTCATCAAAAATCAGCGCGACCTGCTGGGGAATGCGGAGTTTCTGATTAATGAAGGCGGCGAGAATCTGCTCGAAGACGGGAAGGTCAAATACATCGGCGTCGACGTAGGGGAGAAGACTTCGTATTGGCTGCACGTCGTCGCGCATGGAAGACCCGGGCATGGGTCGAGGCCGAATCCGGATTCAGCACCTGTCCGCCTCGTGCGGGCTCTCGACAAAATCATCGCGTATCGCACTCCGCTGCGAGTGCTGCCGGTAGTGGAGGAATTCCTGCGCGACATGGCGCCCTATGAGCCGCCGGATCGTGCTGCCTACTACCGCAATATCCGCGAGGCGATCGAAGACAAGAAATTTCAGCAACAGGTTGAGCGGGATGAGTCGTTGAACTTTCTGCTGCGCGACACGATCTCTTTGACGATGCTGGGCGGCTCTGGACAGACCAACGTGATTCCGCCGGAGGCGTGGGCAAATCTTGATGTGCGCATTCTCCCGGGAGGTGATCCGAAGGCCGTCGCGGAAGATCTAAGAAGACTGGTCAACGATCCGAATGTGACGATTGAGCCGCTGGAACCGGAGTTTCGTATCGCGAACTACTCGGGGACGGACAACGTGCTTTGGGGCGCGATTAAGGATGTGTCCGCAAAATACTTTCCCAAGACGCCAGTCGTTCCGCACATTACAAGCGGGTATACGGAGAACCAGCGCTACCGGCCGCTGGGGGTCATCGCGTACGGTTTTAGTCCGTACGCGGCGACCGAAGAAGAAGGAAATACAGAGCACGGGAATGACGAACGGATTCGGGTGGACGAAGTGCGCCGTGGGCCGAAGATTTTGTTCGACGTCGTGGCGCAGGTGGCGGGCAGCTAGAACTTCCGCGGCGGAGCTAGGGATGAGCGAGAGGATGCCCCGTGCGCACGGCGGTCACAGCTTGCAGCACACCTTCGATCACGCGATCTGGTTGGTACAGATGGATCTCGTGGCCACTGCCTGTCGCTGTGATATGCAGCGTGTTTGAACTCAGGAAATCGAGACGGGGACCGGCCTCATCTCGCGAATGGCGGGCAGGATCGGTTGCGGGCGGATTGCTCGACACGACCACTACTGGAAGACTCTTGAGCGGAGGCTTCTTCTTAGGTTCTGTCTCGTCGAATTCTTTCAGAAATTCCTTGCGCCACGATAGAAGCGAGTCGGGAGTGGCTTTCGCCGGGTCGGATTTCTCCCAAAGGCGCACATCGAGCCACAGGCGGACTCTCTGCAAGTCTGGTGGAAGGCGGTCGAAAGGATCGTCTTCGCGGGTTGGCATCGGGTCTTTCTTCATTGACGGAGGCAGCGGGAAGGCCGATCGTATGTCAGCTTCCGTGAGTTCCCAGATCAATCCACCCTTGTCTTTCCCCTTAAACCCGACACGATTGGCGCTGTTTGAGAAAACCAGGGCGGCGGCATCTTCGGGGAAGGCTCGTTGATAGGCCTGAATGAAGATTCCGCCGATTGAGACTCCCACAAGGATGAACGGCCCCTTCTCACTGGAGGCATGCAGGAGCGCGTGAAGGTCGTTGACCGTCTCTACGACTGTTTCTTCGGCGGGCCCCGGATCGCTCCATCCGAGTCCAGCCCGGTCATAAGAGCAGACTCTAGTGCGTTCGGCGATTTTCGGTTGCACAAGCGCCCAGTCGATGGAGAACGCTCCGCCGCCGGCAACCAAGACGACGGTGGGCGATCCTTTTCCTGTGCAGTCGAGATGTAACTTGCGGCCGCCGATGTCGATCATTTGGCCCGGTGGCGGATAGAACGATGACTGCGCACCTGCTTGCAGACAGACGGCAATAAGGGCCAAGGGAAAAATGCGTAGACTTAGCGGGGATCGCATGCGCTTCATCTCAGTTGCTCGATACGGCAGGTGGTCCAAGAAAGTTCACCACCATCGCGGGATGATGTCACGCCCAATCTTTACCAATCGGAGCATGCTGTCCCCGGATTTGGCCTACTCTTTCGCGCAAGTGAAGGTGCCGACCCAGTTCGGCTCCCAGGTCTTGCCCCCGTCTGTGGAGAAGGCTTGCTCGGTGCGGAATGAATTGGAGGTTACATCGGAGAAGACGAAGCGGACGAAGATCGATCTGCCGTTGAAATCTTCCTGGTCGAAAAATTCGCCGCGGGCATTGTCGAACTGGCCGATGGTGGGGACCTGCAAGATGCCGCCTTTGCTGTTGGCCCAATAGAGACGCCACTGGTGCGATTGCGGATTGTAGAGGCGAAGCGAGATGCCTTCGATGTGGCCACTGGGACTGTCGACTGAGAGCTCTCCAAAATTCGCGCGGCCGTTCCACCACTTGTTAACCACGGAAGTGCCGTCATAGTCGACCCATTCGTTCGAGCCGCTCAGCGGATGCGAGAGACGCTTGAGATGAGTCTTCCAGCTTCCGATTTCGAAATCGAAGTCATGCTGGTGATCACTCGGTCCTGTTGGCGGTTCGAGCTTCGGCGTGCTGGCTTCCGCGGCTTCCTTGAATTCTTCTTCGCTGATGCGAGTCTGGTCGGTGATCCAGTTGACCTCCCAGGTTTTGCCTCCGTCATCGGAGAAT
>DATFQQ010000410.1:0-17794 GCA_035264195.1 Candidatus Sulfotelmatobacter sp. | reverse complement strand
CAATCGTTCGGTCACTTCATGGGAAGCACTCAACATGTACTCTTTTACGCGGCCGTCGACGATTAGCGCACGGATCTTGATCACGGGCACTTGGCCGGTTGCTCGAGTTCCACTACTCCACGGCATGGGCATCCATCTTCCAAAAGTAATGACGTGTACTTTTGCGGCCGATGGCGCAACGCCCGTGAATATCCCAAGCAACAACACAAAGGCAAATTGGAATCTCAAACTTCGCTTCATAACAGGAGGCCAGAAGTCGGACGAACCCTGAGCAAGGCAATCGCTCACATTTAGGCAAGGAGAGTACCGAACTGGGAATCGAAAAAACTCTCATCTGGTGGTAGGGTTTAAAAACTCGTAGGGGACCGACACAAATCGGCATTTGGCGGTAAAATCTAGGGCAGTAGGCGTTCTCAAATTCGTAAGTGAAATGGTTTTGCTATGAGTGTTTCTCTTCCGCCTCGCGTCCCGGGCTTGAAAGCTCGGACAACTGAGGAGGATAGGGTGGCCTCTTATCAGGGTATGGGGGACTTGTTACCAAGGCGGCGCACACCGCGCATCCTCGTCGTTGACGATCAACCCAGCATCGCCGGGTTGATGAGCCAACTGCTCACTATCCGCGGATACACCGTGGTTACCGCTTCCAACGCCGAACAGGCCGAAGCTGAGGTTCGCCGCCAGGCTCCCGACCTGATCCTTTCCGACGTAATGATGCCGGGCAAGTCCGGCTATGATCTCTGCCGCACTCTTAAGGAAAACGCTGCCACCCGCCTCATCCCGTTTGTCTTGATCACCGGACTCAGCGACAGCAGTGACAAAGTGCGAGGTATCGAAGCCGGTGCTGACGATTTTCTGAACAAGCCCGTCCTGGCGGAAGAACTCATCGCTCGCGTGAAATCGCTTCTCCGCCTGAAGGAATTCACCGACGAACTCGAGACCGCTGACTCCGTGCTCTGCACACTCGGTCTCATCGTCGAAGGCCGCGATCCCTATACCGAGGGCCACTGCGAGCGGCTCGCAGTCCACGCCACTGATCTCGGACGTCACCTCGGTATGGACGAGGATTCCATTCTCGCCCTCAGGCGCGGTGGGTATCTTCACGACTTGGGAAAGATCGCTGTGCCTGACGAGATCCTCAAGAAAGGCAGCGACCTGAGCCCTGCCGAGTGGGAAATTATGAAGCTCCATCCCATTACTGGCGAGAACATCTGCAAGCCTCTGCACTCGCTTAGCCTCGTGCTTCCCATCATCCGCCACCATCACGAGCACACAGACGGATCCGGCTACCCCGATGGCCTCACTGGATCCGAGATCCCTGTACTTCCCAGAGTTCTACAGGTTGTGGATGTTTATGATGCCCTCCGCACCGCGCGCTCCTACAAGCCAGCCCTTACCCATGAGATGGCCGCACAGACGATGCGTGAAGAAGCCGAGCGTGGCTTGTGGGACAAAGAGTTAGTGCACGAGTACTTCGAAATGCTCGGACGCAAGCAGCAGGTCGCGTAAAAGCAAACCACACGTTCCAGGTTGCTGGGTTCCGGCTTTAGTCTGCAGGATTCGCAGCTTTCTTGTTCGTTCAGAGGTTAAACGTTCCACCTTCGAAACCGTCTATCAGGCGAGTAGAATGAACAGGGCGCGAATCTAAGCAGCCAAATGGGACCTGCTGGCATCGAAAGCTTTTCTGAGAGCTGGAAAAACGAGACCTTTTGGATCCGACCTACAGCATCGTCATCCCGGCCTATAACGAGCGCGCTCGCATCGGTGCCACGCTAGAGAAGGTTCTCGCTTACGTTCGTTCGCAAGGCTGGGACGCCGAAGTCATCGTCGTCAACGACGGTTCCCGCGACAACACAGCGGATATCGTCCAGTCCTTCGCCGCCCAAGATCGTGCGTTGCGTCTGATTGAAAATCCCGGCAACCACGGCAAGGGATACAGCGTCCGCAACGGGATGCTCCATGCCAGGGGTCGCATCGTCCTGTTTAGCGACGCCGACCTGTCGTCTCCGATTGAAGAATCGGTGAAGCTCTTCGCCGCTCTGGAAGCTGGGGCCGATATCGCCATCGGATCTCGCTGGCTGCGCGCCGAGCTGCAGACTCAGCGCCAGCCGCTGCACCGTCAGCTCTTCGGACGCATTTTCAACCTGCTTCTGCGAATCACGCTGGGACTTCAATTCGCCGACACCCAATGCGGATTCAAGGCATTCAAACGCGCGGCGTCCCAAGCGATTTTTCCTTGGCAAAAGATCGAGCGCTGGGGATTCGATCCCGAGATTCTTTTCCTCTCCCGCAAATTCGGCTTCAGGGTAGCGGAAATCCCTGTCGCCTGGGGACACAGCGGCGACGCCCGCATCAACCCCTTCATTGATGGCGCGCGCATGTTTCAGGAGATGCTCCGAATCCGCTGGTACGACCTGACCGGAAAGTACGACGGCGGAGGAAATTCTGCCGCCCAACATGCGAAGACATAGTCCTACGCGAGCTAAATCCTAGTCCTGCAATTACACAATCTCGTCGTTCACTCTCCCCGAAGAACCCGCATTGGATCGATCGACATTGCCTCTCTCGCCGGCAGAAGCGAGGCTAACAATGCGGCGATGCTCAAAATCGCGAGGCTCAAGCCGATTGTCCAGGGATCGACTGGACTGGTCTCATAGAGCAGGCTCCGCACCCAGCGAGTGGCGACGGCCACCCCGAGCACGCCTAGAAACAGTCCGACAGCCATCGGCCACGACGCGTCAAGCAAAACGAGCCGTGTAAGCTCTTGTTTGCTGGAGCCGAGCGCCATCCGAATGCCGAACTCTTGCGTGCGCAGCGACACTGAATAGGCGAGAACGCCGTATATGCCCAGTACCGCGAGCAGCAAAGCCGCGCCTCCGAAGCTGGAGAGAATGACGGTTTGAAACCGCTCGGTTGCGACGGACTCATCCACCATTTCCTCGAGTGAGGTTATTGTTGGAATCGATATGTCCGGGTCGACGCTCCAGATGGCTTGGCGCATCTCTGGGCCGAGTGCCTGTACGGAGCGGGAACTCCGCACCATGAAGACAGGAACAAATGGCGGATAGTCCCAGAGAGGCAGATAGAAAACCGCCGCATTGCGCTTCAGGTCGTTGATGCGCGCGTCGGCAGCGACACCAATGACGGTGTAGATACGTCCCCAGTGCTCGAGCGTATGGCCAAGTGGATTTTCATCAGGCCAGACGGCTCTGGCAGCTTTTTCTGACAGAATCACCACCCGCAAGTTTTCGCGATCGTGCTCGGTAAAGTCCCGCCCCGAAAGCAGCGGAATTCCCATCACCTCGAAGTAGCCGGGGCTGATAAACCGTCGATTGGCCATGGGTACTTGCCCTTGCGGGACGGGGTGATCCGTTCGATGCAGTCCGGTGACACTCATGTCCCCGGTCAAAGGCAGTACGCTTGTGATCGCCGCAGACTCCACTCCGGGCAGCGAACGGATCTTCTCCAGCGTGTGGGTCAACATTGCGCCTCGTGCGAGGCTACCGGGGTCCGACCCGAAATTGTCTGGCAGACCAGGTCCGCTTGAGTATTCGCGGTTATTCAATTCCGCTTCTGCCATGACCATGCGTTCCGAATTGAAGTGGCGGTTTTGCGAAAGTAACCGCGAAAAGCTGCGCGTAATCAAGCCGGTTACGACTAAAAGCGTGATGCTGCACGCCACCTGAACGGCAACCAGGAGTCTGCGAGTGCGCACGGCCTGCCTGTTCACCGATGACCTGGTGGAATTCGACTGAAGAGCGCTGTGCGGAGTCACGCGCAAAGACCGGAGCGCGGGAAGAACGCCAAAGCTCAACGAAGTAAGAAGCGACAGTCCGAGAGCGAAACCGAGGATCGGAAGGCTCAGGTGAACTTCGTTCAACCGAGGCAGTACCGACGCAATTCGAACAAACAGTTTTTCGCCCAGATCTGCAAGCAGCATTCCAGCGAGCCCGCCACTCAATCCAAGAATCAGGTTTTCGGCGAGCACACCTTGGAAGAGCCGACCTCGCCCGGCGCCCAACGCGGACCTCAGCGCCGTTTCATGATCGCGAGCCATGCCGCGCGCGAGTTGCAGGTTTGCAAGATTCACACAGGCCATCAGCAGGACGCTTGCGACAGCGGCCAGCAGCAACCAGAGAGGTTTACTGACGCCACCGACGATCTCTTCCGAAAATGGTTGGACGATCACGCTGAGATGAATCTCTAAGCGATCGGCAGCGGCCGTAGCTTTCTCGATTCCGTCGAGCTCACTTTGGGCTTGTTGAATCGTCAGGCCGGGTTTCAGGCGTGCAATCACGAGAAAGTTAAACTCGCCGTCGTTCGCGACCAACTCGCTAGGGGTGGGTACGAACGGTTTGAAGATTTCGTAACGATCCGTCGATCCATGCGTTGCTTGACCCGGCATGATGGACAGGACAGGAAAACGAAACGACTGCGGCATTACGCCAACAATAGTGTTTTGCTCGGATCCAATTCGAACAGTACTGCCGATCACGGATGCGCTGCCGTGAAAAAGACGTTGCCATGCGCCCCACGTGAGAACGACGACATTGTTTTTCCCGTTCTGCGCTTCATCTTCGGCAAACCCTCGTCCCATGAGAGGAGGAACTCCTAGTACCGAAAAGAAATTCGCGGAGACCGCGAGTCCTTCTGTCATTTGCGGGTGATCCGTACCGGTTGAGACGCTGAACCCGGAAGTCTGCACGATCGCAGCATCCTGCAGGGAATTCGCGTGGGCTCGCAGGTTCTGATAGTGCCGATAGTTATCGGGCAAGAGCGGCGAGACACTTTCAATCTCGCGAATGCTCTCGCGCCAGACGACCACTTGGCCGGGATCGCGAAATGGATAAGGCTTTAGGAGGACCGTGTCAACAACGCTGAAGATGGCGGTGACCGCCCCCACGCCGAGCGTAATGGTGAAGAAGGCGGTTACTGCAAAGCCTTTCGACTTCCACAATTGGCGAAGGGCGTAACGAAGATCCTGCAGCAAGGATTGCATGGGATGCCCCCGGAATATCTAGGTTCTCAACGCACTTGATCCGCCATTTGAGATCCACACAAAGTCTAATAATTTCAGAACGATAAGGACGAGGTCCCCATTGATTTCTGGACAGAATGTCCGCCAGCGGACCCGCGATGTTCGGAATCGAACAGTGTTTTGCTCGCTTGGGCTTGAGGCATCCTACGAGGCGGCTGCGTCCACCGCCTCAACGACCCGCTGCCCCATCTCCGCCGTCGAAATCGCCGTATGCATCTTCCCCGCCAGATCGGCAGTTCGAGCTCCATCCGAAAGGACCGCAGATACAGCCTGCTCGATTGCCGCCGCCTCGCGCTCCAAGTGAAACGAATGCCGCAACATCATCGCCGCGGACAAAATTGCCCCTAGCGGATTGGCCACGCCCTTGCCCGCTATATCCGGAGCCGATCCATGCACCGGCTCATACAGCCCCACCGGTCCGCCAATGCTCGCCGACGCCAGCAACCCGAGCGACCCCACCACTCCTCCAGCCTGGTCCGACAAAATATCGCCAAACATGTTCTCGGTCAGAACGACATCGAAGTCGGTAGGCCGCTGCACTAGAAGCATCGCCGCGGAATCCACGTATTGATGTCCCAGCTTCACTTCCGGATAATCCTTCCCGATGCGCGTCACGACATCGCGCCACAGCCGCGAGCACTCGAGCACATTCGCCTTATCCACGGAGAGAACTTTCTTCTTCCGCTTCATTGCCAGATCAAAGGCGACGCGCGCAATCCGCTCGACTTCATGCTCCGCGTAGCGCATGGTGTTGATTGCAACGCGCGATCCCACTTCACCCTCAATCGACCGTGGCTGCCCGAAGTACGCACCTCCCAGTAACTCGCGCACAATCATGATGTCGGTCCCGCGTACGATTTCAGCCCGCAGTGGAGAACTGTCCACTAACGCCGGAAAAAAAACCGCTGGACGCAGATTCGCGTACGCCCCCAACTCCCGCCGGATCCGCAACAACCCTGCTTCCGGACGCAGATGCCCGGGATTCTTATCGAACGCCGGGCTTCCCACCGCGCCAAGCAGCACCGCCGATGAGGAGACGCAAGCCTGAATCGTGTCCGCGGGCAGAGGATCATTCGCTGCCGTCAAACCTGCCCCGCCAATGTGCTTGTTCTGAAGTTGAAGTTCATGACCAAACGCCTGCGCTACCGCCTGCAACACACGCACAGCCTGGTCCGTAACCTCGGGACCAATCCCGTCCCCCGGAAGAACTGTGATCTTCAATTGCATGGATGATTTCGCTCGCCGATGAAGTAATCGGTAATTCTATGCGGGAAAAAAGAAAGCCGCCACTGAAGGCGGCTGGGGTCCTTAATGACTAAATGACTAAATGCTTAAATGACTAAATCCCTACACTCCCCACAGATAATCCTCCTGCTGCGTCTGCTCGTGCTGCGTCTCTCCGTGCGCGGGGATTGGAACGCCGAACGGATTCGTCTCTGCGGCCGCAGCAAACGCCTTCTCTGGCTCCGCGGATGAAGCACTCACCACCGCAGCATTCGTCGCATCGACAATCGGTTCGATCAATGGAGTCGCCGACATCGTGGGCTTGTGCGTGTCGCGAATCAGTTCCAATAAATGATGATCCTCGACATGCTTGATCTTGTCAGCCAGCCGCACGAACCGCCGATATATGTCGTCCAGCGCCCGGCGGTCGAACGTGTATCCGAGTTGCTCGCAGCGAATGCTTAGCGCATGGCGGCCCGAGTGTTTGCCCAGGACCAGTTTAGAATCGGGAACGCCGACCGACTTCGGCGTCATGATCTCGTATGTCAGCGGATTCTTCAGTACACCATCCTGATGGATGCCCGCTTCATGCGCGAACGCATTGCGCCCTGTGATGGCCTTATTGGGCTGCACCGGCACGCCTGTGATCTCACTCAGCAGTTGGCTGGCCGCGAAAATTTGCTCGCCCTCGATCCTGGTCTCATACGGATACCGATCCGGCCGCACTCGCATGGCCATTACGATCTCTTCCAGCGAGGCGTTGCCGGCCCGCTCCCCGATTCCGTTGATCGTGCACTCCACCTGTCGCGCACCCGCAGACACTGCTGCCAGAGCATTCGCGACTGCCATGCCAAGGTCATTGTGGCAGTGCGCCGAGATCGTAACTCTCTCGATTCCTGTCACGCAGCGGCGGATCATCGCAATCAATTCTCCGAATTCCGACGGAACTGTATATCCCACCGTGTCGGGAATATTCAGAGTCGTGGCCCCCGCTTCAACCACGGTATCCAGGACTCGGCACAAAAAGTCAGGATCAGTTCGGGTCGCATCTTCCGGAGAGAACTCCACATCGTCACACAAAGACTTGGCAAGTTGAATTGCTTCCCGCGCCTGAGCTACGCACTGATCCCGTGTAATCCGCAGTTTGTATTGCAGGTGAATGTCGGAGGTAGCCAGGAACACATGAATGCGCGGACGCGCTGCATGCCTCAATGCCTCCCAGGCGCGCTCGATATCCGGACGGCAGGCTCGTGCCAACCCAGCAATAATCGGGCGTCGCACTGTCTGGGCGATCGCCTTCACCGATTCGAAATCGCCGTCTGAGGCAATCGGGAATCCCGCCTCGATCACGTCCACGCCCAGGCGATCCAACTGCTGTGCCAGGCGCAGTTTTTCCTGCTGGTTCATGCTGCAACCCGGCGACTGCTCGCCGTCGCGGAGAGTCGTATCGAAAATCGTTACTCGCGCTCGATCTGTACCCATAAATGCCTTCCTGAGAAAACACAATCTTGCCGGATCCACTCAGGCGCGTAGACGTTACCTGAGATACCGGCACCTGCTTGGGTGATTCTTCTATGGTACGAAGTCCTTGCTTAGAAGCAAAACTTATATTTCTTCACAAATCATTAGCATTGCTTGTAGTATAAGTATGTCTAATACTTATCCGTTTTTCATTAAAGGAGCCAATGGAGCTGTCTCAGCTGGAAGTTTTCCTCGCCGTGGCTCGCGAGCGCCGCTTCTCCCGCGCCGCCGACAAGCTCTTCCGCACGCAATCTGCTGTCAGCCAATCGATTCGCAAGCTAGAAGATGAACTCGGCGAGGCTCTTTTCGACCGCTCTTCCCGCGAGGGAGTTCTCACCGACGCGGGCAAGGTACTCTATGAGTACGCGGAAAAACTGATCAACTTGCGCGGGGAAGCAGCCGGATCTCTTTCCGAACTGCGCGAACTGCAAAAAGGGAAGCTGGTGATCGCCGCTAATGAATTTACCGTTCTCTATCTTCTACCGGTCCTGGCCGAGTTCCGCCGCGTACATCCGATGATCAAGATCACCGTCAAGCGCGCTCTGGGCAGCCACATCCCAGACGACGTCCTCAGTTATGCTGCCGAATTCGGGGTCCTCTCTTACGAACCTCAAGAGGCCAATCTGCACTCCGTTGTTGTATTCCTCGATGAACTCGTCTTCGTGGTTCCTCCAAGCCATCCTCTCGCCAATGCCCGTCATGTCAGTATTCGTCAGCTCGGTGCTGAATCCTTCGTTGCCCATATCGTCAATTCCCCGTATCGCGAAAAAGTCATTCAGCTTTTCAAGAGCCACAAGACACCACTTCACATGGACCTCGAGTTACCGACGCTGCAGGCCATCAAACAATTCGTAGCGATGGGAAATGGGGTCGCCTTGATTCCGGAGATCAGCGTAGAAACAGAACTCGCCCGCGGAGAACTGGTGCGTATCCCAGTGCGCGAGCTTCAACTCAAGCGCAAGCTGCGCCTGATCTACCGCAAAGGTGCCAACCTCTCGCACGCCGCCCGCGCATTTCTGAAAGTAGCCGAAGCAGTCGCTGTTGAAAGAAAGGGCCGCTACCGCTTCCAACGAGAAGACTAGTGGTCCGCCCCGTGTCATGCTGATGGCGCCGTTTTTCGGCGCCGGAGGACCTATGCAACTCTGTCTGAGGCCCTCATGCGGCCGGGGACTGCATAGGTCCTCCGGCCTGCAAAAACCGCAGGCCATCAGGATGACATCGGACCAGGATGCAACCTTGCCCTGAGCGAAGTCGAAGGATCCGGGGGGCACAGAGCGTGCAATGAAGGCACTCAACCGGGAAGAGTATCCGCCTGTCGCCCACAGAACAAACCGGCGCATTCGTTATGCAAATAAGAAAAGGAGCAAAGACGACCTTTGCTCCCCCGGTGTTCTCGGACCGAAAGAAGAACTCAACAATCGGCGCAAATTGGTTCTTGACGGAACGACTCCAATGCTCCGTCCAAGGTCGCGTGCACTTCCATCACCGAATCCAGATTCGTTAGGTCGAGCAGCGTCCGAACCAATTCGTTTGCGCCCGCGCACTTCAGATCCGCATTCAGTTCCTGTGCCCACGTCTGCAAGAGCGCCAGTTCGCCGATTCCGGCGCTATCCATCGAAGTCACTCCCGTGAGATCCAGTACCAGCTTGCTCCCCCGGTGCAAGACTTCCCCAACCACTCGCGACAGTGCAGCGGCTTCATCGCGATACACGATGCGCCCCTGGCAGTGCACGATGATCACATCACCCTGATTCCGTGCTTCTACGCTGAGCTTCAACTTCGACTCCTTCTCTACTCTGAATGCCGCCGGCATTGACGGCATTGGCCACATTTCACGGTTCGTATTCATGGTTTGCATGTCATTTACATAGACGTTCAGCACACGCTTTCGGCACCATGAAAATCCAGTAATTTTTTGCTAGTGCCGCGCCAAAAATCAACGCATACACTCCTTATAACGTCCAATAAACAAATTTTGTCACGCGATACATCTTGGCCATCCGGTACACTGCATCTAATACATTTCATTGATTACAATGCGTATTTGCCGGCTTGAAGGGCCGGGGAGGATATTTCGTGTCGAAAACCGTTACCGCCGTGCTGGCCTTCCTGGGCCTGCTGCTGTTCTCCATTCCGATGTCGGCACAATTTAACGGCCTGCTTCCCAGTGGAAACGTCTACGGCGGAGTTTCCTACGGTCAGCTTACGAACGTCGTCAACAAGCAGAGCTATAAAGGATGGAACGCCTCTTTTGAAGATCTCCCCTTCACCCGCTTCCCGCGTATCGGGCTGGTGATCGACGGAAGCGGCTTCTACCGACAAGGCGTGACCCAGTACAACGCGCTCGGCGGTGTCCGCCTCTCCACCAACCTGGGTCGCTGGCGCCCCTTCATCCACGGCATGGCTGGTGTCCGGCACCTGAACTCCAGCGGCTTCGTCTACAACCCGCTTCTCATCGACGTTGGCGGTGGTGTCGACTACAAACTTGGCTTCAAGAATTTTTCTTGGCGTTTCCAAGGTGACTACATGCACAGCCACTACGCTAGTGCGTATCAGAATGACTATCGCGCCTCGACGGGAATCGTCTGGCGTTTCTGAATTGTCCAACAGGCCCTGTACAACTGGGTTGCTACCCTTCTTGCCGCAAGCGCATCCAACAACTTTCTCCGCCATTTGTGTTAACCAATGCAGAGGGAGGACGTTCATGCGTAAGATCGCGGTAACGGCTTTTCTATTTACTCTTCTTAGTGGCTTCGCAGCAGCCCAGATCCCAACCTCCGGCAACGTGTTCTTTGGATATTCCTACTACAACGCCAACGTTGGTGGCGACCGCACTAGCCTTAACGGGTGGAATGGCTCAGTGGAGGGGAAGTTCTTGCCATTTATCGGTGTCGTGGCCGATTTCGGTGGATATTATGGTTCGCAGAACTTCACGACCTGTACGACGCCCATTCTGGACTGCGTGATCATCCACAACAACTTCACAGAGCACAATTATCTGTTCGGACCACGCGCTTCGTTCTCGATCGGAAAGATCCGTCCCTTCGGGGAAGTCTTGATCGGCGCCGGGCATATCCATATAAACGGCGGCGGATCCGACACTGCGTTCGCTACTGCGGTAGGAGGCGGCATCGATTACAAATTGGTTCACTTGCTCTACTTGCGTGTCGCAGGAGACTACATTCACACCGATCTATTAAACATCCCACAGAACAACGTCCGCATCTCCACGGGACTCGCATTTCATTTCTAATCGCTCGACCGAAAAAAACGGGGTTCAGCTGGTTGGCTGAACCCTGTCTTTCCGTGGCCACCACAAAACTTGGTCGGGATCTCCTCTTACGGTCTTTTCAGCACTCGAGATGTGCAACCGGCAATGCCGCTTGAGCTACCGTGGAAGAGCGAGCGCTTTTAGCGCCGCGTCCAGCGCACATCGAGACGGTCTTCAGCCCTCGTGGTCTACGCCCGCGGCATCCCGTCTGCCTCGTTCGTCCAATACTTGTGATCCCGCAGGAAATATTTCTCATTCCAATAATTCATCGCGGTCTTCAAAAAGAGCCATCCCACCTTCAAATGCCCCATCCGTTTGAACCGGCGGTTCGTCGTATACACGCCACCGCGCACGATCGCGAACCGCTTCCGCTCCACCTTCTGGCTTAGCCGATAATCCTCGGCAAAGAGAATCTGTTCATGAAATCCGCCCAGCTGCCAGAATTTCTTCCTCTCAAACAACATGAACATTCCCGTCGCAAACGGACGATGCAAGTACGACAGATACTGAAAGAAATCATTTCCCGCGTAGAAAAGCTTGTCGACCCAGCTTCCGCCTTTGCACAAAATGTTCGTCGTCACACAGTGTAGGTGCTTTGCCTGCGCTTTCTCCAGGCAATGCCGGATCAACGACCGGTCCGCGAGTTCGATATCCGCGTCCAGAAATAATACGTACTGTGAATCCGCCTGGGCCGCACCCTGATTTCGCCCAAACGACGGCATGCCTCCACGAATCACCCCCACATTCAGGCGATCGCGAAAGCTCATGACGATCTCGGGAGTGCCGTCGGTCGAGTTCGCATCAGCGACCAACACCCTCGTACTCGACATCTTCGAGTAGTCCTGCATCGTCAGCGAAGTCAGCAACCACGGAATCAACTTCGCTTCGTTCTTCGCCGGGATCACGATCGTCAATTCGCCGTTTTTCGAACCCAAGCTTGTCGAATTCATGGATTTGTACTCCTGTTTCATCAACCGTCAGGTAAGTGAGGCGTGAATCCACCCACCCGCCGGAGTTGTAATAGCTGATGCCATCTTGCTCCACGTGCAGCGCCTGATGCGTATGCCCGCAGAAAATCCGTTGCGCCTCCTGATGCTTCGCGTATGAAATCGCTCCCGCCGAAACCTTCGGAGACATCCGCAGCCACCGCGTGTTCAGCCGGTCGATCATCCGCACGATCGGCTTGCTCTTGAAATCCAGCTTCTGTAGTTGTAAGTACAGCGACGTCCCCAGCCGGCTCAGCCGCACACTGTTGACCTGAAATCCGTCGAACTGATGTCCGTGAATCGCGACGTGCTGCAGTCCGCGATAAACCCAGCGATAGGCCTGATACACGCGAACGCCGACCAGGTGCGACATAATGTTTGCCAGCCCGTGGTCGTGATTCCCTTCGACCCACACGACCTCAATGCCGCGCTTGGGATTGGACAGCTTCCGGATGCATCCCAGAAACTTCCAGTGATCTTTCGTGAGGCGGGCAAAATTCAGGTCAGCGAAGATGTCCCCCAGCAGGATTAGCCGCTCGAAGCGCTTCTCTTTCAGCAGGCTTGTCGCTTCGCGCGCATGGCTGGTCTCGGCCCCCAGATGCAGGTCCGAAAGGATCAGCGTGTTGTAGACATGCAGACCCATACTTCTGTTCTAGCAGCCGATTGTTACTGCTTGATTAACATTGCATCAATATTGGTGCATAGGGGTAACCAGGGTAGTGCGTCAAAATAAATGGACAACTATGGGTCATCGGTTTGCCCTGTGACCCGCCGTGCCCCCTGTGGTTAAAGCCTTCGATCTCAGCATCGCGCCTGCTTACAATTCTTAACGCACACTATTTTCGACGCACTGCACGAGCCGGCAACAGCCTCAAGCGCCAACCAATCCTTTAGCCAACCGTGTGTCTTGCCTCAAGCCGCGATGCCATGTACGCTCGTCCCAAAAAAATGCGCAGCCGTTTACACTACGCACTGATTTGGTGGTTACTCGCAGCCACCGCGTGCACGACATACAAGGTTCCGCTAGAGTCGGGGAACGCACCCATCCTGCTATTCAACGGTGTAGGAACCTCTCCCAGCGATGTCGCGGCGATTGAAGCACTCCTGAACAAGAACCACCTGAATTATTCGACGGTGAATTCTTCGCAGTTGAACCAGACGCCGGGATCACAGCTCAAGAAATACCGCCTGCTGATTGTCCCGGGCGGAAATTTCATCGACATCGCGAAGAATCTCACCTCCGACACAACTGTGAAGATTCGCACTGCCGTGCAGAACGGATTGAACTACCTCGGAATCTGTGGGGGCGCGTTCTTCGCCAGCACTTATTCGGATAACGGTCTGAATCTGACCTCTGGTGTGAGGTTTGGTTTTTACTCCGCCGAGGAGAAAGGGATACGCAAGACAGCAGTCCCCATCGCGCTTGCCCACGGGCCAACTCAAGACCAGTACTGGGAAGATGGCCCACAGCTGGGTGGTTGGGGTGCTGTCGTAGGCAAGTATCCTGACGGTACGCCTGCCATCGCGGAAGGAACCTTTGGAAGTGGTTGGATGATTCTCACCGGCGTTCACCCCGAAGCTCCAGAGAACTGGCGACGCGGCATGAGTTTCAAGACGCCAGCCGGAATCGACAACGACTACGCTGAAACTCTTATCCGGGCCGCGCTGAACCGAGAATCGCTGCCCCACTACTGATGTATGTTCCGTTCGACCAACAGGGAGAACTGTGTGTTGCTTCTCTTAAATTTAGGTCTTGTTATTTCCGTAAATTCTGTCTATACTGAATGTAAAGAATGATCAGCCTTCCCTGCAAAGCGAAGGGGGCAAATGATTGCCGCAAAAGTCAATGAACAAGCCTTAGCTCAGCTAGCGGTTCTTCCTGATTCTCCTCCACAGATCAGCCTGGAACAGTATTACAGCGAGGCTGGCCCGGATTATGCGGCATGGAGCCCCGAATTCAACATGCACTTTGGCTATTACTGTGGCGGTGCGAATCCGTTCGATCGTGAAGCCATGCTGGAGCAGATGAATGCTGAGGTCCTCATGCGGTTACAACTGGACGCCGTCACCGAGCCGCAACTGCTCGATCTGGGCTGTGGTCTTGGCGCCACATTGCGTAGTTTCGCCAGGCGTCTACCGAGCGCGAACTTGTTGGGAGTGACGCGGGTTCCCTGGCAGGTCGAGCAAGCGCACACCTTAAACGCGGCAGCCAGTTGCGGCGAGCGCGTTGAGGTCATCGAGGGCGACTACGAAGACATCACTCTTTTGCGACCCTCCAGCTTTGACGGTGTCTACGCGCTCGAAAGCAGTTGCCACGCACACGGCACTGACAAAGGCCAACTTCTGGAGCAGGCACACCGTCTGCTGAAACCCGGCGGGCGAATTGTCGTCGCCGACGGATTTCTCAAAGACGGACATTTCACTAGCCGGCTACAGCAGCGCATCTACCGCAAGTTATGCGAGTGCTGGGTCATCGAAGAGTTGGCGCACCTTGACTCGTTTACAGCACGGTTGGAGCAACTCGGCTTCACGAACATCACGGTTGAGCATCTGCAGTTTCGCGTCGCGCCTTCGGTGCTGCACATTCCATGGGTAACGCTGAAGTTCCTGTTGACCGATGTCGTCTTCGGCCAACGGGAGATGACCCGCGCCCGCTGGAACAACGTACTGGCCCCGGTGCTGCTGCCACTGGTCAGCGCACCACTCGGCCCCATGATCTACTGCATGACCACCGCGACAAAAATCTAGATCAGACAGGCGCGGGACGGAAAATATCGATGGCCCGTCAGTTGTCGAGCCCACCCGATAGCTCGTCGATTCGGTTACAACCCTGAAATCCTTTGTTTCATCAGTTCACGCCGATCCCGGCTAGAATTCGGACGGCAGCGTCGGCGAATGAAAGATTCAACTCCATATCCTGCGATCAACACTGTGCTGTGTGACTGGGTAGAAGGAGTGAAAAGCCTGCTCGGCGAGAAGGTCGTTGGGCTGTACCTCTCCGGCTCGCTCGCCTATGGCGATTTCGTGCTGGAAAGAAGTGACATCGATTTGCAGGCAGTCGTCCGGAATCCGCTGACCCAAGATGAACTCAGACTGATTGAACAGTTGCACAGACAGATAGAGGGTCGCTGCCCTGAATGGGCAAACCGGATTGAATGCTCCTACGTTCCTCTAGAGCTGATGCGCGAATTGACGCCCCCGGCCACACCGCGGCCATGGTGGGGATTTGGCACGTTCTATGCCGAGGCGCCAGCAGGAAATGAGTGGATCATCAATCATTACCTTCTTTCCAGGCATGGAATCGCGCTCTGGGGGCCTGATTTCAACGAGTTGATACCTCCAATTGACATCGACTGCGTGCGGCGAGCCAGTGCCAGGGATTTGTTCCAGGAATGGGTGCCGAAAATTGATGATTCCAAGTGGCTTTCGAGCAGCCACTATCAGTCGTACCTCGTTCTAAATCTGTGTCGGATCTTGCACACCGTGATTGGTGGCCAGCCGGTTAGCAAGAAAGTGGCCGGCGAGTGGGCCAAATCAGTATATCCACAATGGAAAAGCCTGATAGAAGAAGCCGAGAGATGGACGTACGGCGACAAGATGACTCGGCAAGCCGATGCGGTGTCATTCTTGCGATTTGCAGTCGAGCGGGTGAACGAAACGGAGCTGTGCCCCGCAGCCTAGTCGAAAGATTGCAGATTACAGCAGCGTTTTAGGCCCAATAAGGGGTACAATGTCCACCCGAATTAAGCGGGAATGAGTCAGGGGGCAATCCTGGGGACCAACGTATCGCGCCTTTCATGAAGACCACTTGGGGTACGGTTGCCTCGTCACGAGCAACGTGGGTGGGGTTCAGGGCTGCGATATCGTCAGAATGTTCCTGCACTTGCCGTACGGCTTGATGTGATAAGGAGAAAGTTATGCGTTCAGTAGAGACAAAACGTGGGGCGAAGGTCTGTTCGAGAATTTTCGGCGCGGGGCGAACATTGGGGACAAGGGTACTGGCAATTGCATCACTCCGCGGTGCTCTGACCCTGGCGATGCTTGCCGCGACGTTGTTGGTGGCGGCTCACCCCGCGCAAGCTCAAACCGAAAAGGTGCTCTACAATTTTACCGGTACCTCCGATGGCTCCTTCCCCACGTCCAGCCTGACGCTGAACAATGGCAACCTCTACGGCACAACCTCCACCGGAGGCTTGGGGTTCGGAACCGTATTTGAACTTTCGCCGAACGGCACTGGTGGATGGACCGAAACCACACTTTACAGTTTCTGCCCGGTAGCGGGCTGCGCTGACGGTCAAAATCCAACCTACTCAAATGTGATATTCGACGCCCAAGGCAACCTCTACGGTACTGCCCTTGGCGGCGGCGCGTTTGGATACGGCGTTGTGTTCGAGCTCACCAACTCCGGCGGTACCTGGACGGAAAGCGTCCTCCACAGCTTTGCTAACGCCCCCGACGGCGCCAATCCGGAAAATGGTCTGATCATGGATGGTGCGGGCAATTTGTTTGGCATCGCAACCACCGGCGGCACTGGAAATGGACATGGCTGTGTCTTCGAGTTAACCCCTTCTGGCAGCACATGGACCGAGAAGGTGCTGTACGACATTAACAGCACACACTCCGCCCTCACTCTGGGTGCTCCCGGAATTATCTACGGGACGAGCTTCGGAACAATCTTCCAACTCACGCGGAACGGCTCTGGTGTCTGGGTTCCGACGGTGCTGTTCACTTTCAGTTCCGCCAATGCTGCGACCGAAGGCTCCAATCCTGTTGGCACTCTGGTGCTCGACAAGGCAGGCAATCTTTACGGGACCACCTTGGCCGGCGGCACCAATAACGTAGGCGTGGTCTTCAAGCTGGCTCCTGCACAGACCCCGCCTTGGACAGAAACGCTTTTGTACTCCTTCGGCGGCAATGCCCAATTCGGCCCCAACGGCGCTACTCCTGTCGCAGGGCTTTTCATGGATAGCGGCGGCAACCTTTACGGCACCACCAAGGCCGGGGGGGTGAAAAATGCCGGGACCATTTATGAACTAGTCCGTGGTGCCAAGGGCGCTTACAAGGAGCACATCGTTTTTAGCTTTACTGGCGTGAGTGGGGCTCAGCCGAAGTCCAGCTTGGTTATGGATAGCGCAGGCTATCTGTATGGCACTGCCTTTGGAGGCGGGGCAAATGCAGATGGCGTCGTGTTCGAAGCGAACGCGCACGCCGCCATTACCAAGACGACACTTACGTCTTCGCCGAATCCTTCCGTCCAGGGTCAGCCCGTGACCTTTACTGTGACGGTCACCTCCAGCGCTGGCCCACCGCCAGACGGAGAGACCGTGTTAATCGACAAGATCGCGAGCCCGCCTCTCGTCGGCGGGGTAGCGACCTTTACCACCAAGAAACTGCCTGTGGGAAGTATACAGACCTCGGCGACTTACTTCGGCGACATCAACTTCGCTCCCAGTTCGTCACCGAAAATTCTTCAGATTGTGAATCCGTAACACCCCAGGCTTTCCTCTGCGAGAACGGCCGCGGTTTCGAGGTCTTGTCCTGATGGGAATGCGGGGCAGAGAAAGGATCTGCCCTGCAATCAAAGCTTCGCCGTTCTTCTTGGCAAGATCAGAAATTTACCCGCACTCCAAGCTGTGCGGCAAAAGGAATTCCGACCGTCGTCCCTGGACCAAAGAAATCCCCCAGCCCGCCGGATGGAATCGCCAACTGTTGCAGGTTCTTGATTGGCGTTGTGTTCGTACAGGCAGAGTTCGCGCA
>DATFQQ010000409.1:0-3050 GCA_035264195.1 Candidatus Sulfotelmatobacter sp. | reverse complement strand
GGCTCAGCTTCGACAACGAGCCCAGCGGAGGACTCACGGTCACGGTCCAAATCCCCATCAGGTTTGCCGGGGCAAGCGCATGAGTCCTCGTCTGCGCGTATTTGTTGTGGACGATGAAGCGCCTGCGCGCCGCAAACTACTGCGCTTCTTGGCCGGTGATAAGGATGTGGAACTCGTGGGCGAAGCGGCGAATGGGTCCGATGCGGTGGAAGGAATCCGGCGCACCCGGCCCGACCTCCTCCTGGTTGACGTGCAGATGCCGGATTTCGACGGCTTCGAGGTTGTGAAACAGTTACAACCTCCATTGCCGCGGATCGTGTTCGTCACCGCGTTCGACCAGTACGCGATCCAGGCGTTCGACGTCCATGCCTTTGGCTACCTTCTGAAGCCCTTCGATGAAGCTCGATTCCAGAAGGTGCTGAACGACGCCAAACAGCAGGCGCGCGAGCACGGCAACTCCGCCGAAGCGATCCGCAAGTTGCTGGAGGATGTCGAACGCTCGCGCCATGGACCAACCCGCTTGCTGGTAGAACAAGGTGAGCGTGCATTCTTCGTCTCGCCGGACGAGATTGACTGGATCGAGAGCGAACGCAACTACCTGCTCATCCACGCCAGAAACAAGACCTACACCATTCGCGGGACCATGGATGCTATGGAAGGGCGCCTCGACCATGACGTCTTTGTGCGCGTCAACCGCTCGGCGATGGTGCGACTGGACGAGGTCAGCGAACTCCAGAAGTGGTTCCATGGCGAATACAAACTTATCCTTAAATCGGGCGTAACCCTGACCTGGACGCGACGCTATCTAGGGCGCCAGGCGGAACTCCTGCAGAAGCTGTGAGCAAGTACCAAGTACCAAGTACCAAGTACTTCGTCACTCCGTTAGGCCCGATAGTCCCGTGACAGTTAACTCCGAAGTTTCTTCCGGGTTAAATGTAGCCTTGCAACGCAGGGGGGACTAATGGCAACCGCGATGTCTTCTTTATCGACCAGCAAAGCGGCGAACGGATCCCACACCGTGGAACAGAGCGCGTGCGAGCCGCTGCCGCCGATCTGGACAGTGGGACTGGTACTGCTTTGCGCGGCGAAGCTACTGCTGCACGTATTTACCAGCGTTCGCCATTACGGGTATTTCCGCGACGAACTGTACTACCTCGACATGGCTCGTCACCTGGATTGGGGTTATGTCGATGCTGCGCCGCTGATTGCGGTCTATGCGAAGGTCGCCCTATTGCTCGGAGGCTCGCTCGCAGCGCTGCGGATGATCCCTGCTCTGGCGGGAACGGCCGTCGTTGCGACGACGATGTTCCTGGCCCGCGAACTCGGCGCGAACCGTTACGGCCAATTCCTCGCGGGATTGCCGATCCTACTTTGCCCGTCGATGCTGATCATGGACAGCATAATGACGATGAATGCAGTCGAGCCGCTGATCTGGACCGGCGCGTTGCTGGTCGTCGCAAGAATCCTGCGGACGGGTGACTCACGGCTCTGGCTGTGGTTCGGAGTGCTCTGCGGCATCGGGCTGGAGAACAAGCATTCAACGTTGTCATTCGGGTTCGCTGTCACCGTCGCGCTGCTACTGACACAGCGGCGCGAATTCGCCAGGCGTTGGATCTGGATCGCCGGCGCGATCGCGATCGCCCTGTTCCTCCCGAACCTTGTGTGGCAGATCAATCACCATTTCCCGACTGTCGAGGACCTGGCGAATGTGCGCCGCGAGGGCAAGAACGTGATTCTGCCGCCGCTGGCCTTTGTCAAAGAGCAGATCCTCGACATGCATCCGATCTTGCTGCCCGTATGGCTGACCGGAGTGATCTGGTTGATACGCGAACGGCGCTGGCGCGTTTTGGGTCTCACATTCGTGGTCTTCTTCGTGCTGATGGAAGTCGCGCACGGTAAGAATTATTACGTTTTCCCGATCTATCCCGTCGCGTTCGCCGCCGGAGCAACTGTGATCGGGAGGTGGCTGGCCAATCGTCCGGCGTGGACGCGCGTGGCCGTGGTGATCGTGATTGTCCTAGGGACAGCGCCGTTTCTGCCCATGTCGATCTGGCTATTACCTCCGGAGCGTGTGCTGGCATATCAGAACAGGCTCGGACTCAAGCCCGCCAAGGCCGAGGTGCACATGCAGTCGCTTTTGATCCAGCCGATAGCCGACCAGTTCGGATGGCCGGATATGGTCCGGGAAATCGCGAGCGTCTACAATTCGCTGCCGCCAGAGGAGCGCGCTAAAACGGGAATATGGGCCGGGAACTACGGAGAAGCTGGCGCAGTCAATCTCTTCGGACCACAATACGGTTTGCCCACCGCTTATTCACGACACCAGAATCACTGGTATTGGGGCCCTCCGCCGCAGGTGTACGAAAACTTGATAGTAATTGAATGGAGCGAAAACGACGTGCGTGACAACTGCGCGTCCTACCAGGCATTCGAGCACTACAACCGCTTTGGCATGGGCGAGGAGAACGGAAAAATCATTTTTCTGTGCCGCGGAGTGAAGTTCGACATCCAGAAGATCTGGTCGCACTCGCACCACTGGAATTGAAGCGTAGTCGATCTGCATCTGAACAAACATGAGTGCATACTCGCAAGCGGTGCCGCCTGTCTTTTCCGTCCGCGTGCGGGAATTGCTGCCTGCCGAAACGGTGGGTTGGCAATTCTGCGTTTTCCCCTAGTTCTTTCCTGGAGCTAAATCGTCAAGTATTCGTGACTAAGCGCGGAGCACGGCACTTAGCGGATTACGAGCAACTCGGAAGTCAATTTCTGAAATCAGGGGTTATCACTCATTGACCTCGCCCAGAAGGCTATACTTCAGTGCTCAGGTTGAGGTTGCCCGTGGCTGAATTGATCGAAACCCGAAGAGAACATCACGATGCAGCGTAGAGATTTCCTGAAAAGCACAGTCGCAGTCGCCTTGGCCGGAGAACTTGCACGTGGGAAAGCAGAAGGAAAAGTACCCGCCCATCTTTGGGGAAAGTATGATTTTGGCTCAGGTCCACAACTAACTGACCGTTTGAATCAGGGGCCATTTCCGCAATATCCGCCTGACG
>DATFQQ010000408.1:0-19123 GCA_035264195.1 Candidatus Sulfotelmatobacter sp. | reverse complement strand
GCTCTCGTCATAGGCGACCCCGTTTTTCCAGCAACGGAATGCAACACGGATCCATTTGAAGGCCAGTGCCCGCACCGCGGCGTGGTGTCCCTTGCCCCGTTGGCGTTGTTGCTCATAGTAAGCGCGGGCCCACTGCGACTGTTAGTGTGAATCACGTTCTCAAAAATGGCCTCGTCGGTCGCGCCGGTAGGTGTCCAGCCGGAGATGCCGGCATTCGCAAAGACGATGTCAAGTTTGCCGAAATCGTTTGCCAAGGTTGCGAACAGCCGCTTGCGATCTTCTGCAACGGTTACGTCAGCGCGGTAGCCACGCGCATTGGGTCCGAGTTCGACGACGGCTTCATCCAATGTCTTCTGGTCGCGCCCCGTGATTGCGACCTGCGCGCCCTCCGCAATGAGAAGACGGGCTGTGGCCAGACCGATGCCGCTGTTGCCGCCGGTAATAAGAGCCTTCTTCCCTGTCAGTTTCATAGAGCCTCCTTTTTTGATTGGCACCAACTATGATGTCCATCATATATGTGATATGATGACCATCATAGATGGAGGATGCAGAAAAAAGTTATGCGCTATCCCGTCGAAGAAACTGCCGCAAAACATGAACGGATTGTGAAGGAGGCTTCCCGCCTATTCCGTGAACGAGGATTTGAGAACGTAAGCGTGGACGAAGTGATGAAGGCCGCAGGCCTGACCCATGGCGCCTTCTATGCTCATTTCGCTTCGAAGGAAGAACTTCAAGCGGCAGCCGTCGCTTACGGCCAGAAGGTCTCATTAGAGCGTGTGGAGCGCAACAAGGACGTGAGAAACAAAGGATCATATGCTGACCGGTATCTGAGTCCACGGCACCGAGATAATCCCGGTGACGGCTGCACTATGGCCGCATTGGCCCAGGAGGTGGCTCGCTCGACTCCTGAACTCAAAGCTGCGTTCGAAAAAGGATTAGAGGAAATTCTTTCAGCGGAAGCTGGAGACCGGAAAGAAGCCATCTTTCAGACAGCCGCGATGCTGGGTGGGATAGTGCTGGCTCGCGCCGTACAAGATCAGCGGCTCTCGAACGAGATCCTTAAGAGCGTCCGTCAAAAGCTCGGCTGATCAAAAACTAAGTTCTGCGCAAGCAAACCTAATTTGGCGGGAGCGACGGGACTCGAACCCGTGGCCTCCTGCGTGGCAGGCGTTCTAACCAGCTGAACTACGCACCCGCCTTAAAGGTTCAACTCCAATGAGAGCGAACCGCTTGCCCGAACCCTGCCCCTGACCTGGATCGCTGAACAGAAGATAGTCGTCGGAAACCTCACTGCTGCGGTACCCAGCGCTAACTCGGCGATCCACTCGTGTCTCCTCTCATACTGGGAGAATTGCGTTCTCATGTAGGTTAAACCACCAGACCAACCGACTCGAGTAGAGCCGCTGGTCGCTGAGGTCGAATACCGCGAACATCCTCCGCTACAGCCCGAAGTACTTCCGCGACGCTCCAGGCTTGCGCAATGCAGCCGACGGGCTGATGTGGCATATCGCCATCGAAAATCTCCGAAATGTGTCCCAGGCCGGCATCGCACAGATGGTTTTTCAATGTTGATAACCACTTTTCGGCTTGCATGCGTGCAGCATCGCTTCCCTCTTCTACCTTCATATATGCAGTTATGAAAGGCCCCATAAGCCACGGCCAAACCGTGCCCTGGTGATAAGCGCCATCACGGCTGGTGCCATCACCGGTGTAAAGGCCGTGATATTGCGGGTCACTTGGGGCGAGGCTGCGGAGCCCGTAAGGCGTCAGTAGCTGTTCCTGCACAATAGCAACAACCCGCTTTGCTCGCTCAGGACTCAGCATGGAATATGGCAGGCTGACTGCAAAGATCTGATTCGGACGAATACTCGCGTCAGGAGCGCCACCATTCACGACGTCATATAAGTAGCCGCCCCCGTCATTCCAGAACAGGCGATTGAAGCTCCATTTTGCGAGAGCTGCCATGTTGCTGTATCGCTTCCGGCTGGTTTCGTCGGCAGTGCGTGCCGAAAAGTCTTCCATAGTGCGAATTGCGTTGTACCAGAGTGCCTGAACTTCTACTGGCTTCCCATGTCGCGGCGTGACGACCCAATCGCCGACCTTTGCGTCCATCCAGGTCAGCTGCACGCCCGGCTCGCCCGCGTTGAGCAAACCTGCCGCGTCCAGCTTTATTCCGTAGCGAGTGCCGCGAACATGCCACTTGATGATGTCGGTGAGAACTGGGTAAAGCTCCCGCTGTACGAATGCCAAATCGCCTGTGTACGCGTAGTAGGCGCGAACAGCTTCGAAGAACCACAAGGTCGCATCGACAGTGTTGTACTCGGCGGTTTCTCCGGCGTCCGTAAAACGGTTCGGCAACATGCCCTGATCAATGTGTTGCGCAAACGTGCGCAGAATACTTCGCGCGATCTCGAACCGTCCAGTAGGAAGCGTGAGCCCGGGAAGAGCAATCATCGTATCGCGGCCCCAATCGCTAAACCAGTGGTATCCGGCAATCACGCTCTTCTGTTCGCCGCGAGAAACGATATAGTGATCTGCAGCCGTAGTCAGCGAAGTTACGAAATCGTCCTTGACAGGTGCGTGCTCCGCGATCTGACGACGGCGGACGATTTCGTTATGCTCATACTGCTCGGCAGCACCGACATTCTGGCGCTCGGTCGATGCGATAAGCGTAGCTGTCGGCCGCTGGTTGAGGTCGAAACGAAGTACACATGGATTGAATAAGTCTTCCTGAAAATCAAGGCCGCGCTCGCGTTCAGCGTCGTACTCGACATTGCGGTACCAGTTGCCCGAGCTTTCAATCTCGGCGGCGTCATTTGTGAGGTAAAAACTAGGAAGTCCGGCATAGGGTGAAACACTGATCAACTCCATTTGTGTATCAACTCTGCCGTTGATTGCGCCGTTTTCGTGAGTGAGACTGTGATAGTCGCGGAAAGCAATTAACGGACGCAGCTCTAGCTGCACGTGGACCGCACTTGGAGCATTGACCAATTGATACTTAATAATGGTTGTGTTCTCGCCCTGCACCATGAACAACTTCTTCTCAATTTCGACGCCGCCAACGCTAAATGTGAAAATCGGAAACGGATCAAGTCGGAATTGCGTGAGAAACTGGAAGCCTTGCGGATGCACCACGCCGGGGTATCGGTTGGTGCTGAGCTGGTATGCGCGGCCGTTGACCGCTAGAGTTTCTTCAAACTTCGACAATAGAACGAGTCGGCCTACCGGCGGTTTGGTTGCAGCGACCAGGAGCCCGTGGTATCGGCGTGTATTGCATCCGTTGATTGTGCTCGAGGCGAACCCGCCAATTCCATTGGTCTCCAGCCATTCCCGGCGAAGCCCATAATCGAGGTTGCAGCAAACATCTTTGCCGAAGCGGATCATGACACAGCCCTCAGAGAAGCAGCAGCTGGATCTGATGGACGTGAGCCGGCCATCGTTTCCGTGTCATCCCTATGCGAGATAATCGGCGCACGGAACGTCTGGAACTGCACCAGATCTTTGGTAAAGAGAAGATCAAGAGTCCAGTCCAAAGCGACGCGAAGCTTCTTCTCAAAACGCGGAAGCTTGCTCAGATAAATCGTTCGCCACATCCACCAGGCGATGAATCCCGAAAAATTGATACCCAGAATATTTGCCACTCCCGTACGCCGCCCAATTGCCGCGAGCTGACCGATGGTGGTGAATGAGAATGGTTTCAGATCCCCACCGCGAACAGACGCAATAAGATTCCTTGCCAGTGTTTTTCCCTCGCGCAGCGCGTGCTGAGCTGTCGGGGGATGATATTGTCCGGTCTTGCTATCCGGTACCAGCGCGCAATCACCTAGCGCCCAAACTCCCGGCCAGTCGGGAAGACGCAGCATCTCATCCACCTTCAAACGGCCGCGTTCTTTTGCGCAAGGAAGACAATCGATGACAGGATTGGACGATGTTCCGGCTGTCCAAATCAGTGCTTTGCTTTCGATCTCCGCCCCAGTGCTCAGCTGGACTCCGGTTTCCTTGACAGCTGTCACGCGGGTGTTTACCAGAATCTCGACGCCGCGTTTCGCAAGTTTCTTCTCCGTGTAGCGTCCGAGTTTTTCTCCGAGCTCCGGCAGAATCACTTTGCCCGGATGCACAAGCACGACCCGAAGCATATCTTCGCGCAGGTTAGGGTAGAAACCGACTGCCTCGCGAACGAAATCGTTAATGCCGGCGATAGTTTCGACCCCGGCGAAGCCTCCGCCGGCTACAACGAAAGTCAGCAGCGGACGGCGCACATCAGCGCAGCACTCAGTGTCCGCCTCTTCGAGGTGCGCGATCAATCGGTTGCGCAAGTGAATCGCATCACCGAGCGACTTCATCGTCAGCGCTCGTTGCTCAAGGCCAGGGAGGTTGAAGAAGTTGGTGATTGAGCCCAGCCCGATGACCACATGATCGTAGGGAATATCGTGATGATGGTGGTCGAAACCGTGAGAGACAGTCACGATCTTCCGTTCAAGATTGATCGATTCAACTTCTCCCGCGAAGAAGTTGATTCTCTTCAGAAGTTTTCGTACAGGATTGACGATATTCGTGAGATCGAGATCACTGGCTGCGACCTCGTGCAGCATCGGCGTAAACAGAAAGAAATTGTCGCGGTTCACGAGCGTGATCTCTACTTCGGGATCGCGCGCGAGTGTGTCATCGAGGTGAATCGCCGCATGTAGTCCGGCAAAACCGCCCCCTAGAATCAGAATCCGAGTTTTCTTTGAGGAAGCCACCAAGTTTTCTCCAACATCCCTGCCGCAACCTAACGATTAGAGTTCCGCTACCTCGCAGAACACTTTGATTGATCCATTCGGGTTCGTGAGCTTTTTGAACAGCTCTGCATAGTTTTCAAGTCCAGGCACAGGATCCGTCAGCAATTGGCCCAGCCATCCCGGATATTCGGCCTCTGCCTGCGACATATCGCGAACTCCATTCTCGAAGTATTCACGATTGGCGTTCACGGTGCCGACCATCACCTTGTTTCCTAGTACAAAGTTCAGGTTGATACGATCCGCTGGGACTTGAACCATGCGATCGCCGCCAGTAACACTCGAGAGCACTAGAACACCGTTCTTTCCAAGCGCCTGCATGCTATCGAAGACCACGCCGGAGTTGCCGGTTGCTTCGAAGATCAAATCGAACGGCCCTAATTTCTCCGCGCCCTCAATGATCGGCACTTCTTGCGTAATTACATACCGTGCGCCCAGTGCTTCGACCAGTTCAGCGTTCAAATTGGGCTTGGGATTCCGAGCAAAGGTGGTCACATCAATGCCTCGAAGACGTAAAGCTAACGTCGCGAGGAGTCCGATGGTGCCAGCGCCCATCACTGCGGCGCGTCGCGGACGCCACACTTTCAAGCGACGCTGGATCTCGTACGCCTGGTGAATGCCTTTCTCGACCACGGTGAACGGTTCAAGCAACACGCCGACGCGCTTCAATCCTTGTGGTATCTTGACGATGAATTCAGCGTCGTCCACGTAATACTCGGTTAGAAATCCGTGACGCAGATTGATTCCACGCTCGAAGTAAGTGTCGTCGGTAGTCATGTCGTTGGTGCCGATCAAGTCGTAAATGCTCCGGCCTGGGCGGCGTACGGTAGCCACCACATAGTCGCCGCGCTTCACTTCGCTGACATTCGTGCCAACAGCCTCGACCCGGCCGAAACCTTCATGGCCAATGACGAGGAAGTCAAATCCCGCAGGAGCGGCCCCGTATTCCGCGGCATTGATTTCTTTGTCAGTTCCATCGACACCGACGCGCAACACTTTGACCAGAACGCCGCGCCCACTCGGCACTTCATCGACCGAAGGTTTGTTTAGGTCAGCGAGGTGAACGCTGTTGGGCTTTCCGGGGAATACACTTATAGCTTTCATTTGATTTCTCCGTGTGAACATTGATCTTGAACTCAGTCAGCGAACACCGCACCAATTCGCTCGCGCTTCTCGCGTGGCTCGCCACTCTGCTGGAGCGTTTTGGTCACGAGACCAGTCCAGCCGGTCTGATGGCTTGCACCTACACCTCTGCCAGTGTCGCCATGGAAGTACTCGTGAAAAAGAATCAGGTCGTTCCAGTTGGGATCAGACTGGAATTTCTGAATACCCCGATAGACAGGCCGCTCGCCTTTCTCATCCCGTAGGAAAATCTGCGAAAGTCTGCGCGAAAGCTCGGCAGCGACATCCCACAACGTGCGCATGTTTGCTGACCGTGCCGGGAACTCAACTTTGAAATCGTCGCCAAGGTAATGATGAAACTTCTGCAACGATTCGATGAGAAGAAAATTCACCGGAAACCAGATGGGTCCGCGCCAGTTGGAATTTCCGCCAAACAGGCCAGTGCTGGATTCTGCCGGCTCGTAATCCACGCGATACTCGTTACCGTTCACTGAGAGCGTGTACGGATTGTCTTTGTGATAACGTGAGAGGGCACGAATTCCATATGGCGATAAAAACTCGTTCTCATCCAACATGAATTGCAGCACGCGACGAAGTTGATCGCGGTCCACTATCGAGAGCAATCTTCGTTCACCCCTGCCGGGGCTTCTCATGCAGGCAACGTTCCCAATCAGATCTCGGCGATTGTCGATGAACCATTCAAGACGCCGCTTAAATCCAGGCAAGCGTTCCAGCAGTTCGGGTTCGAGTGTTTCAACCGCGAATAAAGGAATCAGTCCAACCATTGACCGAATCCGCATTGGATATTTGCGCCCATCGGGAAAGCGCAGAACATCGTAAAAGAAGCCGTCCATCTCGTCCCACAGTCCCATGCCGTCGTTTCCGCGATGATTCATCGCACGGGCGATGTATACGAAGTGCTCCCAGAATTTGCTGGCCACGTCTTCGTAGGCAGGATCTTCACTCGCGAGTTCCAGCGCTATAGCCAGCAGGTTGAGCGTGTACATAGCCATCCAGCTGGTTCCATCGGACTGCTCAATGTATCCGCCGGTCGGCAATGGAGCACTGCGATCGAACACGCCGATGTTGTCCAACCCCAGGAAACCACCTTGGAAAATGTTCATTCCCTCAGCATCTTTGCGGTTCACCCACCAGGTGAAGTTGAGCAGGAGCTTATGGAAGACCCGCTCCAGGAATGCGCGATCGCCTTTGCCATTCCGTTTCTTGTCAATCTTGTAGACTCTCCACGCAGCCCAGGCATGTACTGGGGGATTCACATCGGCGAAGGCCCATTCATATGCCGGAAGTTGACCATTAGGATGCATGTACCACTCGCGCAGTAAGAGCACGAGCTGTTCTTTTGCAAAGTCAGAATCGACCAGGGCCAGCGGCACACAGTGGAATGCTAGGTCCCATGAGGCATACCACGGATACTCCCATTTGTCGGGCATTGAAATCACATCGGCGTTGTAGAGGTGCGGCCACTGGCTGTTGCGGCCAGTTTTCCGTTCTGCGGGTGGCGATGGCTGGCCTGGATCGCCTTGGAGCCAGTTCTTTATCACATAGTGGTAGAACTGCTTCGACCAGAGCATCCCGGCAAAGCCCTGGCGCATGACGTTCTGTGCGTCGGACGACAAATCCTGCGGAATGACTGTGGCGTAAAACTCATCCGCTTCATTCTTGCGCATGCTGGACAGCTGATCGAAACCGTCGAAAGCAGCTTCGGCAACGCCGGAGAAATCAACATCGGTAAGGCGCAGTCGGATAGTCGCGCTTCCACCCGGCGGAACTTGGAATTGGTAATGCGCCGCGGCTTTCGTTCCCATTGGCATGAGAGCGACTGCATCTTTTTTCCCATCCACGATGTAATCGTTAATTCCGTCCTTCACGCATGCGCAATGATTTTCGATACCATACAGCCGCTTGTAATTGGTTTCGTTTTCCGTGAAGAGGATTTCCGGTGCGCCGTCGCAGTACAACCATCGCCGGCCCAAGTCGGGGTGGTCCAGTTCTATCCCCCCAGCGACACGGTGCATGTCGGGCCGCTCGGCATCCTGGGCCCACAACCAAGTATTGCGGAACCAGATCGTTGGAAGTAAACGTAACGCAGCAGCTTCAGGTCCTCGGTTCGTAGCCGTGATCTTAATCAGAATGTCTTCGACATCGCTCTTTGCATATTCGACGAGAACATCGAAATAACGATCATCATTGAAAACGCCCGTATCGAGCATCTCAAATTCCGGCTGGTCCTTTCCGCGACGGCGGTTCGCTTCAGACAACTGCGTATATGGAAATTCCGCCTGCGGATACTTGTACAAGTACTTCATGTAAGAATGTGTGGGCGTACTGTCGAGGTAAAAGTAGTATTCCTTCACATCCTCGCCATGATTGCCTTCGTTGCCGGTCAATCCGAACAAACGCTCTTTTAGAATCGGATCGCGCTCATTCCACAGAGCGAGTGCAAAACAGATGTATTGGTGCCGATCGGAGATGCCGGCAAGCCCGTCTTCGTTCCATCGGTAAACGCGTGAGCGCGCGTGATCGTGCGGGAAGGACTCCCAAGCGTTCCCATATGGGCTGTAATCCTCGCGAACCGTTCCCCAAGCCCGCTCACTCAAATAGGGCCCCCAGCGCTTCCAATGCTTGGTTCTAGCGGCTGATTCGGAAAGCCGTATTTCCTCTTTTGTCATCGACCGTTTCACTTGAAGTCTCTCTCTCCACCCAGCGCTCTGAGTAGGCACGCGAACTCGTCGGAAAACTTGTAGCCGGTCCCGGGGAGCACCAAATCCGCCACCGTTGGTTGTTCGGTTGAAAAATTGTGCCTTTTAACCCCTGCTGGATCGTCGAGTTCAGCGATGTTACTGACGTTATGGATGATGCCTTTGCTCACGATGTCCTCATTTCTGTTCAATCTCGACAGCGTGCCCGTCTGGGTCTCTGACGATAAATGCGCTCTTGCAACCAAGCTTATCCATCTGATTCGTAATCACGCCGAAAGAGACAAAATTAACCTTAGAGGACAAATCCCGAGCCGCGTGGTCAGCGCTCTTGGTTACCACCACCGTCTGTCGATGGATCACATCGTTGGCATGTTCGTCCTCTGGAAACTGACGACCGTCGCGCGGCGAAAGGTATTCAAGCAGTTCGATGCCAGGCCCGGAGCCAGCTCGCAACGATGTAATACGTAAATGGGCGCCAAAGACGTTGTTCAGATGCTCCTGTTCGGTGCCGTAGTTTTCGCTCTCGCCGACGACCCGCATGCCCAGCAGATCGCGATAAAGGTGCAGGCTTGCTTCTGTGTCGCCTACCACAATGGCGGTGTGATCAATGCCAAGGAAGAGCTTGTCCGAGGGCCGGTGCCATTTGTCAGCTCCCTTATCCGGCGGGAATTGCAGAATCTCAAGCGGATGACCATCTGGGTCTTTGAAATAGAAAGCTTTGATTCCTGAGGCGTTCCTGTTCCAATTGGGCAGGCGCTGCGGCGCTGAAGATATCTGCTCGACATTGTTCTGGCGCAACCAGGCGTACGCTTTGTCCATATCGCTGACAATGATCGCGATGTGCTGGAATGAGCGGTCGTTGCTGCGTGCTTCTGCTGGAATAGGACGGCCTTTGGGCGCCAAATATTCCGTAAGCTCGATGAATTCGTCTCCTAGTTGCATGCGCACAACGCGCATGCGAACTCCGTAGACACCTTCAAGGTCTTCGTAGTTCTCGCCGGCCACTTCTGTGTCGGAAACGTTTTGGAAGCTAAGCACATGGGAATAAAAATCCACGGCCCGTTCCATGTTGGACACAGTTATGTCTACAGAGTCGACAGTCGAAACCAGTGGGCTGGCAGCGGCTCGGACGCCGGCGACCAAGCTTAGAAGAAGCAAACATCTGATCGCCAGTAGCTTCGGCGTGCTAGATTGAATAGCTCTGTGCATCTCCTCTTATCCCATTACCGTCTGCGCCACACTTGATTTGCTTCCATTTGCTGCGTACTCAACGATTGGTACACGCAAACGTTGCAGCAAGTGATCGCCTACACGTAAGGCGTTTGCCATGATCGTCAGCCCTGGATTGACTGCCCCGCTGGATGGGAAGAAGCTGCCGTCTACGACGTAGAGATTGTCGAGGTCGTGCGCCTTGCAGTTGACGTCCAAAGCCGAAGTCTTGGGATCGCCGCCGAAGCGGATGGTGCCGTTTTGATGCGCTACGCCAGCCAACGGAATTCTCTGGCCGACGTACAAACTCCGTGCGAACAGCCCCTGGTGGCATTCGTGCCCGTGAATCGAACAAGTGCTCTGCTTCATGGCCCTTTGCAGATGCGCCTTGAGCTGATCATGCGCTTTGAGATTGTTCGGCGTGTACGTAAGCACAATTTCCCCCTCCCGGTTGATGGTCACGCGATTGTTCGGATCGGGCAGGTCTTCTGAAGTAAGCCAGAAATCCAGCGAATGCTTCGCCATCAACTCAAGCGTGAATCCCGGGGCGATAGCCGGCGCTCCGGCGCGCAATGTGATCGCATCGAGCTTCCCCACGAAAGAAATGTGGCCCATCGGATATTCAAAATCTTTCGAACCGAAATAAAAGTCATTCACCGAAAGTGTTTTCTGAAAAATCGTCGGATTCGGACACTTGGAAATCGCCATCAAGACCGAGTTTGTGTGTCCCATGTAATGCCGACCGACAACGTCTGAACTATTGGCCAGCCCATTCGGGTGCTTATCATTTGCGGAGCGCAGAAGCAACGCCGCAGAATTAATCGCCCCACAAGAAACGACCACGATACTTCCGGAGTAGCTCTCCAGAACGCCATTACGTTCCACGATGACTTCACGTACCTCGCGCCCGGAACTGTCGGTCTCAAGACGCTTCACCAACGCATTCGTGAGCAGCGTGACATTCGGATATTGCACTGCCGGGTCAATGCATAGCACCTGAGCGTCCGATTTCGCATGCACCAGGCACGGGAAGCCGTCACACGTATTGCAGCGAATGCAGGGGCTCAAGCGAGGGTTCTTCTCGTCGAGCATCACGCCGAGAGGCGTGTGAAATGGATTCAGCCCGGCGGCACGAAAGTCGTCGGCTAACTGCTGAATACGGTGCTCGTGGTTTACAGCGGGCCAGGGATATGTTTTGCCAGCTGGCGGCTCTGTAGGATCTTCGCCGCGATTGCCGTGCACTTGGTATAGGTTCTCGGCCCGCGTGTAGTACGGCTCCAGTTCGTCATAACTGATCGGCCAGCTTGGTGAGATTCCACCGTGGTGACGGATCTCTCCGAAATCTTTGTTGCGCAACCGAAACAATGCTGCACCGTAGAATTTCGTGTTCCCGCCCACGTAATAGTTTGTATGGGGATGCAGCTCCTTACCGTCTAGGTCGCGCCACAACTCTTTCGTGTTGTACTTCGCATCGACATTCACGGCTTTCGGATTCCAATTGTCTTTTTCGCGAGGTACATAGTCGCCACGCTCAAGAATGAGGATCCGCTTGCCCGAGGGCGCCAGATGGTACGCAAGCGTTCCGCCCCCGGCCCCTGTGCCGATGATGATTACGTCAAACTGGTTGTCGCGGCTCATTACCTTCTCCTTCAGAAAATTCAGGCGGTTACTGATTCTTCGCGTTCATCGCCGTACCTGTTTCTGTCAGCGGTGCCGTCGCAAAGTTCACGCCAAAGCGCTTGCACCAGATGGTGACGGCACGGTATTTGTTGAGATCGAGGTTTGACGATATTTCGTAATTCTGGTCACCGACGTTGCCCTTCAGTGCGCCAACTTCCACGAATCCCGCCTCCTTCACAGTCTCGCTGTCGCTGGCATCCTTCGTAGCGACCAGGTAGACATGCACGTCAGGCCCATTTGACGTTTCGAAATTGGTAAACCGAAGCACTCGCTTGCCGTCGAGTTGATAAATCGTCGCCTGTCCCACGCCTTTATGTGCAACGTCGTGAAAATTGCCCGAGGCGAGGATCTGAGCCATGCTAGAAGCGGCGCCGCTGGAGTTCAGAGGTGCGGTGCCGAAGTTCACACTGAAGCGCTTGCACCATATGGTCACAGCACGATACTTCGCCAGGTCAGCGTCAGAAGGAAGATCGTAATTCTGATCGCCGATGTTGCCCTTGAGCGAACCTAGCTCCAGGAAGCCGGCCTTCTTGACCGTGTCGCTATCGCTCGCGTCGCTGGCAGCTACGAAATAGACATGCACATCCGGGCCGTTCGAAGTTTCGAAGTTGGTGAGCCGAAGAATGCGTTTTCCGTCCGGCAGCTGATAGACACTCGCCGTGCCCTTAGTATTGTGGGCTACGCCGTGGAATGAACCAGAAGCCAGTACGGTTTCCGATTCATTCGCAAGGCCTGCGGGCATCGCGTCATTGACTTTCGCATTTACAAAAAGCCGCTCGGGCCTGAATGCAGCCCACAGGGCAATTGCCACAATTACACCCGCGCCATAAATCAACGTTTTGCGTTTCATTGCATTGTCTCCTTGAGAGTGATTGTTGTTAACAGAGTCTTGTGGTTGCAGCGGAAAATGCACCGCTTATCGTTGTCGTGATGCAGCTTGGCACAAAATACAGCGTCCTTGCCCCGCAACCAGAGATACACTTGCGCGGCAAGCATCATGCCGAGCGGCGGCGCAGTGAAGTAAATCCAAAGTGAATTCCAAAGCCCTCCTGGCAAAGCCGATGCGAATGAGCGGGCTGGACTCATGCTCATACCCGATAATGGCGATTCAAGCGTGATGTAGGTTGCGACTAAAGCTCCGGCAATGACGCCTGTAAATCGCGCGATCCGTGCGGAATTGGAAACGTTCAGGATCACGGTCATCATCACGAACGATATGACCATTTCAGCAACGAATGCGACTCCGGTACCGCGTGCGCCCGGCATCGTAGCCGCGTAGCGAACATTCTGTTCGGCGATCGCATGGCCCCAGATCAAGCCGCTGAGAAGTACGCCGAGGGTCCCGCCGATGAACTGCGCGACGACGTAGAAACCTGCGTCCCAGGGCTCAACCTTTCCCAGCCGGAGAAACGTGAGCGTCACAGACGGATTCAAATGCGCGCCCGACTGCTTGCCCCACGGCGAATAGATGAGCGCGACTGCAGTCACTCCCATCGCAATACCCGCAAGAAGACGGCGAACGAGTGCGCTCGACAGCCTCTGCCGGATTGCTGAAGCCGGATGCTCGAGCAGAACTGTGAAGCTGCATGCCGATACCATGAACAGTCCCAGGCAGGCGGCCTCTATCAGGTACTCCGGCCAGTGCTTCGTCGCGGCCAAGACCGCGCCATGGAGCCAGGTTCGGTCTCCACTTTGCGGTTCGGCCGCCAATTCGTTTTGTGACGCTGTTTGCATTCGCTTTCATCCGATTCGCTGCCGATATTTTGGTGACAAGATGGCATCGGGAATTTTGCAGGCCAGACTTGCGCGAGCAAAACGGAAAGGAGGTTGTCACCTTTTTGGGCGGAACGGAATCTCATCTGCTTGAAGAAAGTGTAGGATTGCAGTGATGTCTTGGACTGGAGGCGTCGTGGACGTCAGTTGCTTGGAAGTGATCCGGGAGCTTTCGAATTACATCGACAATGACGTCACGCCGAAATTACGAGAGCAAATCCTTGCCCATCTGGCCGGTTGCTCGCGTTGCACCGCAGTCTACGACGGCCTGAGAAACACTATTACGCTCACCGGAGATCGACGTACTTTTGATTTACCCGCAGGCTTCAGTCAACGCTTACGTGCCAAGCTCGCGAAAGAATAAGGATCCCGTCTGGTAGTTCAGTTCGCCCTTCACTTAGAGGAAGCCTTCTCTGGGGCTCCGCCCCATCCGGGTGCCAGGAGATCGCGCATCTGCAAACGAGCTCGCGAAGTCCGCGTTTTGACGTTTTCTTCCGAAATGCCCAGCACCTTTGCTGTTTCGGCAATGCTCATCTGCTGCACGTCGCGAAGGATAAGGACAGTCCTGAATTTCTGCGGCAGAGAGTTTAACGCCTTATTCAGAGCCTCTCGCAATTCACTCTGCTCCAGCGCCTCACTCGGAATCTCGCGCCAATCGGCGAAATCAGTTGGGATGTAATCGCCTTCGCTTGTCTCTTGGCCGGCCTCGATCGATGCATGAAGATGACGCCGGTTTTTTCGCAACTTCATTTTGGCGTCGTTGATCGCAATTTGAATCAGCCATGTGCTGAATCTTGATTCCAGGCGAAAGCGGGCCAGGTTTCGAAATGCCTTCAGAAACGCCTCTTGCGCCGCGTCCTCAGCATCGGCGTCATTGCCGAGAATTGAAGCGGCGGCGAGAAATACGCCACGCTCACAGGGCTGGATCAGCTCATAAAACAGGTCCTTCTCACCCGCCAGAACGCGCTCGATCAACTCACGTTCACGCGCGACTTTGGAATGTAGCTCGGGAATGGCCGGCATCTGCACGAAGGTCGGTTCGTGCACATCGGCGACCGCAACAGCAGCAGTACCGGAGATCATCTCTGCTTTCCGTGCCATGTTCGCCTCCCGAAACTGACTCGTACCAGGCATATGCTCAAAACCTGGGTATCAGCCTCTTCTCAAAGACTTCTATTCAGGAATGAATCAGTCAGCAATGAGATGCAAGCGCGAACTCGAGGGAGACACATCCGGAGGGTTCGAAAATCAAGAAAGCGCCGTTTTCGCTACACCTGCGCAAGTTCGGTTACACGCCAATGACAAGAGCCACGTTCACTTCAAATAGCAGACTGATTCCTTCCTGGGGGGTACGGTGCCAACCCTTGGACCACATTTCGTTAACGAATCTCCCTGCGCCATTCCGATGGAGTAATACCAGTGACGCGCGCAAATGCACGCGAAAAGCCGATCCTATGGGAGAAGCCGCACTTTAATGCAATTTCCGGAAGTAGCAGGTTCGTATGCGTCAGAAGCTCCTTCGCGCGTTCGACTCGCCGCTTCGTGAGCCATACATGCGGTGTTTCTCCGACGCTATTCTTAAAAGCACGCGCGAAATGCGCCATGGACAGGTCGAATGCGCTTCCTAGTTCGGCGAGCGTGATGTTATCGCTGATTCGTGCTTCGAGAATCTCTATGGCCCTACATCGTTGTAATGGAGTCAGCGTTTCGCGGGGCCGGCAGCTTCCGATCCTGATTTCGGCATACTTGCGCAACAAGTGCGCCTGAAGAGCAAGATGGACGTGATCAATGAAAAGGCCACTCGCTTCCTCGGTGCCGGTGAATGCAGGCAGCAGCGCAGATGCAAGACTCGCAATAACGGGATCGAATGAACCAGGTGGAGGGATCCTGAGACCTTCGACCGGGCGCATCGAGTGTTCACGTGCGAACTGTCGAAGAGCGGTCTGAGGGACGTAAAACTGCACCAGTTCGAATGGGTCGACGAATTTTACGGTGGGCTTACGTTCCATATCGACCAAACAGATCGAATGACGCCCGTGATCAAGGTGAGAGACCCACCGCTCTTGATCCCAAAAAGCCTCTAACCGCATGGGCCGCATCGCGACACTGACGCGAAATGAAGACTCTGGCGTGGGCGGATCTGTAGGGCCAAAGTTCCCATCTTCCACTCGAAGATAGGCAGCAGCTAGATATATGACCATCGCCGGTGTCGTCCTGAACGTTGGAAACGACCCCAGTCGAAAGTGTTTCCAGCGAGAGACGGCTTCGAAGTCAGAATCATCTTCTGAGAAGCGTCGGTCAAGGTTAACCGATCGTCGCTCTCGATTAGGAAGGCATTCGAGAACCCCGGGATGAACGTGCAAACCTTTGATGCCAGGGTTGACAACCATATACAAAACCTTACTGATCGAAGAGCAGTGACTTGAAATGTCAATCAGGTAAGCACTGTAACTTCTTCCACTCTTTGGCGAATGCCTACCTGACAAGATGATGCGTTCTCGCGCTTTCGGTTGCAGGGCGTAACTTTCTCGCGCACCGCGCATCGACTTAACTGAAAGCATACCTATGCCAAGCAAAACCGCGTTTGGTTCATTGTTAGTCATTCTGTCAGTCATAGCATGGACGCTCGCATCGGGGTCGGACTCTGTTTCTGAAGTCAACGGTCGGACTCCCGTTTTGGTTGAGTTGTTCACATCAGAAGGATGTTCTAGCTGCCCGCCGGCCGATCGGTTTCTGGAAAAGCTCGATCATCAACCCGTTACGGGAGCAGAGATGATTGTCCTCAGCGAGCACGTGGACTATTGGAATCATATCGGCTGGAAGGACCCATATTCCGCCCACCTTTATAGCGAAAGACAAAGCCTGTACGGCAAACGTTTTGGCCTGGACAGTGTCTACACTCCGCAAATGGTAGTCGATGGCTCAAGCGAGTTTGTCGGCAGTAATCCTGCCTTGGCGGATGAAGCGTTTGCCAACGCATTGACCGTGCCGAAGATTTCTGTCCACCTCTCCTTGTTATCGGCAGATGCGTCTGGCGTGCAGGTCCATCTCGATACGGGAGCTTTGGGCCCCTCTTTCGGCGCACGAGAAGCTGAAGTACAGATTGCTGTTGCCCTGAGTCGCGCGGAATCGCAAGTTTCTTCTGGTGAAAATGCGGGACACAGGCTGACGCACGTCTCGGTTGTCAGAAGTCTGACGAAAGTTGGTATCTTGAAACGAGGTCAGGGCCTATCGCAAGACGTTCACGTGAATCTCGGATCTGGGTCGGAGTCACAAAATTTGAGGCTGATCGCGTTCGTGCAAGAGCCCCAACAAGGGCGAGTGCTTGGAGCAGCTTTGCTGCCGCTCAGAGTCAACTAAGTTCACACAGAGTTCAGATCCCTTTGATCTCCCCGCCATCCATCCGCATTGAGGCTCCCGTCATCCACTTAGCGGCTGGGGAAACCATGAACGCAAGAAGCTCAGCAATCTCTTCTGATTGGCAAGCTATTGGCGTTGGGCGCGTGGCGTTCCTTGGTCGGTTCGTTAATCAGGAAAGCGTCGCCTGGGCAGCTTCGACGATGACTTCTGCGACTTTATCCGGCGCGGTAAGGAGCGGCGTGTGGTCCACAGCAAAGGATCGAATCGTCGCTTTCATGCGTTCGGCCATGAAGCGCTGCGTGTCGGGATTGATCATCCGATCCTGCTCCGCAAGCAGATACCACACCGGCTTCGTTTTCCACGAAGGAGCATCGACTTTCTCTTGGATGCTCTTCAAAGCAATCGGGCGTTGCACGGCTCTACACAAGTTGATCTGTTCCGGCGTCGCGTTCTGAGCGAAGGCGTTCTCAAAGCCCGAGTCCGGCATCCAGATAAAGCCGTCTCCATCAGGAGCAAGCTTGGGCGCGTTCGGATGAGGTTGGTCCCGATAGAAGACCTGTGCAACTGTTTCTCCATGGTCCGGTGCGAGGGCGGCGATATACACCAGCGCCTTCACTCGCTCATCGGTTGCCGTCCCGACAACCGCGCCGCCGTAGGCATGTCCAGCGACAATTACGGGCCCGTGAGTTCGCTCAATTGTGCGCTTCAGGGCCGCAGCGTCGTCGCTAAGCGACGTCAGTGGAATAGGTGCGGCAACTACGTTGAACCGGTTCTTTTGCAGCGCGCGGATCACCCGCTCCCAACTCGATCCATCAGCCCAAGCTCCGTGGACAACGACAATGCTGGCATTCTTTAGAACTGACATGATGATTTCCTCTTCTCTTCTGTAATCGTCCGTATGGATAGTTTCGCGTTCGTGTAGAGGGAAAGCGGGGCCGCTTCTCAGCGGTCCCGCATCCTAATCCGAGTGCTTACGCTGCGATCTTGACCAGCTTCCGACCTAAGAAATCCCGAATCGCATTTCCAATTTCTTGAGCGTGTGTTTCCAAGGCGAAGTGGCCGGTTTCGAAGAAATGCACCTCGGCGCCTGGGTTGTCACGTTTGAACGCTTCGGCGCCTGGTGGCAGAAAGAACGGATCACTGTTGCCCCAGACCGCAAGCAGCGGCGGCCGCTTGGTCCGGAAGTACTCCTGGAACTTGGGATAGAGTGCCACGTTGCTGGCGTAATCCAGGAATAGGTCGAGTTGGATTTCATCATTGCCGGGCCGGGCCAACAGCGCGGAGTCAAGTTCGTACGATTCCGGTGCTACCAGGGCTTTGTCCTGAACGCCGTGAAGGTATTGCCACTTCGTCGCTTCAGGCGTGAGAAAGTCGCGCAGAGCTGCACGATTTTCTGTCGTCGGTTCCTTCCAATATTTCTGGATTGGGTTCCAGCCCTGGCTCAGGCCTTCCTCGTAAGCATTGCCGTTCTGCGAGATGATGGCCGTGATTCGTGCGGGGTGCGCCAATGCGAAGCGGAGTCCCACGGGAGCGCCGTAATCGAACACGTAGATGGCGAAGCGGTCGAGGCCAATCGTTTGCGTGAAGCCGCCGATGAGCTTGGCTAGGTTCTCAAACGTGTACCGGAAGCTCTTGCGGTCGGGCGCATCGGAGAATCCGAATCCGGGGAGATCGGGTGCCACGACATGATATCGATCGGCGAGCGCCGGAATCAGATTGCGGAACATGTGGGATGAGGTTGGAAATCCGTGCAGCAAGAGAATGGTTGGTGCGGTTTTCGAGCCGGCTTCGCGATAAAAAATCTTGATACCGTCGACTTTGGCGAATTGGTAACGAGTCATAAATGAGCCTCCTTGGAAGATATGGTCGAATCACCTGGGGACGCCGATCAGCAGCGCTGCCGCCTCACGGCTGCGTCTCACATCATCAGATTATCTAACCTGTAAAATGATTCATTATTGGTGTTACACTTTAGATGAACGTATATATGGCTAAAGCCAGGGCAGAAACGGATTCAGTCGGGAAGGATGGCTTTCTATTCCTTGGGAACCAGTTGGCACTTGATTTCCTGAATACTCGGCCAGTCCAGAACGGTGAACCGATGGAGTTGCTTCCGGACTTCAGCGCTCTTCTGCGCTGGTTTCAGGCGGCAGGTTTGCTCAGCTCCCGTGAGACGACACGCATTCAGAGCGAGTGGGGTCAATCGGGCGAGGCCCGGCAAATGCTGGAAGAGGCGCGGGCACTGCGGGAAGTCCTGAGGAAAGAGATTCTCGCTTGGGAGGATGGTAACGCTATTCATCATTCAACCGTAGCCGAACTGAATCGGCTGATGGCCGAGCATCCCATGCGCACTAGACTGAAGGGAAATCAGGACAATCAATTTCTGGAACTCTACTTCACAGTGCAGAAGCCGGAGGACTTGTTTGCTCAACTGGCCCAAAGCGCCGCGATGTTATTTACCGGCGTGGATCGCACGCGCGT
>DATFQQ010000407.1:0-7490 GCA_035264195.1 Candidatus Sulfotelmatobacter sp. | reverse complement strand
TAGGGCAGGGCAAAGTCGTCGTGGCCGCTGAGCTTGCGACAGATTCTCTCGAAGTAAAGAAGATAGGCACGGTGCCACGGCAACCACCACCAGTTCTGATGTGGACAGTGGTCAAAATGAACCTGCACCTGTGCAGACCAGCTGAGTGGATTCGTTGAGGGAAGATTTTTCATCTGTTGAACGGCGTCTTTGAACGCGAGGATCACGGGATCATTAGGGGCGAGATTGGCGATATTGCGCCGCGTCGGCCTGTGAGTGATTTTTTTCATTACAGGATTCGCAACCGCCCATCCACATGGCGAAGTTGTAGGCTCCAAATGCTCCCGTTGCTTTGAGAAATTCACGCCGAGAAAAAGAAAGATCGATGGCCATGGGGGGACCTCCTCGGATCGGTAGGTGAAAGCTCGCTATATTTCCTGCAGGTGATGAAGTTCATCGTAATTCTTCCCACCGCCACGCCTCAACGGCGGAGTCGTGGCGTAATTTGCTATTTCGTAGCCGAACTTGCTGAATACTTGACTCTTTTCGAAATATAAATATAGGTTCTATACTCGAATAATTTGCAATGCGCTTGCAGAAATGCCCCGAGAGATTTCATCCAGCAGGAGTCGACCATGTCCCGACACATTTCTCTTTTGCAGCACTATTCTCGAATCCAACAAGCAGCTAGATCTAGCGAAGACGGGCAACGGTGTACGTGTGCGTCCCATCCGGATCTGCAGCAGAGGTTAAAGAAAGAACTCGAATCAGTTCGTGGTGACGCCACCACCGCACTCGCCTTTCTGGCTCGCGCTGTCGAGCCTCGCAGTCCAGGCCTGAACGATGGAATGATCATTCCCCCTGAAGAATTTCCGCTAGGGACGCCGTTTAGCGTCATTCGCAGCGCTGCCGCGGATCGAGCTCCTCTGCGTGGAGTCTTGCGCGTCATTGTCGTTCTTGTTGATTTTTCAGACTTGGCCATGGCGCAGACGCAAGCCCACTATCGCGATCTCTTCTTTTCGCAAGGCGTGCTTCCCACGGGCAGCGTTCGGGAGTATTACGCCGAAGTGACCCACGGTCTCGTTGATATCCAGGGCGACGTGGTTGGTCCCTTTCGCATGCCGCAAACACTAGCCCAGTACGCGCACGGCGCTTCTGGTTTGGGCAATGTTCTGCCCAACGCGCAAACGATGGCCGGAGATGCCGTCACGGCTTCGGATCCCGGCGTCAACTTTGACCCCTTTGATAACGACGCCAACGGTTTCGTCGACGCCTTTATCGTTATTCATGCAGGGCCTGGCGCCGAGGTCACCGGCAATTCAGGACACATTTGGTCGCACAAGTGGGTATTGAGCGGAGGCGCCCGCAGCGTGGACCACACCAAGATATTCGGTTATCTCACAGTTCCCGAGGACGCGCGAATTGGAGTCTGCTGCCACGAACTGGGGCACCTCCTTTTCGGCTTTCCTGACCTCTATGACACGGATAATTCATCTCAAGGAATCGGAAATTGGTGCCTGATGGCTGGCGGAAGCTGGGGAGGTGGCGGCGACCGCCCGGTTCACCCTTCCGCTTGGTGCAAAGCCAATCAAGCTTGGGTCTCGGTCGACAATCGAACCAGTAACGGTGCGTTGAGTGTTCCTGACGTGAAGGATTCGCTCACGGTGTACCGCCTGTGGAAAGGGGGTGCTCCGGGCTCGGAATATTTCCTCTTGGAAAATCGGCAACAAAAGCAGTTTGATCAATCTTTGCCGGGTTCCGGCCTCTTGATCTGGCACATCGACGAAACGATCGCCACAAATACTGACGAGAATCATTACAAAGTGGCGCTGCTCCAAGCGGACGGCAGGCGCGACATGGAGCACAACCTTAACCGTGGCGATGCCGGCGATCCTTATCCGGGCGCGTCGAACAATACCTCTTTCACAAAAACTTCCAATCCAAACTCAAAGTCCTACAGTGGTGGAGATACCTGCGTGGCTGTGACAGGCATAAGCGCTTCTTCGGCCGTAATGAATGCCCACGTTACGGTAAGTTGTAAATTGCCGAAGGAATCGATCAAAGAAATCAAGGAAATCGAGAAGCTACGCAAGGAAGTGGTCCGGGACAAAGCACTTATCGATGTCAAGGTTCAGCCGGACAAGCGCCCCGAAAAACCTCAAATCGATAAGCGCGCTGGGTTTGACAAGGGCCCGGCCGACAAGCTGCTCGAGAAGCGAAATGAAGGAAAGCTCATCGAAGGTGGCAGACCCGGGGGTGGTGGCCTGGGCGGACGAACCCCGGTGTCATCGCCTGAAGCCCTTCTTGAAAATCTTCAAACCCGCGTCGAAAATCTTGAGTTCGCGGTATCGCAGCTAACGGGCTCCACGGCGCCCGAACCCGATCCGGCTCAGCCATTCATCGGAACCGATTTGCGTCCAGACCTGACGCAGGGGGCCATCTCGGGTGAAGAGGACTACCAATCGGTGCGCGAGCGTATGGGCCAAGGCGCTCCTTCTGCAAAGCGCATTTACGACTCGAAGCAAAAGGAATAGCGCGGACATGTCGTAAGCGGCCCTGCAGACAAGCTTGAGGTCAGATGCGCTTTCTTATTGTGGGTGAATTAGGCGACGTCTCAGCGACAGGCGTCTGCTCAAGCTTGCAGCAGAGGCATTCGCATGATTCGGTACGTTTTCTGACTTCCCGGTCCCTAGGTGAAGCTCAGTGGCTCTCTCATAGGCTCTCGGACGATGGCGTCTACTCTCGAGTGCACACACGAGAGGGCTGGGACATCAAAAGCGACGAACTTGGCGTGGTATTTAATCGCTTGCATTTTGTCGACCTACGACGCTTTGGCCAAGGCGCGCCCGCAGATCACGAATACGCAAACATGGAGATGTTCGCGCTCCTGCTCAGCTGGCTGGAAAGCTTACCCTGCCCGGTTATCAACGCCGCATGTCCGGCCGGGCTCAGTGGAGCCTGCTATCGACCGTTTGCGATACAGCGGATGGCGGCAGAGGCCGGACTTCCTACCTTGCGCTTTGCATCTACCACCAGCCTTCGCCGATTTCCGCCGCCGCCCAAGACACGTCCGTGCCAAATCGGCTTTCTGTCCGAAGGCGAGCAGCGGAATGCAGGCGGAATCTTCATCGAGCAGGTCGGCCAAAGCGCCACCAGCGTTCTCGTGGTGGGAAACCGCATTCTGGGAGAGCTTCCATCGGAACTCCATGGGCCTTGCCTGCAGCTTATGAAGATTTCGGCTCTGACCATTGCGCGGATCTATTTTGTGGAAAGCGTCGAAGATGACGGTTTGTGGAAATTTTCGGGTCTCGACTCTCGTCCGCACTTCGAGTCTGAAGAAGAGCGGTTGGTCGTCGTTGAACTGCTCGAGGATTTGTCCGAGACTTGCCACAGGCGGATGTCTTTCACATGATTCTGCTTTGTGGCATTCCCTCTGAGCCCCCGCTTGCGCTCGCCATCCAGGCAGCTCGAGATGCCGACATCCCGTATGTTGTCCTGAATCAACGGGACTCGCGATACTTTGACGCTGCCCTACGCCTAGATGGTGTACAAGCTACCGGATCGGTTTGGATCCAGGAGAAAGAATGGCGGCTGGAAGATTTTTCTGGTGTGTACACACGCATGATGGATCCTCAGTTCTTGCCGGAGAATACGCCGTGCGGCCGCCGGCCACCGGATGCCCTAGCACTCCGAAAATCCGTCTCTTTGGCGGAATCTCTCGACGACTGGATGGAGATCGCTCGGTGCCGGGTTGTAAATCGGACCAGCACGACCCTGTCAAACGCCTCTAAGCCTTATCAGGCGCAACGGATCCGCGCTGCGGGCTTTCGAATTCCTACTACACTTGTGACCAACCGGGCCGAGGAAGTCTTGCAGTTCTTCCATCAACACCGTCGGATCATTTTCAAGAGCATCAGTTCCGTGAGATCAATTGTCCGTGAATTTCATCTGGGAATGCTCAAAGACATGCAAAAGCTCGCCGCTCTTCCAGTTCAGTTTCAGGCGTACGTTCCGGGTGTAAACATTCGCGTCCATGTGATCGCGCAGACGGTCATCGCAACCAAGATCGATTCCGAAGCGGTGGACTATCGCTACTCCGCGCAGGATGGACTGGAAGTCACGATGGAGCCGTTCACCCTCCCACAGCCGATACGCGATAAGTGCGAGGCCCTCGCCCGCCATCTCAACCTCGTGTTTTGCGGCATCGACTTGAAGCGTACGCCGCAGGGAGAATATTATTGCTTCGAGGTCAATCCCGCGCCCGCGTACAGCTATTTCGAGCAACTCTCGGGCCAGCCAATCGCTAAGACCCTGGTTGAATATCTTGGCGGTCCGGTCTCACGCAACCGCGAGAAAGCTATCCATGCAAGTGCAAGCGATTGAAAACTGGGCTGAGCTTTTGGGAATCATTCGAGAGATTGAGCATCATTCGCATCTTCCGGAATGGTGGACGATTCGGCTTGAGGTACAAGAGGTTCGGCCGGTCGCTAACTTCCCTAATCTTTTTGCTTCGGATCTGTCTTCCATCGTCTCTTTGATCGTACCCGCGAAAACCGTCCAAGATCTGGGGCTTGCGGCAGGCAAGAGAATCATGTGCAGGGTGCGCAAAGCGGGCCCCGGGGTCTCGTTCGCCCAGCCCGAATCCATTGCATTTGCTTGAATCAGATCGGCAAAGACCAATTTTCGACGAAGAATTGATTGGCCTTTCTTGCGACACCGGAGCGCATCCGTAGTCGTCGTTAACCTTGTGTTAGAGTCAGGGCCGCAACGAAGATGTCCTCTCGGACGGGAGGCCAACATGGAGATCCAGCTGAAACGTCAAATCGAGGACGGCGCGCCGGGCGTGACTCGGCGAGAGTTTCTCGCCCAGGCCGGCTCGTTCACTGGAGTAACGATGCTCGGCCCACTCGCGGCACCCTCACGTGCAATCGCGAACACAGCAACCGAGCTTCCCGAGCTCGTTTCCCTCAACGCCCTGAATCTCTCGCAAAAAATCCGTTCCAAACAAGTCTCGTGCGTCGAAGTGATGCAAACCTATCTCGTTCACATCGACCGCTTGAACCCCAAAGTCAACGCGATTGTCTCTCTGCAGCCGGCCGACTTGCTCTTGCAGCAGGCCAAAGAGCGTGATGCCCAACTTGCACGCGGCGAAATTCTTGGCTGGATGCACGGCTTTCCCCACGCGGTGAAAGATCTCGCGCCCACCAAGGGAATTCGTACCAGCCAGGGCTCGCCTCTGCTCGATTCAGTTCCCGATCACGACGAGATCTTTGTCGAGCGCCTTCGCCGCGCGGGTGTCATTCTCATCGGCAAAACCAACGTCCCCGAATTGGGTTTCGGTTCGCAATCCTACAATCCCGTGTTTGGCACGACCCTGAATGCCTATGATCAGACGAAGTGCGCCGGAGGCAGTAGCGGTGGCGCCGCTGTTTCCCTGGCCCTGCGCATGTTGCCCGTGGCCGACGGCAGCGACATGATGGGTTCGTTGCGCAATCCAGCGGGTTTCAACAATGTTTTTGGTTTTCGCGCTTCCTACGGCCGTGTGCCGAGCCTCGGCAGTGAACTGTTTCTCCATACCCTGAGTGTCGAAGGCCCCATGGGCCGCTCGATTCCCGATGTCGCGATGCTCCTGAGCGTGATGGCCGGGACGGACCCACGCGCCCCTTTTTCCATCGAGCAGGATTCTGCCATCTTCGCCCAATCTCTCAAACGCGACTTTCGCGGCACGCGCATCGCCTGGCTGGGCAACTTCGACGGCTATCTCGAAATGCAGCCTGGAATTCTGGGGCTCTGCCAGAAGTCCTTCTCTGCTTTCGAATCCGCCGGCTGCATCGTCGAACCCGCGCTCCCGGATTTTTCCATGGAACAACTCTGGAGTGCCTGGCTGACCCTTCGCCACGCCTTGAGCGCCGGTGGCCTCGCCACGCTCTACAACGATCCGAAAAAACGAGCCAAGCTCAAGCCTGAAATCCAGTGGGAAATTGAAGGCGGCCTCAACATCACAGCCGTGGAATTCCAGAACGCGTCGCAGGTCCGTTCGGATTGGTATCGCGCGCTTCAAAAACTCTTCACTCGATACGAATACCTTCTTCTCCCGAGTGCGCAGGTCTTCCCCTTCGACGCCCAAATACATTGGCCAGCGGCAATCAATGGAAAGAAGATGGACACGTACCACCGCTGGATGGAAGTGGTTCTGCCAGCAACAATGGCCGATCTGCCCGCTATCAGCGTGCCCGTCGGCTTCGGGCCGACGGGTTTGCCCATGGGCATGCAAGTGATTGGCAAGCACAACGCCGATCTGGCCGTCCTGCAACTGGCGTATGCTTACGAACAAGCCGCTCCCTGGACGCGTGACCATCTGCCGCCGCTACTGAAAACTCGAGCAGCTTGATCGAAAATTCCATCGTGAATTCCGAGACGAAAACGCCCCTCACAGTTGAACGGCACAGGAACCTTTACAGTAAGCGGACTGCACGCCCAAGTGACGGTCGCCACGCCCTGCGTGGGGCAAGGATAACTTCCGTGTTGCCCGTCATCCGACCGCGAATCGCGGATAGACGCTGACCCTGTTCAATCTCGGCGCCCACCACGTCATGCTAGTCGGGAAGTACTTCTCCTCGGGTTTCCACTGCGAAGGGAATGACGAGCAGGCCGATCCCAAATGCAACCGCTGTGAACGCAACCGGCTTGCCGAGAGTGCTCATTCGGCCGACTAGCGCGGCCAGCGCAAAGTTGATCCCTGCGGCAATGAAGCGACCGAAAGAAGTCGCAAACGCAAACGCGGTCGCCCGCACCGCGGTGTCGTACTGCTCCGGTAGCCAAAGACTGAAGACGGCGAAGTTGCCGCCAAAGAAGCCTAAGAAGAACAGCACCACGATAAACGGACGAAGTCCTTCGGACAGGTAAAACGCCCAGCTAAAGCTGAGCAGGATGCATGCCGCCATCCCGACGAAGTAAAGGGTCAGGGTGCGCTTGCGACCAAAGCGTTCCGCCAACGGGGGAACCGCTAGACATCCCAGGATGGTCCCTATCGACAGCAATCCCATGCCGATGGAAGACATGCGTACGGCCTGCGGCCGCAACATGCCGGCACGTTTCGCTAGGTCGATTATCGCCGTCGGAGCGTAGACTGCAGCAGCCCACAGGCCGCAGATGGCCGATGCCAACAAGACGGTGTTGACCACGGTGCGCCCTGTGTAAGGAGAACGGAAGATTGTGCGCAGAGACGAAAGGCCGCCGGCGGTTTTCAATTTGGTCTTTTGTTGCCACCGCTCGGGCTCCTTCACGCGGAAAAGAACCACAAAGGCCACGATGACGGGCGTCAGGCCGCACCAGAACATGGCCCGCCAGCCAAAGTGTGCTCCAACGGTGTAGTTGAGAGCCGAAGCCAGAAAAAAGCCCGCGTAATAACCAGTCTGCAGATATCCGGCGCCCATCTTGCGGCGGTCTTCAGGCCAGGCTTCGGCGACGTATGTGCCCGCCAGCGCCCATTCGCCGCCGATTCCAATGCC
>DATFQQ010000406.1:0-6025 GCA_035264195.1 Candidatus Sulfotelmatobacter sp. | reverse complement strand
TCAATCCGCTTGGAAATCATGGTGAGCGCGTTGATTTGCACACTAGTGTTCTTAAAGCGGAGCGTCGGATCAGTGCCATACTCGTCTGTTACCATCATCCATTGCAACGGAAGCTCACTCGATAGCACATCTCCAAAGGCGACGCCTAGGCTTTGTAGCTCGTAGGCCTGCGATTTGTTAAAGGGTGTGCCCAATTTCTAAGGCGCTTGGCCAATCACGTTCATTCCTTCCACGCCAAAATGTTTCGTCGCTGCAAGTAGGTGTGCGTCATTCGAAATGCCCGACGCCGAACAAGCCTTACTTTTTCCCAATGGCGTAGTCGTTAATTATGGTTACGACCTTGCCTCACAACTGACACGAATCGTGATTGTACGCGAAAGCTAGTTGGTTCTTGTTGCTTCTACGAGCAGCTCTACGGAAGGAACCACCATCAGAAGCAGGACTGCCTGCGGTTTTGCCGAGCGCTTCAAGAATTCGATAGTGGATTGCCGATCTTCTCCCGTGACCGTCCGCTTGTTTTGCAAATCGTCTAAGGCCCGCAAGCCGATAGCGGCTACCTCGGATAGATTATGCGACACTGGCGCTAGATCTTTCGTCAAAAACGATCGCGCGAGCAATGGCTGTAGCGCGGCATCGTTGTCTCGCCACAAGATAAGCCAGGCCCGGGCCCGCTGCCACTCCTCGGGCGTTGCACGCCCTGAACTGATTCGCTTTGCGATTTCATTAAACTCCCGCGCCGTATCGCTTTCCGGTTGAACCGCATCGTCAAGACGATTCAAGGGCGTAAAATCCGTGAACATCCGCAAGTCCTGGCGCTCATACAACCGTGGAGGCTGCACTACCGCCGCAAGGACCTTCAACGGCTCTGGATCAGACTCTCCGCTCATGCGTTCCAGCATCTCCTCGGTAATGAGTCGGTGGCGGAGGCCGTAGTAAACAAGTTTCTGCGATACGATTCGAAGCCGCTGGTACATCGAGTCGATGTCCCGTATCTGTTCAGCTGACCACAGGCGTTCGGCAATGGCGGCAGTACGGGGCCAAATCCGGTTGTCCATGTTTTCATCAGAGACGATGTCGGTCCACATGGTGGCCTCGCCGCCAAGAATGCGCTTCTTTTGTTCCGCACTAAGTGCGGACGCGCCAGCACCGAGTGGATCAACCAGATAGTGCTCCGCCGCTGACTGGTTGAGGTCGATGTAATAGCCCGATGAAAGCACGCCGCGATATCCACCGCGGGCCGCTTGTGCGAGCGATTCTGGTCCGCGCCAGGATTGGATCACAACGTCCTTAGGAGTATCGGGTCGCAAAACCTCGTCCCATCCCACCATGATCTTCTTGTGGTCAGCGATGATCTTTTGAACCTTTTTTGTAAATAGCGCCTGAAGGGCCGGGCCATCTGTAATCGCATTCGTCCTCATGAATTCTTGAATCCGCGGGTTGTTTTCCCATTCTTTCGGATCGCACTCGTCTCCGCCTGCGTGAAAGTAGGAATCCGGAAATAGCGCAGCCATCTCGCCAATGAATGCGTCCAGGAAGTTGTAAGTCGTTCCGCGGGCGGGATCGATAGCGGAACTCTGAGAGGGGTCTTTGCCGCTCGCGAGATAGGGGTAACCGACAAACCACGAGGTCGTGTGGCAGGGCATATCGAATTCCGGGACTACTCGGATTCCGCGGTCGCGGGCGTAGGCAACGACGTCCCGGACTTCGTTCTGGGAGTAGTAAAAGCCGCCTGAGCCCTTTTCCTGCAAAAGCGGAAACTTTTTGCTTTCGATATGGAAACCCTGATTGTCTGCAAAGCGCCAATGGAAAACGTTAAGTTTGACCGCCTCCATGCCATCCAGATTGCGCTTGAGGACAGGGATGGGCACAAACCGGTGACCGGAGTCGATGAGAAGTCCGCGCCAGGGGAAACGCGGCTTGTCGTCAATCGTCACCGCGGGAACGCTGAAACCGGTTGGAGTGATGGTCACTAGTTGAAGGAAAGTTTGGAACCCTCGCAGAACGCCGAGGGGATTAGGCGCAATATGACATTTGTGGCACCGATTTCGAGATGGTAGGATTCATCCTCGCCAAGCTGCTGTACAGTCGCACTCGGTCCCCCAGTTCGCGCGAAAAAGTGCGGTGGGTTGAGGACGGCTTGGCGCCACAGGGGAATTCCCGTTTCCCGCGAGAGTAAGTCGAGGAAGCGCTGCCGTGCTCGCTCAAGACGTGGTTCCCGAAAGCCTTCAAGTGCAATACCGAAACTTCCGTCAATAACAAAGCGATCTTCACCCTGGGTCACGTTGGCCGGAATCGGCATAATCCCTAGCGACGCCGGTTCTTGTGCGAGCAGCACAACCGGATAGCTCAGCGTGAAAAGACCGAGTAAAACAAACTGCATGCAATACGTCAGGCGAAAAGTTGCCAAGGCCGAATCTCTCCAAATGATTGCCGGATCCGTGTAATTCTAGCGCAACGGATTCCAATGGCCAGCAGTCCTGCAAGCTATTTGTTCGAAGATGGTGTAATCGATTTCGACCAGGGCCGAAAGGCCAAACCAACTCGTAGTTCATACCCGGGCAAGCTTCAAGGAGCGACAGCGGAGGTTGCCAGCTCGAAAGGCGAACTCGTCCTGGAGGCAGAGCAGTTTTGTCTCGTAGCACTCGGCCGGGCATAACAATCCGCTTCCGTATCGAGCATCGCGTTCAGCATCTCTTCCATCATGCTGCAAATGAATTCTGCTAGGTGCTCCTGATTCACAACCCTCTTTGCTCTATCCGGAAATGGCCATACCGATTGACGGTTACTTCGTAGACGACTGCGGTAAGATCGCGATGACATCCGGACACCGAGAGCAGCCTCGCTTATGAAAAACGACAAAGTTCGTGCCATGCGGTTCTTCATTCGATTTATAGCTCTCGCTACTGCTCTATTCTGCGTCGCCGTTGCTGCGACTGCCCAAATCAGAACAATCGATACGACCGCGGCCACGTTGCACCTTTCTGAGGGCACTGGAGATTTGGTCGGCTTGCGCTGGAAGGATCCAAATCTCGAAGTGATCGGCGAACCACGCCTCGGAGAGAACTTTCGGTTGCTGGTGCCAGATATTGGCCATGAGGCCAACTATTTCAACAGCCGGGATCAGCATGTGAGCCGATTCGAGTCCATTCCTGACGGGGTCATCTGCGTTTACGATTCACTTCAAAATGATCGGGAGAGGATTCCCGTCAAAGTGAGGTATCAGATCCGGGCGGTAAATCAGCAAATGTTATTTTCCATCGAAGTGGAAAATCGCACCGCTCGGAAACTAGCGGAGGTGATGTACGGGATCATCGGCGGACAACAGGGAATTGACAATCGCCTTGATACTGAATCGGTCGTTCCTGGAGAGAACTCCAATCTAGCTCCGCATCTTTTTCGCCGGTTTCCATCCGGTGGTTACGGCGGTGGGAACCTGGGCATACGCTACGACGCTAACGGTTTCCTATATCCAGGAAACATGACCATGGGATGGATGAGCGTTTTCAGCCCCCAAGCTAAGATCGGATATTACTACGCGAATCAGGATTCGGAATTACGTTTGTCAGCGCTCTATTTTGAGCTGCGGCCTTTCAGCAAGAGTGCCAGCGTGCGAGATAACTGGCCTTTGCGCACTGAGTTGCCGGCGGAAGAAGCGCTCGGCCTGACTATGGGGTGGGTGAATTTCCCCTACGCGGGCACCGGTACGTTTCAAGCGGGACCCGTGGCGTTCGAAGTGCACAGCGGAGATTGGCACCGGGCCAGCTCAATTTATCGCGGATGGTACGATCAGCACTTCAAGATCGCGCGTCCCCGCGGCTGGCTGCGTCAAGAAAATGCTTGGCAGTCTATCATTCTGTCGAACTCCGAAGATGCCATCATTCATCGATTTTCTGAACTGCCAAGGCTCGCAGCCGACGCACAAAAGTACGGGATAACCACGTTCGAGATCCTTGGCTGGGACATTGGCGGAATTGATCGCGGATATCCGCAATATCAGATCAATCCGCAATTAGGCACAGCGGAGGAGTTTCGTAAGGCACTTGCCGACCTGCGGAGCCTTGGTGTACATCCGCTCATCTTTGCCAACGTCCAGGTTGCGGATACCGCCACGCCTCTTTTTCACGAAACCCTGAAGAAATACACCGTCAACGGCCGTTGGGCGCCGGACTGGCAGCTCTGGGGATGGGGGGAAGGAACGATTGGCGCTCGCCTCGGGTTGGCGAGGTCGAATATGGCGGTCGTGAGCCCAGCACATCAGGGGTTTCGCAAGCTCTTGATGGACCAATATCTCCAACTCGTGCGGGACGGCGCAGATGGTCTCCAACTGGACAAAACGGGCATCTTGTGGCCGCTTGACTTCAATCCGCAACTCCCTGTCTCTCCTGATAAGTCCCTGCCCCAAGGTGTTCTCGAAACCTTCGCGGAATTGCTCTCCCAGGCACGTAAAATCAATCCGAATTTTGCCCTTGCTTCGGAGAACACCTTTGATCGCGCACTACCCTATGTGGACGTTTCTTATACGCGAATGGGCGACATTGATATGGACACGGCGCTCCGCTACACCTTTCCGGAGTGGACAAGCACAATCTTTGGCGAAAGCCCGGGCGACTTCAATCCCATGAACAACGGAATGAGGTATGGCATGGTTTGGGCTCTTGCACCTCGCCACTACAATGATTCTGTGGATGAAATTCTCACCCGGCCGCTGGCTCGCTATGTAAGCGAGCTTATCCGGATCCGCAAACAATATGAGGATCTTCTCTTCTATGGGCGGTTTAACGACACTCTAGGTGCCACGGTGCAGGGAGATGCCGATATTCGCTATTCCGTTTTTAGGTCGCTCAAAACCAATGATCCCAGCCTGGCGTGCGTGGTGGTAAATTTCGGCGATGCGCCGGAATCCGCCGAAGTCAATTTCCAGAGCGTGACTGGAGACGTCGTCGTCGCGACCGCGTTCAATCCTGAACGCGGCGCCCACCTGCCCCTGCGCCTCTCTATTCCTCCCCACCAATTGGCCGTGATAGTGAAGCGTGACCGGATTGCAGGTGCCCTTGATCAGGGGGAAAAGGCGGTCCGAGTGGGCACCGCCACTCACAAAACCCCATTGCGGTCAGTGCCAGCGCGCTGAACACTATGCTCCTGGGAACCAGGACAGCAATAGCAGCCATGTATTAGCTGCGAGACTTGTTGATTGGCTAGCATTATGAAGTCGACAGAACTTTCGCTTAGAGCGATGAGCGAACCCTGCCGGTGACTGCCTCCGACCGAGAGAGAGTGAAGAAGCCGGGCGTCAAGCCCGGAGGCAGTCTCGAAATCTATGGCGTCGGTAGTAGGTTCGATTGGGTTGGCAGCCTCCGGACCGGACGGATGGCTGCATCGCTGTAACCATCTCGGAGATCGGGGAAATCTGGCCATTAGTCCGAGTCGGAACACTCGTTAGATACGTCCTTAGGATGAAAGCACTCAGACCAACCCAATTCGGGCCGAGTCTATTCTCGTCGATTTGGTCTTACGTTTTTGGATGTCCTTCAGTCGGAGAACTCTCGAGTGGGTTCCCTGCAGTCCTGCAGTAGGGCAGTAGCACAAATGGACCGCACCCTTGAAATGGGACAGTCGTGATGGGCCACACTTTGCCGGCGTGACCCGACCCCGCTTTCGAGAGAGTTTCCGAGTTGAAAGCACGAGTCTGCAAAATGGAGCGGAAGAGACGCCTTCGGCGCGGAATTGCGACAATATTGGCGACCTAGCTAGGGAGCTGGAAGTCCGCCGACGGTGCCTGCAAGTGGCAAGCCGAGCTCGATCAACTCGAGCAGGAACAGAAGCACTCAGAAGGAATCCCCATGAATCCCAGCAGTTGCTACTTTACATTCCGCAATAGCGCCCGCTCTTCGGCCGTAAGGTGGCTGTACCGACCTGTCTCGATTTCCCGCTGCCGCGCGAATGGTGGCATCTCGCGCAAGGCTCGCATTGCCGCTTGCACGTTAGGCCGGACCGGCGTATATCCCTGAGTGGTGGAATGCGCCAC
>DATFQQ010000405.1:0-4323 GCA_035264195.1 Candidatus Sulfotelmatobacter sp. | reverse complement strand
AACGTCGAAATGGTCGCAGTTAGCGAAAACCCTCTGGTAAGCTCCTCAACTGCAAATCGAAGTCTCGGTACCTTTTCGGCGCTGCAATTGGAAAACCGGCTCGTCCAGCTTGCAATCGCGCTCGATGCCGGCTTACTGGGCGGGTTGACCTGAAGGCGGCGTAAAGGGGAATGGTTCGAAAGCGAGAACATCCTCGCGTGCGAGGCGCGAGGATGTTCAGTTTTCTGCCGTAGTGCTACACCAGAACTGCGCCTTTCACTCAACTTGCGCTGTGCTGCGCAATTCATCTAGAGTCCCGTGATGCGATTCTTCTTTATTCTGCTTTCCGCTTTGGTGTGTTTGATAGGACAGTCTATGAGTCAAACTCCGGGCCTATCCGCGCACAACTCCATTCCTGCAGGAATTGAGAAGCTGCATCAGGACGATATCTCTGCCACGGTAGCGCGTGACGTGGAAGCACTGACTGCACTTTGTGACAACGATGGAGTTCTATTGCAGCCTGGTGCGCCTGCCATTTCGGGTAAGTCAGCCTTTAGGGACTTCCTCAAACAGAATTTCGCGAAATCTCCATCCGCCAAAGTTCTGAAGTATGCTCCCGACTTCCGCGACTTGCAAATCGCAGGCCAGGTGGCATATGAGTGGGGTTATTTCGATTCGACGTTCAAACCATCCGAGCAGGAGCAACCGGTCAATTTCCGCGCAAAGTTCGTTCGAGTGCTGAAAAAACAGTCAGACGGAACCTGGAAATTTACCCGCGTTATCTGGACTCCTGAATAGTCCGGAACATCGCGGGCGACGCGTTCGCGCCGCATGGTTCAGATGCCGGCGTACCAAGCGTAGCCGCCATCGGAGGCTGCCCCGCCCTTACCCTTGCCGAATGATTTCAGGTTGTCAGTGAGAGTCAGGTGAGTGATGTACTTGACGCTCTTATATCCGAGTTGCCGCGGAACCCGTAGGCGCATCGGTCCCCCAAAGGGCACGGGAAGATCGGCACCATTCATGCCAGTTGCGACCAGCGTTTGCGGATGCACCGCGTCGGACATGTCGATGCTCTCCCACCAGTCGGGCTGAATCGAGCGATAGACGACATAGCGGACTTGAGGCAAGGCTCCAACTCGATCGAGAATGTAGGAAAGTTGCACGCCGGTCCACTCCGCGATATAGGTCCAGCCCTCCTCGCAGCCGATCATCGTGATGTGCGAACTCGTGGGATAACTCTTGATCTCGGCCAACGAGAAAGTCGTTGGGTGCGCAGCCATGCCATCGACCGTCAGGTGCCAGTCGGCAAAACCTGCGGCTTGCAGACGATTGAATTCCTCACCCAGCGGGGCGACCTCATTCGCGAATGGATTTTGCGAAATCTCGCCGCGGGAAAACTCGCGCGCCATCGCGTGGCGCGCCAGCAGACGCTGAGCCGCGTAGGTCAAGGTTTCGCCTGCGCCGTACAGTCCGCCAGAGTCGGGCGGAATGAGTCCGTTAGCCTTTGCGACTCTAGCGGCAACCGCCAGCCCGGATGCTCCAGCAACTACGGCAACTCCGGTGGTAATGAGTTTGCGTCGAGAAATCTTGCTCATAAGTTCACTCCGTCGGCGGAACCGCCCGGCCCGTGATCATGGCACGCATCCGGGCGCGGAATCCCGCGAGAATGACCATCACAACGTGAACGAACAGAAAGAGCACCAACACGATCGTTACCAGGAAGTGCAAAGAACGCGCCGTCTGATGGCCGCCTAACAGCCGGACCACACTCGGAAATGCCGAATCGAATCCAAACGACATGGCAAGTCCTGTCCAGATCATTAGGGGGAAAAGCACGAAAACCACTAATAGATATGACCAGCGTTGCAGCAAGTTATAAGACCACGCCTCTTCCCTGTTTGGCCGCTCGAAGCGCAAGCGCCGCATCGTTGAATGAGCAATGGCCTTGAAGGATCGATCTGGCCGAGCAGGAACCAGATTGCGCCGGAAATGCCCGGTGAAGACTCCCCAGAGCACGTAGTACAAACCGGTTGCCACAGCAAGCCATGCAGCCTGGAAATGCAGATAGCGGCTCCATCCATTCTGATCGGGAAGCACGTATCCATAGCCCGTGGGCACGGTGTCACGCGACGATGGCAGATGCAAGTTGAGCCACGGATGCGTGTTGACGTTGCCGATCTCGCCCCAGTAGAAGCGCGGGTGCGATAGGACAATTTCTCCTCCGGTGACGAGTAAACCCACGAAGGCGATGACGGTAAGCCAGTGCGTGATGCGCACCGTGGCGGAGTGACGTTTCTGTTCCGCGGCAGCAGGCACTGCGGAGGTCAACGGATGCGCGGCGTCGGCACCATCGATCGGCAGAGTTGCATTCATCAGATTAGCCCCATCCCGATGCTTGAGATTCTACATCGACTGTCCAGTTTGTTCCGCCCAGCACAGCCCCTTGACAATCGTCCCGCAACGAATATGATGGCGCAATTCCTGGAGCGACATTCCCAGACAGCGCGCTCAAAGACCGATATAGATTCCCGGCCCCTTGGTCACCGTAGCTAAACCGGCCCAGTACCGTTGCAAGATCAATTCGACAATCAACAAGGAGGACGCATCGATGGCCACCGATATCAAGGTACTCTCCCGCCGCATTCTGGAAGAAGTCTGGAATAACAAAAACCTGGACGCCGCTGACGAAATGATCGCGCCAAATTTCGTCCAGCACGATTCCCAATCGCCAATTGATGTGCGAGGCATCGAAGCCTACAAACAGTTCGTCCGTTATTACCTCAACGCGTTTCCCGATTGTCACTTTACCGTCGAAGATGTGATTTCCGACGGACAATCCGTAGTGACGCGATGGACCGTCACTAGCACTCACACCGGCAATCTGGGGCCGATTCCAGCGACCGGGCAGCGAGCCACAGTCACCGGTATGAGCTGCAGCCGGATGGAAAACGGAAAGTTCGTGGAAAGTTGGACCAACTGGGACACGCTCGGAATGATGCAGCAACTGGGAATTGTGCCTGCTCTAGCCGAACGCGCCGCTTAGTTCTGGCAAGCCACCCACTGAGGCGAAGCCCCGCCGTCGCGAGCGGGGCTTTGTTCTTGTTATGCTCGTCCGCAAGGATCAATCCGATTTCCCGCGGCTCGCTGGTGGGATGATTCCGTTCATCCGTAGATACTCGACCATCTGCCCATAGTGATTGTAGGCGTGAGCCACTCCGAACTCGGTACGATCGAGGCGCGGGCCCTTTCCTGGCGCGAATGGTTGCAGCATGTTTTCCGGCGTCAGCGTTGCGGCAGCCTTGTGACCCAGCGCGAACGAATCTCTCAGAAACTTCACGATCTCGGCCTTGCTTTTCATGTCAGCAGGACCGTTTCCATCCTTGATCATTGCAGGCACAGCGTCCCCAGTGATCGGCGACCAAAGGAAATAGTTCGACGACGCAATGTGCTTGACCTGCACCGCAAACGAGCGCACACCCTTGTAGTCGTCCCCGGGAATGCGCAAGCTCTCTGGAGTGAAGTTGAACTTGTCCTCCGGCATGGCCTCAGCAGCGTCGACAACCTGCTTCTCGACGGCGCTGACTTCACGATCGACCATGGAAGCCAGGGTTGGCTGCGCAGGTTGTGTCTGGGCTTGAGCGAACAGAGCGCTGACGAGGAGGGCAATGCCAAGATGCAGAGCGGAAAGCCGTGTCATGGTGAGTTCTCCTTCTAACATGAGGTCTTCAGTGAGACGGGAGTTAGACGTCGAACGATCGAATAGGTTTGGCAGTTCAGCTTTCTCAGGACGCGGCGATCTTCCCCTTTCGTACCAAGATCGCGTCTGGTCAACGTTAGTATCGGGACGCAGATTTTCGATGGGCCAAATACTCCCTAATGTGGACCGGGAACTGGCACAACGCCTGTGTTCAGATTCGAACAGACACTCGGCGGAACTGGACAACACGGGAATCAAAGTCCCCCGAGGCGCTTCTGTGATCAACGACTTGCGCAGTTCGGAGTGGCGGCCCGATTGCACCTAATCGTCGGCCACACTTCGCAAACCGAGCCGGGAGGTTTTGCATGGAAAGTCTGCTGCAAGAATTGCGCTGCGGCGTTCGCGTGTTACGAAATTCTCCGGGATTCACGACCGTAGCAGTACTGACCCTGGCATTGGGCATCGTAGGCACGACCTTGGTGTTCAACGCCTACAACGCAACCGCATGGCGCCCCCTGCCCGCGGCGGATCCGCAAAAGCTGACCATCCTTGAGCGCAGGCTTGTGAAGGGCGGCTCTCACACGCAGTTCTCACTCGAGGACTACCGCCGCATTCGCGAGCACTCCCGGACGCTCTCGGGCGTGGCA
>DATFQQ010000404.1:0-14902 GCA_035264195.1 Candidatus Sulfotelmatobacter sp. | reverse complement strand
CCGCAGTCGACAGATTCAAGGAGTCGGTTATCCACAATTGGAACGTCAGGCCAGTCTGTGAATATCTGCGAGTTTGGGGGATGAAGTGCAGAGGAAGGGGCACTCCGTCGGTAAGACAATAGCGAAAAAACACGGCAAACTCCTCCACCCTGATGTGCCACTCGTGTGTCGCCGGAATGGAGAACGATGTGCATCGGAGGGAACGCTGCAACCACCCGACAGAGTTCGGCCACCAAGGAGAGAGCGTCGTCGCCGCTACTTGGTATCTTTGGTCACGCTCCACGAGGCCGTGACTAACGCGTCCAGTCGGTCTTGTCGCCCCTTCACCCATTTTGCATAATGGCGCTCAGTTGTCTTGATGCTTTCATGGCCGAGCAGCTTGGAGACTTCCTCCAGCGGCACACCTTTCTCCAGGAGATCGACCGCGAATGTGTCCCGCAGCCGGTGGCTCATCATATGGCCATCATTTGGAATCTTGGCAGCCTTGAAACACGGTGCAATGTAGTACTTTGCCCAATTCTTCGTGATGCTCTCTTCCTCGCCCTTTCCGCTCCAGAAAACATACTCTGCGTTTCCGTTCATCACGGTTAGCAGTTCCTCCGCAATATCGGGCGGGATGGGCACGGATACGTGCACACCTGTTTTCTGTCGGGCGGTAACGATACGGTGAAGGTCTTTTGGTTCATCGTATTGAACCTCACCGCGCTTGAGGGTGAGCGCATCACGGATAGCAAGCCCGGACCACCGCATGAGTTGCAATAGTGCGTGAACTTTCGCGCGTTGGTCGGGATCTGCTACCGTGCCGTACACCGCATCTAGCAGGCGGGTGTACTCGGCTGTGGTAAGGGGCATTGTGGGTGGTTCGGCAACTTTGATTTTCGGGAGCGCAGGAATCCGCGCAATCCACTGGGCCTCGAAACCGTAGCGCAGGAAAGAACGCACACGCTCGCGCACCTTGGCGCGTGTATAGCTGGATGGGTAGAGGGCCGGCCATGTCGCACAGAACCCGGTGAGCAGTTCCCTCGTAATGCCTTGCACCGTGTAAACGTGCTGTTGCTCGCAATAAGATTTGAGCCGGGCCAACTCACGGGTGTATTTCCCGATTACTTTTTCCGTGACGCCCTGATTCCGTTTGTCCTGGAGAAAAATGTCGATGCAGCTCTGGAGGTCCCGCTGCTCCTGCTCGGGTTTCACCTCGGGAACTCGCCCAGTGAGTTGATCCTCTATTTCACGCTTTTTGTCCTCAGCTTCCGCCCAAGAGCGCGTGCCTGCCTTCTTGCGGTATTGCTTGCCCTGGAAGCTCCACCGAAGATGCTTTCGGCAACGGCAATTTTTGTAGAACTCATCCCCTTGGAATTTGCAGCTTGAGGAGTGGCGGACGAAAATCGTGATTACTGGAGGAGCGGTCTTACGTAGGTTCTTGAGTCTTTCGCGGAGAGCCTCTTTTTCCTGGTCCGTGAGGTGCATTCGCATCCTTCCCGAACCCCACGAAAAACAGGTTAGCACAGTTTTAGCACAAAATACAAACAGGCATTAAAAAACCCGCATTTTATGCGGGTTTTAGACTGGCGGAGAGAGTGGGATTCGAACCCACGTTAGAGTTTCCCCTAAACACGCTTTCCAAGCGTGCGCCTTCAGCCACTCGGCCATCTCTCCGGCGTAGAGCTTTGGGAAGGAACGACTCCGCTAGGAGTCGAGGAATCGCGCCAAGCAAAGCTACAACTCGCGCGTTTCCGTTCTTTTCAATTCTATTGGTGAACTCAAAGAAACCGCAACCTGAAAGGGTGCACGGACAGAAGATTTACGAGGATTTCTCGGGAGAATTCGGCGTACCAGCGGGCGAACCGTTCACAGGTGCACTGCTCGCGGACGCTCCTGCGGCAGCTGCGCTGGCCGCGGCGCCATTTCCCGTTGAGGCCGGTAAGGGTGGCACCTTTGTGTTGTCGACTACATGATGGTTCAAGCAATACAGCGCCAGTTCCAGACGGTCGGCAACGCCGAGTTTGTCATAGACTTTGCGCAAGTAATTCTTAACGACCTGCTCGGTCGTACCCACACGGAGCGCGATTTCCTTGTTCTTCATGCCCTGCGTCACACAGGAAACGATCAAAGTCTCTTTTGGCGTGAGTTGCACCTTCGGCCGCGCACCCGACGAACGGCTGTTCTGGTTGCGATAAGCTTCCATCACCCAATGGATCGCCTGTTGATCGAGCCAGGTTTCTCCGGCAACGACCTTACGCAGGCAATCAACCATCAGTTCAGGTTCCACCTCGCGGGACACAATTCCGTGTGCACCGCGGCGGAAGAGTTCCAGCGTCAACTCCTCATCCGGTCCGGGTGTGACCACCACAACACGCAGTTTCGAATTCTGGCGCATCAAGTCAGAGACAGCTTCCACCGGATTCGGCGCCAGGGCAGATTCGAAGATCAGGATGTCCGCCGAAAACTTCGTGACCGCAGATTGGGTTTGCGCCAGCGTCTCCGCCTGGCCCACAACGCGAATGTCATCTTCGAGCGCGAAAATCTTGCGCAAGCCCGCGCGGAAAATGGCCTGTGTATCGGCCACAATCACGCGGACGAACTGGCCCTGGCCAGCGTCGTCGCCTGCTCCGAAATTTTCGTCCATGCCAACCGGAGTCGTAGCCATGTAGTTCCTTGCCTATGCTCGCTCGAAATGGTATTCGTCAATCACCACGCCAACGCCTAGTCGCCCTCGATCTTCAAAGGCGCGCACCACGCGTCCCCGGCAGTCGACCTGCACGTCGTTGCGGGCACCTACTGCTTCTGCCGGCAACAAGATGGTGAAATCCACGATCGACCCAACGGGTACGTTGCGCTCCATCGCAAACAACACGCCGTTAGCGGAAATATTTTGTGTGAGTGCGGAATACGCAGAACCTTCCGACTTCACCGAAGCCGAAAGATGCAAAGGAAATCGCGGCGCGCCCTGGAGGTCTTCATACTGGCTGCTATTCATCTGCGCCTCGGTCCTTGGTGCTGTGCCTTCGGCTGCCACGCTTCCTGAACCTTTCTTCCGAGAGCGCCTTTACGCGTCCGGACTTTCTACTCAACTCAACGGCAGCGTACACCGCGAAATCAGTCAAACAAAGTTACCGAAGTCATGGAACAAGTGAGGTTAACTGCTTATATTTGAATAAATTAGAATGGATTTGTCAGGTCAGAAATTAACCGGAAATCGACCGCCGGAAGCCTAAGAATTCGGCCAAAGTGCAGTCGATTTCGGCTAATTCTCGGAAGCTAAGTTCGGAAGAATGGGGGGAACAAACGATCGGAGTGCACTAAAACTTGGTCACTTCGGTGAAATTAAAATCGCGGACTTTCATAGCCGGGACCACCATGTCGAAAGACTCCTCGCCGCAGGAGCGTACAGGAATACTCATCGCTTCCACGTTCGACAACATGTGAATCAGGCTCTCGTTGAAGCGAAAGTTGCGAATGCCGCTCATCACACGTCCGTTCTCCACCAGGAAGGTTCCGTCGCGCGTCATCCCGGTCATCATCTTCTCGAATGGCTCGACTTCGCGGATATACCAGAGCCGTGTCACCAACACACCGCGCTCGGTGGACGAGATCATTTGCTCCAGTGACAGCGGATTGTCAACGGGCGCAAACACGATGTTGAGCGGCATCTCTCCCGTCTCGTTCGGAAGCGGGAAGCCATGGCCGGTAGCTTCGATCGCACCAACACTGTCGCGATGCTCGGACTTCTTCATGCGCGCGGCAGTACCGCGTGCGTACACCACTCTCTTGACGACTCCGTTCTCCACGAGTGGAACCTTCTGCCGTAGCACACCCTCACCATCAAATGGCGACCCAGCCTGCAGCGGATGGGCGACGTCGTCGTGAATCGTAATGTTCTCGCCGAAGAGTTTCTTGCCAATGCGCCCTGTCAAAAACGAACGCTGATCGAGAATCGCCATTCCCGAGTAATCCCAGAACATGAAGCCCACGATGTCGAGCCCGGCTGCGGGCTCAAGGATCACTGTGTACTTCCCTGCTGGAATCTCCTTGGGATGCGCCGAGTCCACCGCTTTTTGAGCGGCGATTTCTGCGAGCTTTAGCGGATCAAGATTGGCGACATTCGGCGAGTTCGCTTTTTGCCAGCCGGACGAATCTTCGGCCAGCATGGTGATCGAAACTTCAGCCGATGTTTGCGTGTGCCAGCGTTTCAATCCACGAGAATTGAAAATTCCTTCGAAGGATTCAGCGCTGGAAAAGACCCCAGCTGTGGTGAGTTTATGCTGGTCGGCAACACCAACGATCTTTTTCACCCCTTCGGCCCGCATGTCAGGCGTTATCGCCGCAGTCTGCTCGAAGTGGCGTGTTGGGACGAGCGCCTCAACCGTCATGCCCGCCTCTTGAGCATCGGGCATTGGCAACAGATCCGGATCTGGATGTTGGACCTTCGCCAAGCTTTCAGAACTCTTTACCACCTGCCGCAGGCTTTCATCATCCAGCCGGTTGGTCGACGCCCGCGCAGTCCGGCCGCCAAAGACGGTCCGCACCGAAACAACATGGTTCTCTTCCTCTACATTTTGATGGATCGTGTTATTTGCGAATCGCATCAGCGCGAACTGTCCGCCGGAAAAGTGGACTTCGACCTCGTCCGCAGTTGAGAGCTTGCGGATGCGATTGGAGATGTCCGAGGCTTGGTCGGGAGTAAGCATTTGGCAATTGGCACTTAGCATTTGGCCAACAACCGTTCCGACTCGATTTTCTGGAGGAGCGATGTCATCATCTTCCGAACCATGGTCAGGCTCTTCTCGATATTCCGGTATTGAGGTTCTTCCAGCAACCCAAGGTCGCGTGACAAAAGGAGATGGTAGTCCAGTTCGCTGGCAGATCCGGACGCAATCTGCAAGTAGCGCTGGAACTCATTGTTCCCACGTTTTCCGCAGCCTTCTGCTATGTTCGCCCCAATCGATGCGCTGCATCGACGAATTTGGCTCGTTAACCCATAAAGCTCGCACTTCGGAAAGTCCGCGGTGACCTTGTAAATCTCAAGCGTCAATTTGTGAGATTCTTCCCACACTCGCAAATCCCTAAAGTCCTTCATTCGACACCTCTGAGTCTCGGCCAAATGCCAACTGCTAAGTGCCAAATGCTATCTGCTGAAGAGCGTATCTGCAGTGATGACTGTTACAAATTTCGAAAGGCACTTCCCACTCTGACACCCCGAAATCTCGCCGGCGCCGCTCCGTGGCCCGTGCCCATCACTTGTTGCGGCTGTCCCTTTCCGCAATTTGGAGTGCCCCACAGTGTCCACTCTTCGCGCGAGCAAATCGCATCCATCGAGTTCCAGAATTCGGTCGTGATGCCTGAATACGATGAATTCTTCAGCGTCCTCACGCGCTTGCCGTTCCTGATTTCCCATCCAATTTCGCAACCAAATTGGAAGTTGTATCGTTTGTCGTCGATCGACCACGAACGATTCGTCTGCATCAGAATCCCATGATCAGTACCGGCGATCAGTTGTTCGAGCGTGAGCGGCTTCTCACCAGGCAGGATGCTGATATTCGTCATGCGGATCATCGGCAGCCGGTTCCATCCTTCGGCGCGCAACGTTCCACCGGAGCGGCTCTCGCCGATGGTGTGCGCCGTCTCGCGTGAACTCAGATACCCGGTGAACAAACCATTCGTAATAATCGGCGTGCACTGCGCGGCCACGCCTTCGTCATCGAATCCAAAAGTCCCAAGTCCGGGTCCGTGCTCCTGCCGGGCATCAGCAACTACATTGACCAGATCACTCCCATAACGCAGCTTGCGCAGCTTATCGAGCGTAAGAAACGAGGTTCCCGCAAAATTCGCTTCCATTCCCAGCACGCGGTCCAGTTCAATCGGATGCCCCACCGACTCATGGATCTGCAATCCCAGTTGCGAACTGTCGAGAATAATGTCGAACGTTCCTTCGGGACACTGATCCGCCTTGTGCAGCGCCACCGCTTCTTCGGCGATCTGCCGAGCGTTCTCGACTAACTTCAATTCCTCGACCAGTTCATATCCTTTGTTCTGCCACTGCCCGCCAAAAGAATTCGGATAGGATCGCTTCTGAATCTCATTGCCTGCGAACGCATACGCGGCGTAGCCTGCGCCAGTCGAAAGCTTCGTCTGGTGGATATCCGAGCCTTCTGACGATACAAACCACTGCTCTTCGCGGTTGAAGTTCAGGTTCGTTTCCGCCAGTGTGATTCCCACAATGGACCGTAACTCCGCGTCAATCTTCAGAAGCAACTCGATGTTTTGCTCGACCGAAGTTGTGAAAGGATCGATTCGAAACGGAGTATTCCACTCGGCGACAACAGGTTTTTCGGGCGCCAGGCGGATGTTTTCTTTTTTGACCCGCGCCGAGGCTCGGGCAATCTCAACCGCCTTTGCTGCGGTCGCTTCCACGGCTCCGCGTCCCAACTCCGCCGACGCCGCGAATCCCCACGCTCCGTCAGCGATCACGCGGACATTCATTCCCACCGATTCGGCATCCGATGCGTTGCCAACTTTTCCGTTCTTAGTACTTAGCGCGCGGCCGCGTTGCGCGATAACCCTTACGTCGGCGTAGCTTACACCCCGCCGCGCAGCAACACTCAACGCCCAGTTTGCGATATGCCTCATGCCAAGAAATTTCAAATCTAACACAGAGCTTTATGGCCTTGCGGAAGGCTGCTAGTAGCTTGGAGCGATAACACCACAGAGGGCACAGAGGCGCGCGGCTAGTTCTGGGGTGTTGCTCCACACACCGGATTGTGACGACAAGCACAGTTTGTAGTCGACGTCCGCCGTCCAATAAAAGACGGAGTAGTACTTACGACAGCGGACTGCCCCGCTATGCCTACATTAAGGAGCGTCTATGAGCCCAACCAAATCGGATGCGCAACCCAACACCATGAGTAAAACCCTTGGAGGAGCCACCCGGCCTCGTCGGGCCGAGAGCGACAACGAGGCCAACAAGAAGGCCGATTTGGCCGGCCCCGGCATTGGCAACTATGCCGATCTCGAAAAGATTCTGCCGCAGGACTACACCTCTCTCCTGACTCGACGGGAAACGCAAAAGGCGATCTTCCATCTTCGCCGCTATATCGAAGACAACCTATGCAAAGAACTTGGACTGCAGATGGTTCAGGTTCCGTTGATCGTCGACGTCGAGAGCGGCGTCAACGACATGCTCGATCGCGACGGGTCGCGCACCCCCATTCAGTTCCACATTTCGAACGATCGGAACAAGAACCCGATCGATGCCCAGGTAGTTCAGGCTGCTACCAAGTGGAAAAGAGTTGCACTCAAACAGTTCGATTGCCGCCCGGGAGAAGGCATTTGTACTGACATGCGTGCCGTCCGCAAAGATTACTTCCTCGATCACGACCACTCGGCCTACGTCGACCAGTGGGACTGGGAGCGCGTGATCACCACCGAGCAGCGCAATGTCGAATTTCTCAAGTCAATCGTGCAAAAGATCTGGAAGGTTCTGGTCGGCGCTGAGAAATTCGCTGAGGAAATGTTCCCCGCCCTGCGCGATTCGCGCTATCCCAACCTGCCGGAAGAGCTGATATTTCTCCACGCCGAAGAAATTCTCGCCATGTATCCCAATCTGCCTCGGAAGCAGCGCGAGACGGCGATTCTGCAGAAGTATCCTGCAGTCTTCATCATTGGTATCGGATGGCCGCTGAAAGACGGCTACCCGCACGAGATGCGCGCCGCCGACTACGATGACTGGATCACCGACACAAACGAGGAGACAAACAAAGAGACGCACGGTTTGAACGGCGACATCCTGGTCTGGAATCACGTCACCCGGCGCCGTCACGAACTGAGCTCGATGGGCATCCGCGTCAACGCCGAAACGTTGTGTAAGCAACTCGAGATGTCGAATCTTCTCGACAACCTAAAGTTCCCATATCACCAGGGAATCGTAAACAACGTGCTGCCGCTCTCGATCGGCGGAGGGATCGGACAATCGCGCACTCTGATGCTGCTTCTGCGAAAGGCACACTTGGGAGAAGTCAGCGTGACGGTGTGGCCGAAAATCCTGAAAGAGATGTGCGCAAAGAAGAAGATCTTCGTGCTGGAGTGAGCATTTTGCCTGGGAGAAAAACCGGGACTCTCCGTCTGGTCTGGATTACACCATCTGTCAGTGCGGCTTCTTGCCGGTGCCGAACATCGAAATGCGATGCGGTTTCTTCGGTTGATTTAGAGATGCCATCTTCAAGGCGTGGCAATCTTCATGGACAGCGTGTCCATCTTCATCGGTTTTGGATTTTTTGAGATCTATCGGCTGGAAACAAATAGCACACAACAATTCGTGAATCATGGACCCCCCGGGGGAAGGGCGAATACTTTTAACCTCGGTTTACCACAACCACTCCGCGTGGCTGTTTTTTGGCGATGATCTCATTTCAGTGTCGTTTACGTTTCGACCAAATCCACCTAAGCGCCCACTCCAGACCGAAGACGCAGACAAAAAGGCTCACGAGCCTGAGCACAATAATCACGTGATTGTCTCAGCACAGAACATATCTCTAAACCAAACCTCCCACACAGGACTCGTTTGATTAATCGAACGATTACCTTGAACGTCGAACTGGAAGGGGATTAGTTTCTAGCTAGGACGGGGTGGAAGGCCAAAAGCAGTCTTCGTGACCGGTTCTTAGTCGCAACGACTCAACCGGTTCTCCTCCATCGCGGTATGGAGCCCAGCATTAGCAGGTTAGGATGCATTCCCACCCCTCGTGGTGTCCGCATGGAACATCTGACAATCGAACAACAAACCCGGTCAGAGATCTATCGGGCATTCGAGCTTCTCGGCGCCGATCGCGAACTGCTCAAGCTGCTAGGCACTATTGGGTCTTGGGGTGGCACACTGGACGATGAAGAGGTGATCAGTCTACTGAGGGAATGGTTAACGCGATACGTGACTCCAGATCGCAAGCTCTCGATTTGCTGAAAGAGGAGGGAGCTGGCTACTCCGAAAGCCGGAAGAATGCAAGGCTCTATTACAGCCCTCGGGACTTCAGCCAGCCGCGGCGGGATGATGTCCATTGCGATTGGCAACCGAAACCAGATCTTGAGAACGAAGTGCCACATTCTTGGTGCCTAGCCTCGCTCAGGGAAGGGAAAGGCCACCCTCAGGATCTGCTTCGAACCGACGGTCATAAACTGCCCGAGTAGGCGCCCCCTGAGGCGGCGTGGGAGCTTGATGGCTGACGCTAACAGCCATTCCACTCAAAGTCCTCGATTCGGGGCACGACATGATGCCATCATCCTATGCAGCCACCGTTCAGAACAGGCTCGGAAGGTGACTGTAGCGGCTGCCAAAAATTATGGTATGCCAGTTTTGTGCCTAGAGTGACGGACGTACCGAGGAGACGGGTAATCTTCTCTAGATGCTTTTGGGGTGTTGGCTGCCTTTACACTCGTTGAGGCTTGGCGCGGAGTTCTATGGGGTTGTGTGTGCCTCGGCTAGCGCCTTCTTTACGGCGAGCAATTCCTTCAGCACTCCGCGCAGCTTCGTCGACTCCAGCGCATTCGCCCCGTCCGACTTCGCTTCTTTCGGATTGTCATGCACTTCCATGAACACGCCATCGACGCCTGCCGCGACCGCCGCGCGCGCTAACAGAGGAATAAACTCCGGCTGCCCCCCGCTCACAGCAGGACCATTTTCATCGGCCTGCGACGAGGGCAATTGCACCGAATGCGTCGCATCGAACACCACGGGCGCAAACTTCCGCATGATCGCAAGCGATCGCATATCGACGACGAGATTGTTGTACCCAAAGCTTGCCCCACGCTCCGTCACGAATACCTGCGAGTTCCCCGCCTGACGGCATTTTTCCACGGCATGCCGCATGTCCCAGGGCGCGACGAATTGTCCTTTCTTGATATTGACCACTCGCCCACTCAGCGCCGCCGCCACAACAAGGTCGGTCTGTCGACTCAGAAAGGCCGGGATCTGCAAGATGTCGACGACCTCGGCAACTTTGCTTACATCTGAAGTCTTGTGCACGTCGGTAAGCACGGGAAGATTCAACTGATCTTTGATCTTCTTCAGAATGCGCAGCCCTTCTTTCAATCCTGGACCGCGAAAGCTGCGAATCGATGTTCGATTCGCCTTGTCGTAACTCGCCTTGAAGATGAAGGGAAATCCGAGGGATCGCGCTACACCCTTGATGATCTCCGCCATCCGGATCGCATGCTCCTCGCTCTCAATCACGCACGGACCTGCGATCAGAAAGAGATCTCCCGATCCGATGTGGATATCCCCGACTTGAAAAGAAACGCTCATCGACGTGCGATCGCCTTGATCTCGCCAAGTTTCACTTCAGTCCCGAGCCGGAGCGAGTTTGGGATCTCTGCGACCCGATCGGTGTGCTGAATCAATTCATTAATTTCTGCTTCCGAGGCGTCCGCTTCTACCGAGACATCGAAAGAGACGTTTTGTGCTCGGACCGGATCACCCGCCCACTCAGCATGCACCTGAACCGCAACGCTCGCGACTGAGATGTTACGTTTTGCCGCCTCGCGAAAAACGTCGTTGCTGTAACAGCCGCCAATTGCGAGCAAAAGTAACTCTCCGCCACTGAAGCCGAGCCCTAGGCCACCGCTTTCTTTTGTACGGTCAATGGTAACGGTTCGCGGCCCAGACGAACCGACGGCTAAGGAACTTCCTGAGATAGTTCGAATCTCGACGGTCGTCATCGCATTGATCGATCAGACTCTGACTTTTTCTGGACGATGAAACATCTCTACGGCTGCTGTCTCTTTTTCCGACTTACGCTTCTGCCCGTACTCATACGCCGCGCCAACAAATGTCTTGAACAGCGGATGCGGCTCGAGCGGCTTTGATTTGAACTCCGGATGGAATTGGCACCCAATAAAGTGAGGATGGTCCGGCAATTCCACCATCTCCACGTAAGTCCCATCGGGTGTTGAACCGGAAATGCGCATACCAGCGGCCGTCATCGGCTCTTCGTATTCGCGATTGAACTCATAGCGGTGCCGATGGCGCTCGCTGATCTCGAGGACGCCGTAGATTTTTGCGGCCAACGTATTCGGCTCGATCCGGCAAGTCCAAGCACCCAGTCGCATCGTTCCGCCTAACTCTTCGACACCACGCAACTCGCGCAGTTTGTAGATCACGCGATGCGGCGTCGCCGGATCGAACTCGCTGGAATTCGCCTCACCCAACCCGACGACATTTCGCGCAAACTCAATGCATGCCGTCTGCATCCCCAGGCAAATGCCGAAGTATGGCACTTTTTTCTCACGTGCATAGCGGATCGCGATCAGCATTCCTTCAATGCCGCGCTTACCGAATCCACCAGGCACCAGGATCCCGTCATAGCCTTCGAGTTGAGACTCGACACTCTTTTCGTCCGCGCCTTCGAGCCCTTCCGCCTCAATCCAGTTCAGTTGCAGCTTGAGGTTGTGCGCCAACGACCCGTGCACCAGCGCCTCTTTCAACGACTTATAAGAATCCTCGTACTCCACGTACTTGCCGACAATCCCGATCGTGACCGTATCCTTCGGGTTGTACACGCGATGGACAATGTCTTCCCACTTCGATAGCTCGCGCGGTTTCGCATCGATATGCAAATACTTCAGAACGAGCGTATCCACATTCTCATTCGCGAACACCAGCGGTACTTCATACACCGAAGCCACGTCCTTAGCCGTGATCACGGCCTCTTCCGGTACGTTGCAGAAGAGTGCGATCTTCGACTTCATCTCTTTAGCGAGAAAACGATCGGTGCGGCACAGCAGAATGTCCGGCTGAATTCCGATGCTCAGCAACTCCTTCACCGAGTGTTGCGTCGGCTTAGTTTTCAACTCCTGCGCCGCCGCAATAAACGGCACCAGTGTTACGTGCACAAATAAGGTGTGCTCACGGCCCAATTCCTGCCGCATTTGCCGGATCGCTTCCATAAACGGCAGCGACTCGATGTCGCCAACGGTGCCGCCGATCTCGACAATCGCAACATCAACTTCCTGTGCGACCTTTTTCATCGCGGCCTTGATTTCGTTGGTGACGTGCGGAATTACCTGCACCGTCTTGCCGAGATAATCGCCGCGCCGCTCCTTGGCGATGATTTGTTCGTACAGCCGTCCGGTCGTCCAGTTATTGTCGCGAGAAAGTTTGGAGTGCGTGAAGCGCTCGTAGTGACCGAGGTCGAGATCGGTCTCCGCACCGTCGTCGGTGACAAAGACCTCCCCGTGCTGAAAAGGCGACATCGTCCCGGGATCGACGTTCAGATAGGGGTCGAACTTCATCAGGTTCACTTTGATTCCGCGGCTCTCGAGCAGGCATCCGATCGAAGCCGCGGCCAAGCCCTTGCCGAGTGAAGACACGACTCCGCCCGTCACAAAGATGTACTTCGCTGGCATCTCTTCCTCGCTTTAAATTGTCTTTGGAAATTTGTGCAGGTGGCGTGCACGATCAATTATGACAGAAAACGCCTGTGGAAGAAACGGCAGAAACTATTTGATCCGAAGATTCCTTCGTGTTCCTTCGTGAACTTGGTGGTTGATGTTCTAGAAGTCGCCAGCCGCGTTGACTATCCAGGCGCAGTCGGCGAGAATAAATAAGGTCATCCGCAGCAGACCGGTAGTGTCCCCACAAGTGGGCCTGTGGCGCAGCTGGGAGCGCGCTTCCATGGCATGGAAGAGGTCGTCGGTTCGATCCCGACCAGGTCCACCAAATCCCTCAACAGTTTAGACAGGACGAGCGCTTACCGGGCGGGAGTTTGTGTCACGGTTTGTGTCATAACCTGCCGTTTTGGTGCTCGCAGCAAGGGCTTCCATCGCTTTCCGCTTCGCTTCCATACGCACGTGACTGTAGCGCTCCAGCATTCGCCGGCTCACGTGTCCGGCAATCGCCATGATCGTTGAGTCGGAAGTTCCGTTTTCCGCAAGCTGCGTGATCGCGCAGTGCCGAAGATCGTGGAACCGGAAACCTGGCAAGCCTGCCTTTTTTTGTCAACGTCCTCCATGCCGACCGCCAGCTATTGAGATGCCGGTTCGGGTCGAAAGCCGTCACGTTGTAGTCGATCACTCTCTTCCCGCTGAACGTGAACTTAGGAGCAAAGGCAGCAAAGACATAGTGCGACGGTTCCACTGTGCCAAATCCTTCCGCTCTCCGTCGCAGCCTTGCAATGGCAGAAGCCGCCACGTCGGTGAGAGGGACGACTCTTTCACCAGCTGCAGTCTTGGACTTGCGAATCGTCAGCGTTCTAGCGAACAGATCCACGTCGGACCATTGCAGTCCCTTCAACTCGCACCCGCGTGCGGTCGTGTTGAGGCAGAGAACAGCAGCGAGATAGGCCGTCTCCCACTCGGGCCGCATCACTGCCGTCTTGAGCAGCCTCTGCTTTTCTCCCTCGGTTAGGGCCCTCCCGATAGTTGAAGGTTCCCGCAGTGGGCGTATATCGTCGGCAACACGGGACCAGACTCGCGCCCGCTTCATGATGCGCCGCGAGATGCCCAGTTCCGCGTTCAACGTTGCCGGGCCAACTGAATGCTCTCCGCCAGCCCGCGTGATTTTCTGTTCCGCTCTCCAAGTCCGGTACTCGCTGATTCGCTTCGCCGTGATCGACTTCAACGGCTCTTGCTTGAAGTAGGCCCGCAACTGTACGAGCAACTGTCTCTCCTTGGCTTGACTCGCAGGGGCAAGTTCCAACTTCCGAGCCGTCACGTAGTCGTCCGCTGCCTGCCCAAAAGGTTGCCGGGCGAGCGAAATCGAGGACTGCGATACCTTGCCCTCCATCGCTTGCCCGATGAGTTCTTTTTCCTTGGACTGTGCCTCCCTCCAGTCCTTCGTTCCGAGTGATTGTCGAAAACGCTGCCCGTTCACTACGAAGTGGCAGTGCCACGTTTTACCGCGTTTGAGAAGTGCCATTACGTTTTCCTCCGTTTCACAGTTCTTGTCGACCGCTTCTCCTTACGCACTGCAAGCAACTTCTTCTTGTGCTTGTCCCAATATCTGAGTTTCGCCCGATTACGCTCTATCGCACTACACAGGTCGGAGCAGTATCTCTCTCTTAAGTCACGAGCGAGAAATCGCTTATTACACCCGTTTCGGCGACAACAGCGGAGACGCTCCCTGTCGAAGCCTGCAATTTCAAGGTCGATGTAATGCTTCAAGTTGGCACATTGGAAGATCAGATCTTTTCGATCGATCTGGAACTGATCCCGAGGAATCGTCTCAAATATGGTTGGGTGGACGTGCGCCTTTTGAGCCAGTGAGGCGACGCTAGCCCGAGTGTCCCACCAGTTCTTCACGGAGTCCTGACTCTTCTTCCAGTCACCGATTGAAAACTCGAATGGCCCGTTGTGAACTGGGCATGAGAGTGGGCCGTACTTTTTCGTGAACTGCAGGATGGATTCTGGGTCGGGCCGACAGTTCAGGAATTGCTGAGCAATACACCGGGAGGGGCTGATCAGTCTGGTAAAGGCTGGCGCCCATCTACCAACTATTCGTTCGCCTTTCAGTTCCGCGTGCTCGATACCTACTAGAACCGAAAATCTAATAGTCTTGTGCATTGTGTCTAGATAACGATTAGATATATGTATTCTAGACACACAACAAGTACAATAGCAACTCAGAATTCAGTTAAGGAGTTCTCAATGTCGAAAGAGATCTCAGGGAGTTACTCGGTGCAACAGGCGGCCCGGGCTATGCAATGCAGCTTGAAATGGATCTATGATCTCGTGCTCTCCGGCCAAATTCGGGCAAAGAAAGTTGACGGCCGCTGGCGGATTCCGAAGGCAGAAGTTGAAGAACGCATCAGAAAGCGAGGGGACAATGAGCAGCGAAGCCCGTTCACTTCTTACTCTTCTTGACGTTGCAAAATACTGCCGTGTCTCCCCGCATACCGTGCGAAGTTGGGTCAGGAAGTGC
>DATFQQ010000403.1:0-13047 GCA_035264195.1 Candidatus Sulfotelmatobacter sp. | reverse complement strand
TCGTTGCCTCCGCCATCGTTTCGATTGCTACCGGGTGGAGCGAACCAGTTCCCGGGCGGGAGTTGCACCCGCTGAAGCCCAGCGCCTTTCACGGCGCACTGTTACGCCAACTATCATTTGACTTGCTCTTCCGCCAGACCTAACATCTCGCCGCTGGGTGGGATCGGACACGTTTAGTGATGACCGGAGGACCGCATGCTTCGAGAACGGGCGCTTAGATCGTGCTAGTCATAGTTGGACTGATATTCTTGGCGGGCGTTTATCCCTTGATCACGTCTATACGGGAAGGTTGGCAAGCAAACAAAGAAGACTCTCTGCCGATGGGGATCAGTCTCTATGTCGTGCAGGGATTTTCTTCTGTTGGCGGCTCGTGATCCGTTATCTGGTGTTCGGGGTAACCGCCGTATAGCTGACCGTGGTCCTCCCGGAGGCAGGAAGCGAATGGGGTATCGTCTTCTGTTCTTCCCGCAGTGCCTCATAGAGCTTCTGTGCGATTAACTTGTTACCTTCCGCGTTCGGATGTTTGTCCCAGTCTGCCTGGGCGAGAGACTGAGTTTTCTGATTTTCGAACCAGTTACTAAGAGTAACTGTGGCAAAGCCAGCCTCTTTTGCCGTGCGAACCTGGAAGTCAATATCGTCTTGTGAAGTGTTTTCTCCAACCATAGCTAGGTATATCCATACTGGCTGAACGCCGCGCTGCCGACAATCTTCTGCCATGCGGGTATAGACCCAGGAGAGAAGTTGCGCCCGAAACGGCGTCAGGCGTTGCTCGGCAGCATCGCGCGGCGTGTTCCGATCAATTTTCGCTTTCCGGGCCAAGTCCTTCAAGTAATCGTAGGGTATGTCCACCCCCGTCTGAATACTTTCAATGTAGTGGCGAAGTGAAGCTTGCGCGTCGGATGCTTGTACTACGTAAAGGATTGCATCTGGCTCGAAGTCGAATACTTTATGCTCCAAAACCCAAAGATTATGCAATTGGGTGTAACTATCCACGGCAAAATTTAGAACTTCATACTTCGCATACGGCGTCTTACTGCTATTCTCTCGGTTCAGCCGCTCCTCTAATAGGAACTCGAAGGTTTCATTGTCCGCCACTCCCGATCCCATCGAGGGAGAAGCTCCAAGGAGAGCGAATCTGTACGTTTTAAGTGGCTTCTTCATTTCATAGTCCTGATCGCGCATACCCCAGCGATTCGTATGGAGCGGTTTGCCTTTAAGAACGATCGAAGCAAATGGGCGAAGCTGCCAGGAAAGAAAATCCCCCGTCGATTGAACGGCCGCCGTATGTCTGATGTTGAGCCAATGGGTGGGTCGGTTCATGTACACTTCCCAAAGCTGAGTGTTGAACCGCTCCACTCCAAGGAGATTCTCGTAATAACCTTGCCGGAGAAGGGCCGCGTCACTTTTGTTAAGACCGTCCTCTCGAATGCCCCGAATGGTCTGTTGCACCGTCAAGCCAAATCGAGAGTAGACAGCGGGTTTGCCGGCTAGCAGAATGACAAGAGTCGACAACCCAGTGACAGCGACTGATCGGGTAAACGCCGCTCGCGCTGGTTCGGCCCTTTGCACTGTTCCCATCCGTTTTCTCGCGTCCGCCCTCGGCACTCCTTCGCAGCGGTAAGCTAGCACCAGAAAAACTGGAATCAACCCGGCAGTCAGGATTGTATGCCGACTGGCAAAGTGCCACAGTGAAACCCATTCGGAAAGTGAAGTGCTAGTCCATATAGACCAAAGCAGGCAGATGGCGGTAAACGTAGCCGCAGTGCGCAGAGTGAGCTGAGCAAGGCTCCGCAGATTCCACTGTAACTTCCCCAAGGTTCTTTCTCGGCCATACTTTATCTCATAGAGCGAGTTCGCGACTACCAGGAGCCCAAGAATCGACCAAAAGAAAATATCCATCAACCTGACCGGAAAAGTTCCACGTAGCCAGAACCACTGATAGGAGTGGAGGAGCCAGGTCGCCAAAAAGACCAAGAGAGTACTGAGAACAAGGGCAGTGGTCTGCCCCCATTTCTTCAGCCGGAACCAGAGGGGATAAAAAAATACCTTCGTCATAAAATCTTTCCAATAAATGTTGATCCGGCGCCAAAAGTCCGTAAAGCTGGAGGCGAGGAAATAGCGGTGGTGTGTCTCGGGCAGATGGAAGCCAAATAGATGCAACATTCCAACGATCAGATGAAATAGGCCAGAAACACGCAGATACAGTGCAAAATTGGAGACCACATATCGAACGAAATCACTAGCATTGACGACTTCCGCCGAGGATATCACCAGAAAATTGTAAACAAAGCGGTAGAGGATAAGTTGAACGACACCCCGGAACATCCACTCGATTCCTCGCTGGTAGATTTCTTGATCATCCGCGTCGTAGTATGTCCGGCGGAACGTTTTGTAATCCACAACTGGGAAGAGTGGGAAGACCACATTCGGAAGCAGGAAGAAATACGAGAGTGTTGCGCTGACACTCACCGGATTTGTCTGATGCTGAAGATCGTATAAGTAGACAATGAGACGAAACATAAACATCGATCCCAGCACCGGCCATATGGAGGTGAGGGATGGTACGTGGATCAGGTCTATTCGAAAAAGCGCTAGCACGCCGCCCGCAACCAGCAGAAGGGCCACACGAGCGGAAAAGGAGAATCGCAGGTGGCAGATGCTGATCAAGACAATACCGATTCCGACCAGCCAGGCAGCAGACGACCAACCGAAGACCGTTTGGATTCCCATAAGTGAGAGCAGGAGAAAAAAGGCCAAGCGGTACGAGAGCGGCAGGAAACTATGAATCAGGAACCCGAAAAAGGTAAGGAATGCGATTCCGTCGTAAAAAGCCTGGTTGCCGATCTTAAATCCGCGGATAACAAGGGTCAGGAGACCTAGTTCGAGAGAAACCAGCAGGAACCTGCGTATCTCTTGCCTGGCTGCGGCTCTCTCTTTAAACCAATCCAGCGTAAACCTCCGGCCCAGCGTTATGTCAAGCACCACGCCAGACCCAAGGACGAGGAGGCCGAACCCTATAAACTTAATGTGCTCACTGAGGATCCTTTTCAGCGCGATATCGGCCGCGACTAAGGTGGCAACAGCGAGACCGGCCAAAATCAGGTAAACCGGAAGTTCTTCGCGCGCTAGCGCCTTTCCTCTACTCAAGACGTAAGCTGTATTCACGATTGACCCCTCCGTTGCGTGGCTACCTAGAGACCAAGCCAGCGAGCAATGATATTTCTCTGCATCTCCGAGGTCCCCGAATAGATAGTGCTGGCCACAGAGTCACGAAGAGTACGTTCCACCTCATTGTCCGTTAAGTATCCGTATCCACCGAAAATTTGCACAGTAGACAGAGCGGTCTTAACGAGAGCTTCACTTACAAAAAGTTTTGCGATTGATGCATCCAGAGACACACGGCGAGTCTGATTCAGGCGCCAGGCAGCACGATAGGTGAGCAGGCGCGCAGCTTCCAGATGCACTTTCATATCGGCAATGCGATGTGAGATCGCTTGGAATTTGCCAATGGCCTGGCCAAACTGAATACGCGTGCGGGCATACTGAATCGCCTTTTCTAAGAGGCGCTCCATTGTTCCGACATGGCTAGCGAAAAGGCAGATCCTTTCCCAATCCATAGCATGGCTAAAAAGGGTTGCGCCAGCACCTATACCGCCAAGGATCGCATCCTGACCGACATGAACATCTTCGAACACCAACTCGCTTATCAAGCAGGTGCGAAGACCCATTTTTTCGAATTTCTGATCTGCCCGAAAACCTGACTGCCCATTCTCGACCAGAAATGCTGTGATTCCACCGTGAAAGCCCTTCTCGGGGTCGGTAACAGCGAACACCAGGGCCACATCAGCCACAGGTCCGTTCGAACTAAAGGTTTTTCTGCCGCTAATGCGAAAACCGTTTCCATCCGGCTTAGCCCTGGTAGACATGGCAAAGGCATCGGACCCCGAACCAGGTTCGCTCATAGCATTTACCGCGATCAGAGTTCCGTCGCACAGACCTGGTAGGTATCGGCGTTTCTGTTCTTCGTTTCCGAACTTGCAGACGGGAATCACACAAGAAAGCAAATGGGCGCAGATGGAAAAGACCAGCCCGCCATCGTGGCAACCATACCCGAGTGCCTCCAGTGCAACCGCTGTCGACAAAGCATCAAGGTCAGCGCCGCCATACTCCTCGGGTACAGTCAGACCCGGCAGCTTCATTTCTCCACACTTAAGCCAGAGGTCGCGAGCAAAATGCGACTGCCGGTCTCTTTCTAGGGCTCCCTTGTTTAGCTCCTGTTGCGCAAAACGAATGATTTCCGCGCGCAGCATTACCTGTTCCTCGTTCAAGGAGAAATCCATCAAGCAATCTCCTTCAAGGTTTGGTAGTCAATTTTGTCCGTGGATGTCTTCGGCAGAGCCTCTCGAATGGCGAAGAAATCAGGCACCATATAGCGCGGCAAGTTCTGCGAACAGAAACTCTTCAGTTCAATTATCGAGGGATGGGTATCTTCCCGACAGCTAAGGAATGCCTTAATGCGAACCCCGTTCTCCTCGTCGGCTAAGGCAATTGCCGCGACCTCTTTGACCGCGGGATGGCGATATAGAGCTGTCTCAATCTCTCCCAGTTCGATGCGGTAGCCTCTCTTTTTCACCATTCGATCGCGGCGACCAACGATAATGTAGTTCCCATCATTGTCCACAGCAACAATGTCGCCTGTCCTGTACCAACGTCGGCCAGAGGCATCTTCCAGATAGGAACGAGCGGTTCGCTCAGGTGAGTTCCAATAGCCCTGCGTGACTCCAGCACCCGTCACGCAAAGCTCTCCTTTCTCTCCCTCCGGCACCAATTGGCCGTCTTCGTTCACTACTTTCGTCTCGACATGGGAGCATGACTTTCCGATCGGGAAAGGCTTGCTCTGCTCATCGGGGATCACGGCGGGAAGCTCAAAGTAGGTGCATACATTGGTCTCAGTTGGACCGTACAAATTGAAATATCTCCGGCCCGGCAAAAGCGCCTTCAAGGCGCGAAGATGCTTCAGCGGGAATACTTCGCCCGCAAAATGGATGATCCGAAGGCAGGGATAACGATATTGCTCGAGCTTGCCGTACTGGGCGAGCAAACTAAGAATCGAGGGGGTCGAATACCAAATCGATATCTGCTCCTGAGAAATGAGTGACGCAAGGTGAAGTGGTTCTTTCCCCAACTCTTCCCCAATCAGGACCAAAGTTGCCCCATGCTTGATCGAGACATAAATGTCCAGGATCGAGAGATCGAAGTGAAATGGGGCGTGGGAGGAAAAGCGGTCATGCTGGTTCGGTTCGAATGCTTCCGAACACCAGTTCACAAAACTCATTGCATTGTTGTGCGAGAGCATGACGCCCTTCGGTTTTCCCGTGGAGCCTGAGGTATAGAGGATGTACGCCAAATCGTCTGGCGAAGAAAGAGTTGTTTGGGTAACAGGCGCGGGATTTTTTTCTTGCTCCCGTGTTAAGGCCTCTCTTAAGAAGCGACCTCCGCCCACATCGTCCAGTAAGAGCGGATTTTGTATGGTTCCGCCCAACTGATTAATCTCGATCTGCAGCCTTTCTGCGAAACAGCGTTCGATGACCACCGTCCGCACGGAACAGTCCTTTAAGACGTACGCGTTACGAGCGGGAGGGGCAAATGGGTCAACTGGCACATAAGCCGCGCCAGCTTTCAAAGCGCCAAAGATGGCAGCAACGGCATCGATGGATTTTCTAAGATAAATGCCTACCCGATCTCCCGGATGGACTCCAAGATGGACGAGACGATCTCGAACGCAGTCTGAAAGGATTGCGAGGTCCGAATAGTCAATCGTTGCCCTTCCAGGCTCTACGACGGCTACATGTTCCGGCAGAGATCGGGCCGAGTTATCCAGAAGATAGTGAAGCATCGTCACATTCGATATAGTCCTGCCACGGCGGGAGTCTTAGTATAGTTACTCTTTTGAGCAAACCAGATTGACGATCGAGGCTATGTCGTTGAGATGCTCGACATCAGTCTCGTGAGCTCCAATTTCGATCCCGAACCTTTCCTCCAAAAAGGAAACAAGCTTTAGAGTTGCCAGAGAATCGAGAATGCCTTCGGTGATGAGCGGTGTTGAGTCGGTCAGCGCGTGCGGATTCTCCCCTGGAAGGAACTCCCTCAGAATGAATTCCTTGATGTCTTCCCCTATTTGCCCCATTGGAGCGTTCGCTCCTCGTCTATAATTTTTGCCGTCTTCGAAACCACCCGACCGCTTCCCCAAAAGGAAGCGAATTCCCAAGGCGCAATTTTCAGCCCGAGAAGCATCCTTAACCGACCGCAACTTGTCAACTGTGAATAATGTCAGTCACTGGGTGGATTAAGGTGTACACCTTAAGATGATGGTTGAGGCGGTTCAACGGTTCAGCATGAAGGAGGATCGGAGCGGCCAACGCGGACCGAGCGACGGCGCGAAAGATTTTCCCCACGTTGATTCCTGCTGCTACTGTCCATTCGTCGAGCGCTGCCTTGACCCACGACGGAATCGGCACGGTGCGGATGTGTCCCCCCTTTCCAATCAAGTCCACGACCGCCCAATGTCCCTGACGCACTTGAATGTCGTCCACCTCCAGCGCCACCAGTTCTGACCTCCGAAACCCACAGCCGAATAACATCGCGAGCATGGCGTAGTCACGCTTCGCACGTAGGCTGCAGCCGTAGGCGCGACTGAGTACCGCCGAGCACTCATCCGCACTCAACCAGTTTCCGGCCCGAAAGCCAAGCTGCTTGACACCCTTCACTCGGCTGATGCCCGCCGCCAATTCGGGACTCAACAGGCCCGCGTCGGCGGCTTCGTGGGCAAGACGTCGCACGGCGGCCAGTTGCTGGTTGATTGTATTGGCCGCCAGAGCGCGCGATTCGAGGTACATGTGGTAGCGGGGTGACCACGATCCGGTTGAAGGCGAGCCGAGGTTCGGAGCAGTACCACGCAATGAACTGGTTCAGGGCGAACTCGTAAACGCGGCGCGAGCCGGGTGACCCGAGGCTATTGAGTACTGCCAGTTTCGAGTGATCGAGGTCTGGCAGCCGGAGCGTTCTGCGACGATAATTTGGCTGGACTTTCTTTTTGCCCATCGCGACGGCCTCCCGTGCCGCAGCTTTGGGACGATGGCAGGCCGCGCGGCGACGCAACGTCGCGCAGGAGGACGGGATGGAAATCGACAAAGCGAAGGTGGATGAGTTAACTCTGGCACTCCTCTACCTGACGACGTTCAAGGACAAGCAGGGCTGGCGAACGTGGAAGAGCCATGATTGGGACGTTCTGAATCGTCTGCACGAGAGCGGCTACATTGACGATCCGGTGTCGAAGGCGAAATCAGTGATGCTGACCGAGGAAGGTGTAGACGAGTCGAAGCGTCTGTTCGAGAAACATTTCATGAAGGCGTAAGAGGCCGGTCCGCAAAGCGCGAGCGGCTTGTCATCGCCCAGCCGGGGGGTTGAGTGTAATGGCCTGTTTTCGACAGTTATTTCCGCACTGCCCGCCCTATGAGAATGTTCCGGGGTCTCAGGAAGTTCCAAGTTGGTGCGTGGCGGTGTCAAGGGAGGGATTCTCGGACCTGGGGTAGCGGACGTTGGAACGACCTCGTACCTTGTAACTGTCACCTTTTCTCTTCCGAAGTGTGCATAATGAACTCGGTCGGGCCGTAGGAGGGGAGGCGACAGATGATTCTTACCATCGAGCATGGACCGATTCGAGAGATACGGCTCAATCGGCCTCCAGTGAACGCGCTTTCCCCAGAACTCATCGCGGCATTGGCCCAGGCGGTGGAAGCCGCGCCGCAACAAGGGCCGCGTGCGCTCGTGCTTTCCGGATCCCCGGGAATATTCTCGGCGGGCCTCGACGTACCGCATTTACTCAAGCTCGACCAGCCGTCCATGAACGCGGTATGGCGCAGCTTTTACGGTTTGATGCGCGCTCTCGCCTGCTCGCGAATTCCGATTGTTGCTGCGATCACCGGTCACGCACCCGCAGGTGGAACAGTGCTCGCCATCTTTTGTGACTACCGGATCGCGGCAGAGGGAAACGCAAAGCTTGGGCTCAGTGAGGTGCAGGTGGGCTTGCCGCTGCCGCCCTTGATTTTTTCGGCGCTTCGACGCCTCATCGGCGCGCGCCAGGCCGAGAGACTGGGAGTAACCGGGGCTCTCATTTCACCCGAGGAGGCTGCAATCGTCGGTTTGGTAGACGAGGTGGTTGCTTCCGACCGCGTCGTGGATCAAGCGTTGCGGTGGTGCGAGAGCCTGATCGCACTTCCTCCGACCGCTGTTCAGTTCACCCGCAAACAAGCGCGGGCTGATCTGGTCGAAGCCTTTGACCAACAAAAGATCGACGAGGAATTGTCGCAGGTCAGTTCGTGGTGGTGGGTCGAAGAGACACAAGACGCCCTCCGCGAAATGGTGCAACACCTGGCTATGAAGAAGAAGGGATAAACTCTGCTCCTTTCGGACTCGTGCAATGGCATGCTGTCTCCCGCGCTCAAAGCGACACAGGTCGATCCAGCGAATCACGTTCACGGTCGATAAAACTGCACATCGTCACTCTTGTTCCGGACTTCACTGTGCCGTGCTCTCCTTTTATAGGACAGTCGTCAAGGCGGCTACTCAATACAACGACATCGTTCGCTCGGCGACTCCGCGAGCGTGCAGGCCATAACGTGAGCATCTTTCTCCAAAGGCACAAGACTGGATTTCCACGGGGAGAATTAGCCTCAAGCTGGTATCCGTGAAAGCAGCCCTCGTCGCGATTCTTGCGAAGCGATGTGCGTCTTCCAACGTTTCCAGGCCTGCTTTCTTTCCATGCACGCACACTTAACTTCATTATGACAAGCCTTTGACAATCGGTAGAGCCGGCACTCATCTAATGCAACTGGGGCACACACCTTCGAACTGAAACTCGCACGAATATCGGACTGTGCATTTCTCATAGAAGTAAATTTTCGAGCTGGAATTAAATGTCGAACACTCCCATATCGACACGATATTCATCCCTGTCCTTGAAGGAGATTGTTTGTCTGTGTGCCGCTTCCGGGGATGATGAGGCGTGGGAGGAGTTCGTGTGCCGAGTGCGGACACCCATAAGCAATATCATCACGCGCACGGCCGCTCCGTGGGGAAAGCCTTCCCGCTACCTGGTGGAGGATCTGGCTCAGGTGACCTATCTAAAACTGTGGGAAGGAGGACGCACGCTGTTGCGTGATTTTGCGCAGCAGTGTCCCGAGGGCATTTTGGGATACCTGAAGAAAATTGCCGCCAATGCGACTCATGACTACTTCAAGCACGGTCATAGTCAGTCTTCGGGTGGAGACGAGCCTCATGTTTCTACCAGCGACGTCGACCCGGAGGCTGGTATTGAGGTTCATGGGAGCGCGGACAGAATTGCCTTCCAACTCTTCTTGAGTGAGATCGATGAGCATCTGAAGCGGTCCCTGACCGGACCGGATCGCGAGCGCGACCGTACCATTTTCTGGCTCTACTTCCGACAGGGAATGAGTACCAGGGAGATCGCATCGCTGCCAGGCATCGGATTAGGCACCAAGGGAGTAGGCAGCGTCATTGAACGGATGAAGCATTCCATCCGCGACAGGATCCTTGAGATGCCGATAGACTGCGCAGACGGGCAGGAACGACCAGAAAAGCAAAATCCCTCAGAAAGTCGTAATAGGAATTAGAGGAGTGTCTGAACTTGGGACGTCCATTGGACAAACACCTCGATAACCAGGAGCTCAATGCCCTTGTGCCCTCATCTTGCGAGACCGGACCAAAGGTGGCTGAACTCTCTCCGGCGAGTGTGCGCGCGGCGCGGCAGCACGCGGAATCGTGCGCGGAGTGCGGTGGAAAGGTGTCGAAATACCGGCGACTGGTAAACGGGCACGCGAAGACTACCGTCCCAGAGTCGGCGCGGCCGGGAACGGATTGCCCCACCCTGAAGGGCGATGACTGGCGGGAGGTGGCTGCAGGACTGTGGCCGCAGTCGAAGGCTGCGCAGTTGATCGCCCACGCCGCGCTCTGTGACCACTGTGGACCACTGCTTCGTCGCGCACTCTCGGCCGACGGCAGGCGGGAAAAGGAGCTGCAGGAAACAACGCCTTCCTCGCAGGTTTGGTCTGCGCATTTCCACATGCCTGGTTCGCAGCGGCCTTGGGCACTCGTGAGGTGGCTGGCTCCAGTCGCCGCTCTGGCGTTGATTGTGGGAGCGTTGACCACAACACCATGGTCATCGCGAACACACTTCTCTGGGACAAAATTCGCCGAGTTGGCCGTCAACACTCACAAGCAGCACGCGCGGGGAAAGCTCGCGCTTGACGTGCGCTCCAGCTCGCAACAGGAACTTAACCAATGGCTGAAAGCGAAGTCACCGTTCTCTGTGTCTCTGCCGGCATCTCCCATCGAATCGGGCGAGGAACGCCCTTATGATCTGCAGGGCGCGCAGATTGTTCGGCTGGGGGACAAGCCCGCTGCCTTCATCGCCTATCAGGTCAAGATGCCAAAGCTGCAGACCGCCGCGGCATCCTTGATTGTTACTCCCGATTCGGTTGCCGTAGCTTCTGGCGGGATCGATGTCGATTTCAAGAAGGTAAGCTTCCACTACTTAACCGTCGAAGGTTACAAGGTTGTTACCTGGACCGCGAAGGGACTGACCTACGCTCTGGTTTCCGAGGAAGGAAACAGCACGCAGCGATCCTGCATGGTTTGCCATTCCGCAATGAGAGATCGTGATCTGAGTCAAACACCAGCTCCCTTTCAACGCGGCGGAAACATCTCCCACATCTGGCAATAATCCTCGCTACGCATCCATTTACCCGGGCAGTCTTCTTCCATAGAAAACACGCCACGGTGACAGATGGCGTATCCACGTCGAGTACCCACGCAAAATCCACAAAAGCAAATTCCCCTGAGATCTCGTCATGTCTAGTGAGGCCGATTGCGCCTTGGAAGTAACCGAAGCAAGTACAGGCATGAACAACGTTTCAGATGTAACGCCATTTTAGTCAGCACAGTTTTGTGCGGCAGAGAGCTCTGGGACAGTTGACTTCATTACCTCAATCCTTTTCAACATCGCAACAACACATCAAATTGGAGAATAGAACAATGATCGGCAAGTTCAATCAGCAAACCAAGAAGAATGCATCACTGCGGATGCTGTTCGCAGCCGCTCTGGTGCTCGCATGTGCGGTCGGTACCGTCACTGGTGCGGTCGCTCAATCCATTACGGTCCCACCCACTCCCACCGAGATCACACCGCCCGTCGGGAATACCGCATTCCTGGTCGGTCACGCCCAGGGTTCGCAAGGCTACGTTTGTCTGCCCACACCCGACGGTGGAACTTCCTGGACCGTCAACTCGCCGCGTCCTGAAGCGACTCTGTTTACTGATGTCTTTGGGCAGAATTTTCAAATCATCACTCACTTCACGAGCATCAATGCAAACCCCAAACCGGGCATTACGGTGCCCCTAAGTGGGAACGCGACGTGGCAGAGCTCCCTCGACACTAGCAAGGTGTGGGCGACGGCGTCGGGACACATCGACGCCGGCACGGACTCCAGTTGCCCGAATAGTGGCTCGATTCAATGCCTCTTGCTGCAGTCGGCCGGGAACCAAAAGGGACCAACCGGTGGTCGCCTGCTGAACGATGTCACGTTCATTCAACGCCTGAACACGAAGGGGGGGTCTGCTCCCACGACTGCTTGTACTGTGGGTCAGACTCAACTCCAAGGTTACACAGCAGACTACTACTTCTACCACGCTGACAAGTAGAACCTTCGACTGGGAGGGTGGCACACTCTTCTGCGCATAGCTAAGGTCAAAAGCCCCACCTCGTCTCGCCGAAACAATGGCGAGTGAGGTGGGATTTTCATCGAATGTTATCCGTTTGCATTTTGGATCGCTACCGCGGAGTCAGGTTGATCGGATAACCGTGTCCGCTCCTAACGAGCAGAATAGACTTGGAAGGTCTGAAGTCCACCACGGCTCAGAGGGAAGGAGAGATCCTCCAAAGCACGCCGAAGGGAGAACGCTGCCAGAACCCGAGGAGGATGATTGGCGTAACATCGCCATTACACTCATCATCCGAACGTACCGATGTGAACTGAATCGCAAGGAATCGGAATTCGAGTGTTAAGGCCTGATTTCATCAACTATGATGTCCGCATGAAGGAACTCTTCATACTCTTTTTTTGTGCGACGATTGCTTTCCTCCTTGGAAACGGTTATTACAAGTCCTTTCGCAGTGGTGTCCTTACAATCAAACGCCGCGCCTATCGCCGGGACGAGGAACCGACTCTCTACTGGATTAGCATGGCTATAGGGACTTTCGCATTTCTCCTCATGCTGTCCGTGACGGCGGTTATGGCGTTCTTGGTATGCGTGAATTTATTTGGGACTTCAAAGTAGCCCACTTCCCAATGAGTGTTAACGCCTGGTTACGACAGCTGGGGATTACGACAGCTGGGGAGGATGGTGGGGACAACAGCCCGACTCACCGTATGCGGCATTGCAGTTTCGGCACAGCACGCGAAATCCTGGTGGATAACCGTTGCGCTTAAGCCAAAGGTAAGTCCGCATTCCTCCACCGCCACTGGTGCCATTGCCGTGCCGCAACTCTTTACGATGTAGAGCTCCACTATTGTCAATGTGGTCGATGCTGAGGAATTCAAAGGTGGCTTCTCCACAACAGGCACACTGACACCCACCGTAAGCCTCGAAAGTAGCGCGTTTCAGCCTTGCGGAATATGCCTTACCAACTGTTACCCGTTTTTGCGCGCATGTGGAACAAAGCGTTCTCCTCTCTCTGTCACACTGACGCCAACAGTTGGTACATATGGCTAACAGCCGCTTTCGTGCGCGTTGGCAGCGACGCGAGCTAGACCGCTCAGTCAGATTTTGCGTCGAATCGTCCATCTGCAGAATTGTCTCGTTGCTCAATCGCCTTTGAACCGCACCAGCATGCCCTCAGTGCGTGGGGGCGGCTAGCCTTGGATCGTGGAGGGTCCAGGTGAAGCCGAATACAAACGTTCGACCCTGCGT
>DATFQQ010000402.1:0-7646 GCA_035264195.1 Candidatus Sulfotelmatobacter sp. | reverse complement strand
GCGAACGGATTTATGCCAACTACCAGAGCTATACCGGCAAAGGCACGCCTGAGGCCGTCTTCGGGAGCAACTATTCGCGCTTAGTCGCCCTCAAGAACAAATACGACCCCACCAATTTTTTTCGGCGAAACTCGAACGTTGAGCCGAGGCACGCTTGAATGAGGACAGTGGCACCATTCAAGGCAAGGGACTCGATAGAGTCATCAAGCGCATACAGGTTGAGGATGGTCGGCCAACCGGAAGTTGGCCATAAACGCTAGTGCTGTATCGGACGCGCCCTGCCCGACTCCCGAAAATAGCCTGCCACTACTAGGGCGCGTCCGATACAGCTGTTTGAAGGAAGCCGCCGGTGAGGAATCTGTTATGCAAATTCAATGGGGTTGCGGTGATGAGAAAGATTTTGGGAATCAGTGGTAGAGCGAACCGAAGCGCCGTCCGGATTGGTTCGATGGTAGTTTGCGTGCGAAAGTTCGAAGCGAGGAGCTTGCTGAGGGACGACAGGGGCGCACCAGACCCGCAGGTGGTGGGAAGCAACCAGTGACGGAAATCGTAATTGGAGTTTCATGCAGCGGCTCCGGGGCGAGAGGGTGGAGAACGGAGTTGGAGTTGAGCTGCAGAACGTCTCTCGATGACTATCATGGGGCCGCCACATTTAGGACAGCGCCAAAGAGAACGCGGTTCCTTGACAGACGATGCCTGTTGTTCTGCCTGTGGCTGCGGTACCGCGCCGAGTAGTTGAAAGCAAAGCGGTAGGAGAGTGGCGCGACGGCGATTGGCAAGGAAGCCGAAATGGCGGATGCGGACGAAGCCTTTGGGCAGCGTGTGCAACAGGAAGCGGCGCAGAAACTCGTCGAGCGCCAGGGTCATCAACTTGTGTTCATTGTTGTCCGTGGAATCGCGCCAGCGAAAGGTGACTTGGTCAGCGGCCAAGGAGACGAGTCGATGGTTAGAGATAGCCACGCGATGGGTGTAGTGGCCTAAGTAACAGAGCGCTTGCTCGGCGCCTCCGAAGGGGCGTTTGGAGTAGACGTGCCAGTCGTTTCGGAACAGAGTTCTTATCCAGGCGGAGAAGGCTTTGGAGTGAGCGAGCGGTTTCAGGTTGCCGTGGAAGCCCAGCTTGCCCTGCCGGAAGTTGCGTTTGAGAGCGGACACAAACTTACCGCGAAAGACGCGACTGAGCACCTTGACGGGAAGAAAGAAGCGCGAGGGTGATGGAATCCAATGGGTGCGAGCGAGCGATAATCCGCCGGTGGGCACGACACAATGCACGTGCGGGTGATGTTCAAGTTTTTGATTCCAGGTGTGGAGCACACTGAAGAAGCCGATCTCGGCGCCGAGATGTTTGGAATCGCGAGCGACTTCGAGGAGAGTTGCGGCACTGGTCTGCAGCAAGAGATGGTACAGGAGCTTCTTGTTCTGTAAGGCGAGCGGCGCCAGTTCATGAGGTAGGGTAAAGACAACATGGGCGTAGCGTGTGGGGAGAAGCTCCTGACGACGCGCTTGGAGCCAACGGTCGCGGGCGTTGGCTTGACACTTCGGGCAGTGCCGGTTGCGGCAGCTGTTGTAGGAGATGGCCGGACGGTACCCACAGTCGATGCACTCATCGAGATGCCCGCCCAAGGCGGCGGTGCGACAGCGCGCGATGGCTCGCAGCACCGTGAGGTGTTGCCAGGTGATCCAGCGGCGATTTCGTTCGATGAAGGCGTGTCCTGCGGCGCGAATCAGCTCGGCCACCTCAAGTGGCGGCCGATTCATCTACGGGTTCTGCGGTGACTTGTCTTTCAACTGGAGCGAGTCCAACGGACTGGCGGTGGCATGGAGATGCCGTCGCGAGAGATGAAGATAGATCGCGGTCTCCTTTAGGTCGTGATGTCCCAGGAGTAGTTGAATGGTGCGCAGGTCAGCGCCGTTTTCCAGTAAGTGAGTCGCGAAACAGTGGCGCAGCGTGTGAGGATGAACCCGATTCTGCAGCCCCGCCCGCTGGGCGGCACGTTGGCACGCATACCACACGGCTCGGGGAGTGATGGGACGATTGGAGGTGTGCCGAGACCCGCCCGGGAATAACCATTCCCTGGGTTTGCGCTTCAGCCCACGCCAGTAGTCGCGCAAGGCTTCCAGCAGCCTGGGACTGAGCATGACATCACGGTCCTGACAACCTTTGCCACTGCGGATGTGGATCACCATACGTCGGCTGTCGATATCGGTAATTTGCAAGCGCGCCAACTCGGCACGTCGTACCCCCGTGCCATAGAGCGTCATCAATACCATGCGATGAAACCGAGTCTGGGACGAGTCGATGAGGTGAGCCACTTCTTCCGGGCTCAAGATGCTGGGCAGCGGCCGCCTCTTCTTCGGATAGGGTGTATCGGCCACGCTCCAGGCTTTCTTGATCGTCTGCGTGTAGAAGAACCGCAGAGCCGCGAGCCGTTGCGTGACAGTGGACGCGGCTAGCTTTCTCTCGCGGAACAAATACGCCTGATACTCGCGGATGTGCTCGGGAGTGAGTTGGTCCGGAGGGCGGTGGAAGTGACGCGCAAAATCCTCGATCGCTTGGATGTAGCAGTCGATGGTGGTCTGAGCGTAATTACGACGCTCGAGTTCTTCGAGCATCATTTTGCGAAGGTGGGTCATAGGTGTTCTCCTTATGACCCAACCTTATGCGCTCACCGCACACTGCCGACACCGAGCACGCGAAAGCGTCTGCCGTAAGGCTTCGTTCAAACGGGCTTGTGGGAAACGGCCCAGCTTTGAGTGTATTGTCGGCCACCCGTAGTTTCGGCATCGCCGATCGTGCGATCAGCACCGGTGGCTTGTGGAGAATGCAGTACTCTCCCCCATCCCTGACAACAATCGCTTGCCGACTTGCTATTTGGTCTTCTTTTCGCGATTCAGCACTATTTGGTCGAAAGCCTGGGGCAAGGACTCGCAGCGCGAATAAGGACCGGGTTGATAGGCTCGAGACTGGATTCCCGCCTGCGAAAGCTCTGAGATAGCCCAATCTTCACGGTTGGTAATATCCCAGAACTCAACTGCATCATCAGCTTCGAAATTGGACTTGAGCATTTCGTCTGGGTGAAAGTGCCATTCGCAGATTACTTCAGTACGATCGACGGCACGAGGCCACATCGTGTGCGTCATCACGTAATCCGGATGCAGGCTGAGCAGCAAATTAGGCAAAATTGCATAGTAATAAACTTTGCTGCGTTCCTCAGTGTTGAGTCCGGGAAGGTACTCGCGCCGTAGCTTTCCGTCTTTGCTCATGGTTTTGGCGTCACCCTGAAATTCCATTGAGCCACCGATATATCCGCGATGCGGGGGATCATTGTCGCCGGAAAGGTAATCGGTAATGGCGCTGAGCGCAGGATGCAGAATGGGGCAATGCAGGCATTCATTGTAGTTGAGCATGATCAACTTCCAATTGGCCTTCACCACATATTCGATCCGCCGATGAGTCTTCAGCTCTGCCATTTGCCAAGGCCGGAATTTCTGGGGCAGATCTTCTAACTGGTGGAAGAGAGGATCGGGCTTGGGACTGAGATTAATGAAGATGTATCCGTCCCAAACATCGGCATGAACGCGATTTAGAGGATAATCTTCGCGGCAGAAGCCGTCGTGGACGTGAGGAGCTCCGATCAGACAGCCGTCGAGTCCGTACGTCCAACCGTGATAGCCGCATTGAATCCGCCCGGGAAAATGCCCTTCGGATCTGGCGCAAATCCGGGTGCCACGATGCCGGCAAACGTTGAAGAATGCTAGCAACAAGTCATCCTTGTCACGCGTAATAATGATGCTCTCACCAGCGATTTCGCGCAGAAAGTAGTCGCCCGGTTGCGGAATCTGATTTATGCGCCCGGCGCAGATCCAGTCCTGGCAATAGAAGCGTTCTAGTTCTTGACGGAAGAACTCGGGATCCACGTAATAGCGAGCGGGCAGAGTCGTGGCAGACATTGGCGTGTTAGGAGTCGGCACTTGGCACTCGAGAGGAACACCTCAATCAGCACTGAGCGCTCAAACTCGGTCCGGCGTATGGATTCTATAGCAAGAGTCTGGATAGTTCGCATACCACCTGAGATCGATCGAATGATCTCAAATGAGGCATACCTGCTCGTGCCACTGAGGCAAGAGACGACTAGTCTAGGTTTCACACCTTGTTGTGACGTCTTGCCCCTGCTAGTCTCACGGCGATGAAGTTCTGGTCTTTAGCGTTGGTTTTTGCCGCTTCTGCTCTCGTGTTTCCTCAGGCTCCCACGAACAGTGCAGGGCTTCTTCTGGACAAGAACGCGCCCGTGCCGATGCGCGATGGTGTAGTTCTGCGTGCCGACGTTCTGCGCCCGGCTGAAAACGGCAAATTCCCTGTACTCGTGTACCGCACACCGTACGGGAAAGATGCAGCGCAGAGGGAGTACACGACTTTCAAGCACGCGGTCGATCGCGGCTATGCGGTCTTAATTCAGGATGTGCGCGGCCGTTATCAATCAGAGGGAGAGTTTCGTCCCTACGAAAACGAGGGACGAGATGGCTACGACACGATCGAGTGGGCTGCCATTCAGCCTTGGTCAAACGGTTCGGTAGGAACATTCGGCCTTTCCTATCCGGGTGCCGTGCAGTGGCTCGCCGCAATTCAAAGTCCTCCTCATTTAAAGGCGATGGTCCCGGCGATGACGTTCTCCACCCCACAGAACTTTTTCTATGCTGGTGGAACGTGGGACATGTCATGGATCGATTGGATCTGGATCAACATTGCGTGGGATGCACGCGCGAAGAAAAACCTCCCGGGACCGCGAACCTACCAAGAGGCTCTCGCTGCCTGGAAGACTGACGGAACGGCAATGTTGAATACCCTACCCCTGCTTGACCTGAAGCCTCTTCAGCAGGTTGCACCTTATTACTTCGACTGGTTACGGCATCCTCCTGAAGACGCTTGGTGGAACTGGAGCGAACTCCGCGACAAATACGCTCGCACCAACGCAGCTGTCCTCAACCTCTCGGGATGGTATGACGATAATTATGGACCAGAAGGTGCGACGACAAACTATGTCGGACTGCTGAGAGCGAGGGCGGAGGAGAAGGATGCCCACACTCACCTTCTGCTAGGACCGTGGGTTCATGGTGTAGACAACACCGAGAAGATTAGGTCTGGAGAGCGTGAATTCGGTCCAAGTGCCGCGATTGACTACGACGACAGCGTTCTTCGTTGGATGGATCGCTACGTGAAAGGCGTCGAGAACGGAGTGGATCGCGAAAAACCAGTCCGCTACTTCGTCATGGGACGCAATCAATGGCGGGATACGGATCAGTGGCCGCCCACGACGAAAGAGATGCCGATGTTTCTGGCACCTGCTAGTAGCAATGAACGTTCTGGTCGATTACAGGCCAGACCATTTGGCAGCAAGGAAAGCCTCAGCGAATTCATATCTGATCCAATACATCCCGTGACAAACCCATACGATTCATCTGGCGCGCACGATTATGCGAAGCTGTCCGATCGCGCCGATGTCTTGACCTTCGATTCTGCTGTGCTGCTGCAAGACACCGAAGTGACAGGACCGATCAAAGCGCACATGTTTGTTTCCTGTGATTGCCGCGATTTCGATCTGTGGGTACGGCTGTTGGATGTCTCTCCAAATGGAGTTGCGATCAATCTGATGAGCCCAGGGCTCGATGTCGAGCGCGCGAGCTATCGCGACCTGAGCCGGGGCAGACAGTTGTTGGTACCCGGAAAGATCTACGAACTAAGGTTGGAAAGGCTGATCACGAGCAACGTGTTTCTCCAGGGACATCGGATCCGCTTGCAAATATCAGCCAGTTTCAGTCCGAACTTTTCCCGCAACCTCCAGAGTGGCAACTCTGAAGCGAACAATGCGGAAATAAAAAAAGCAAGGATTCGAATTTTTCACGATACTGCCCACCCCTCACAGGTATTGCTGCCGATTGTCACGCCGACCAAGTAATTTTGGCCAGGCGGGGTATACTGCCCCATTCTCAGTCGCGGAGGAGCCTTGTTCCGATCCGAGATGATCCGTTTCCGCATGTGTGTTTTTCTCTCATTGAGCGCGACTTGCGTGGCGCAGCGCCAGCCGGTCCTTAGGCAAATCGACCTGCCCCATCCTTATTACTATCGCGAGATGTACTTGCCACAGCTCACGACCGGGCCAAGCGCGGTGGCTTGGTCTCCGGACTCGCGAACTGTAATTTATTCGATGGCCGGCTCGTTGTGGCGGCAGGATGTTGGAAGTATGACGGCCGAACAATTAACTTCCGGCCCCGGCTATGACTATCAGCCAGATTGCTCACCCGATGGGCGTTGGGTGGTATTTGTGCGCTACGACCATGACGCGATGGAGTTATGGGTTTTAGATCTCGGCGACGGCCGCACGCGACAGCTCACCTCAGGAAACGCCGTAAATCTGGAGCCACGATTCTCTCCCGATGGAAATCGAATCGCGTTTGTTTCGACTTCCTATAAGGGTCACTTCCACATCTTCGCGGGACACTTCGCGAACGGGGAACTCGCGGATATCCAGCAGCTCACTCCAGAGAACGTCAGCTCGCTTCCCCGCTACTACTACAGTCAAATCGACCATGAAATCAGCCCGGTGTGGTCGCGCGACGGTTCGGAAATCTTGTTCATTTCCAATCGAGGCCACATCCAAGGGACTGGCGGTTTCTGGCGCATGAAAGCGCAGCCTACGGCCGAAGCGCACGAGATCCACTACGAGGAGACTACGTGGAAGGCTCGTCCTGACTTCTCGCCCGATGGTAAGCGCATGGTGTACGCGTCGTATTTAGGACGATCGTGGCACCAGCTTTGGGTGATGCCGGCGGCAGATGGCGACGCATTTCCTATTTCGTATGGAGACTACGACAGTACCAACCCGCGATGGTCGCCCGACAGTTCGAAGATTGCGTTCATTTCGAACCGTAGCGGGAACACATCGTTGTGGATTCAGACGATTCCCGGAGGTGCTCAGAGTGAAATAGTGGCGCGCGACCGAAAGTACTTAAAGCCGATGGGGAGAGTGCGTTTGCAAGTGACAGACGCCGGTGGGATGCCTGTAGCAGCTCGGGTTTTCGTTACGGCGCAAGACGGTCGAGCCTACGCGCCGGACGACTCATGGATATATGCCGACGATAGTTTCGACCGCAGCGAGCGTCCGTTTGAAGCACACTATTTCGATACCAAAGGAATGTCCGAGATTATGGTCCCAACCGGGACGATGCATGTGGGAGTCATGCGTGGCTTCGAGTACGAGTTTGAGGAACGCAACGTGGAAGTTGGGGCGGGTACAGAGTCGGAAGTATCGATTCGGATGCGACCCATCGAGATGCAAGGTTTCGGAACGTCCTGGATCAGTGGAGACGTGCACGTCCACATGAACTACACAGGCACATATCGGAACACACCGGAGCATCTCTCTGAACAGGCCGCAGCTGAAAATTTGTCGATCATCGAAAACCTCGTGGTGAATAAAGAACAACGCTTTCCGGATATCGCGTATTTCTCGCCTAGTCTCGATGCGGTTTCGAACGAACACTTCCTACTGCAGCACGCCCAGGAATTCCACACAAGCTACTGGGGACATCTAGGGCTTTTGAACTTGACACAGAATTTGATATTACCCGGATATGCCGTATATCCGAACACG
>DATFQQ010000401.1:0-6490 GCA_035264195.1 Candidatus Sulfotelmatobacter sp. | reverse complement strand
CAAGCGTCTAGTTCGGCGCATCATTCTCCAGTCGTATTCATAGGCGGTTCCGCAAGCCAGACAGATCTGATAATGCCGCCCGTGGTCGTCGATGCGTGGCCACGAGAAGCGGTGCGTACAACCTTGGCGGAGAAGCAACTTCAGCAATTTCACGGTTTCACCTGATTTCGGTTCTTCCATTGATCGAGCCAACGGGAGAAAAAGGGTTTGTGCTGGTCGTTCAGTAAGCCTTGCAGAGTGGACAGAAGAATGTTCGGTGGCTGCGACTTTGAGAGAAATGAATCCACGGATCGCAGCTTGTTCTTCGGCAGGGGACCGTAGGCGGACAAGAGCATGATCGGAATATGGGAATTGATGCTCTTCATTTTCGCGGCCACTGTGTCGCCGGTCATTCCCGGCATCTGATAGTCAAGGACGACCGCATCGACGTTGCGAGACCGGAATAACTTCAGGCCTTCATCTCCTGCGCTTGCTTCCAGAACTTCATAGCCGTTCTGTTCGAGCAATTTCTTGCGCCCAATCAGGCTGTTCCAGTGGTCGTCGATGCAGAGAATGGTCGCCTTCGCGCGAGACATGAATCCTCACATTCCATTCCGGCCAGAAACTTTTCTGTCAGCGGGCGCACTTCCAGGTAGGAAGCTGCGTAGGCTGGACTACGAAGTGGTGGGCAAGGTGATTCTGTACCCGACGTAATGCGTTTTCAAATTACTAACGTGCACGCCCCACGACAGTTACCCTAGGGCAAATTGGGGAGAAAAGGAATGAGTTGTCATCCTGAGATCCGCATATTTTCTGACCGATGAACCTAACGACTTTTGTCGGAGCGGGTGCTGCCGACAAATTGCACGAATACTTCGCACCAACGAATCTGGGATGATGAGGCGCCTGGCAGTATGAACTGGCCGGGAGGCCCGGGAGCACTGGCTATTTGGATTCAGATTTCAACTTTCCGATCTTGTCCTGCGCGACCTTCCCCAGTTGCTCCTTGAACTGGGCATTGTTCTTGTCACCGGGAAGCAGTTCCACGCATTTCTCTTCCGCGGCCAAGGCAAGCTCTTTCTGGCCTGCGGCCAGATAACCATCGCTGAGACTATCCTGCGCATTTGCCGAAGCCGGGTAGGCTTCCGTATTGAGCTTGAATAGTTCGATGGCCTCATCCTTGTCGCCCGCTTGCAGGCGGTCATAGCCGAGCAGATTTATGGCGAATTCGGGGGCCACAAATACTTGCGGATCACGCTTACGCGTTTCTTGATAGAACTCGGCAGCCCGGGCAGCACCGCCTTTCTGGTCGGCAAGCGTCCAGAACTCTGACGCCGGAGTCTTCTTGGCGGCGATTGTCGCTTTCAGATCAACCGGCTTGGTGACCAGCGTGTCGATGAAGAAGGCTACGACTTGCTGCACCAACTCGGGATGCGGACCGAAGATCTCGGTTCCATGCTTTCCATCCTTGAATCCAGAGAACTTTGTCCGCGGGTTGCTCGACAGGCTTGCCGTCCACTGCATGACTTGCACTGCGTCATCGTTGTATTCATCGTCGGCCGCGGCGGCGGAAAAGATCGGGCGTTCGGGATGATCGGCGATGAAGTTGATCCCTTTCACATCTGTCGTACCAGCGAGTAAGACCAGCGCCTTCACATCCGGATGCCGTTGCGCCAATCTGACAGCATTGCCTACGCCGCAGCTGCCACCGCCGAGAGCGATTCGTCCTCTATCCACGCCGGGCTGTGAAATCAGAAACTGGTAAGCTGCATCGAAATCGGCGGGCCACTTCTCATTCAACTGCTGCCGGACCTCCGGCGTCGCACCGTCAAATCGAGCCCCGCCGCTTTCTCCAAAGCCACGGTTGTCGATGGTGAGCACGTTGACTCCGCGTTCGCTCAAAGCCTTGGCGACTGGCTCCCACGACTTTCGCGTGGTGTTGCACATGTGAAGCAGGAGCACGCCGGGCCCGGATTTGCCTGCCGAGAAGAATGTGGCGCGGAGCTTGATCCCGTCGGGCGCGGGAATATCCACGTCTTTCGCGGAAGATGTTTGCGCAGACAATACACTCGTGGTTAGCAACAGAATTGGGAGCAGCATGGACCGAAGCATAGGATTGAACCTCCGAATCAGCCTGGTGGTCTGGAGCCTTGAACAACGCGATCAAGAATAATCCATGGTGGGAAGGAACTTGAGTGAAATCGGGGGATGTTACGTCAATCAGTGCCGATAACGGCGACCAATAAACGGTAGAAGTATGGCGCTACCGCAAGGCATTAAGGCTCAAGTCACGACGCGGTAACGCACCCAGAAAAACTCGAATTCCTTACTTATAGATCAAATACTTTTCGCGAACCTTCCCGAACTTCTCCAGCCCATCCATCCAGTCCTGCGCGATCCGACGCGGATCCTGCCCTGCCATCAAGGCGTCATACGCGCTCTGACTGACCAGCAGGCCTTGCATGTGCTCGATCTTGAAATCCCCCGGGTAGAGCTTGTGCAATGCCGCCGCCAGTTCAATGCCTAACTCCGGTCCCACGAAGCCGTTCCGATCGGTTAGAACGACATTCACCCCGTGGCATTCCTGCCCGCTGTAATTACTTGATGTCGGGGTGAACGTGACCGGAACAAATCGAACCCCGGCCACCCCGCGCGCGTTTAAGTAGGCAGCTAGTTCTTTGCTCTTAATCCACGGTGCGCCGACCAGTTCGAACGGAGTGTCTGTGCCCCGTCCCACGGAAACGTTGGTACCCTCGATCAACCCCACCCCGGGATACAGCGCCGCCTCGGTCACGCTGCGCAAATTCGGCGACGGATTCACCCACACCTGGCCCGTCGAGTCGAACCAGTCTCCGCGCTCCCAGCCCTCCATCGGGATCACCGTGAGCTTCGCATTAATCCCGCGCTCGGCGTTGAACATCTTCGCCAGTTCGCCCATCGTCATTCCATGCCGCACCGGGACGGTCCAGTAGTTGGTGAAGCTTTCTTTGCCTTCGTCGGCGGGCGGACCCTGAACAAACGATCCAGTAATCGGATTTGGACGGTCGAGCACAATCATCTCGATTCCGGCTTTGGCCGCGGCTTCGAGAAAATAGCCCAGAGTTGTCTCGTAGGTGTAGTAGCGCACTCCGGCGTCCTGGATATCGAAGACAATCGCATCCAGCATGCGCAGCATCTCTGGCGCCGGACGCCGCGCCGCATCCGTCGCGCCGTACACGCTATACACGGGAATGCCGGTCGCGGCATCTTTGGTGTTGCTGACGTCGGTGGTGTCGAGCGTTCCCGTCACGCCGTGCTCTGGACTGAAAATGGCATCCAGTGAAATCCCCGGAGCCTGCGCCAGAACATCGATTGTTCGACGTCCGGAAGCATCGATCCCGGTCTGATTCGTCACCAGCCCAATGTGCTTCTTGCCTTCAGCGGCCTTGAGACCCTCGAAGTTGCGGTCGATCAGTACGTCAATTCCGTTCTTGACGCTGCCATTCCGTGCACTGATCCGCCGTCCCGCACTGAATGCTTCGTTGTAGCCCGTGATGCTCTTCCACCGCAGAGCTTCTTTTTCGTCCGCAGAAAGGGGGAGAGACGCCGCCACCTCGGTAGCCACTTTCACGCGCAGGCCGATCGCGTTCCCTTTCCCACGCGGATGCACCGAGTTGGTCAAAAGAATGATGTAAGTCTGCGTAGTGGGATCGATCCAGATCGACGTCCCTGTGAATCCTGTGTGCCCATAGGATCCCACAGGCAACAGGTCGCCTCGGTTGGACGAGAATGGAGAATCGATATCCCAGCCGAACCCGCGCAGGACCGGGGCCGATGGCGGCGTCTCTGGCTGCGTCATTTTCGCGACTGCAAGCGGCGAAAGAATTCCATCCCCGCCATTCAGTAGAGCCTGGGCAAACTTCGCCAGATCATCCGCAGTGGAAAACAGGCCGGCGTGTCCCGCGACCCCGCCCATGCGCCGCGCACGTGGATCATGCACTATGCCGCGCAGCATGTGATCATTCTCGTCATATTCCGTGGGCGCAATTCTGAACCGCCACGCTGCAGGAGGCAGAAACCGCGTGTGCGTCATCTTTAACGGCGTAAAAATGTGGCGCTGGGTGTAAGAATCGAGGGTCTCGCCCGAAACTTTCTCGACCAGCGCTCCCAACGCAATGAAATTCGTGTCGCTGTAAATAAAACCCGAGCCGGGCGCCTGCTGCGGTGTCTCCGCAAAAGCCAGTCGAAATGCTGCTTCTTTCGAATCAAATGCAGGCGTCAATTCAATGTCCGGCGCCAGTCCAGAATAGTGCGTCAGCAACTGCCGTACCGTGATGTCGTCTTTCCCGTTCTGTGCGAACTCCGGCAGATACTTCGCCACCGGATCATTCAGCCGGACCTTGCCTTGTTCCACCAACTGCATCACTGCGGTGGTTGTCGCGATCACCTTGGTGAGCGATGCCAGGTCGAAGATCGTGTCGAGCGTCATCGGCTCGCGCTTCGGCTCCAGCGCCCTGTTGCCGTACGCCTTGCGATAAATGACTTTACCGTTGTGCCCAACAACCAAGACAGCGCCGGGAATATTTCCATCGGAGATGGCCTGATTGATGATGGCGTCGACTGCCGGGAGTTGTACGACGGCTTTCGGCGGCGACTCCGTATGTGGAACCGCGGTTTGTGCCGTCGCAGCGCTCACAGAAGAGATTAAGAGCAAAGAAAGAGAAGCCGCAGACGCGCGGCGCAGAGTAGTTCCCATACGCGAATTGATCAATAAAAGAAGGATATACAGACTTTACACAACGCAGCCGGAAAGACTCAAGAAACGAAAGACGCGGACCTGTGCAGTTATCAACGAGAGGCGCTAAGGCTTTGCCCTTCTGGTTCCCCTCTGCTATAACCCGCGAAGGTCACAATTCTCGACGAGAACAGGATTCTTGAGTCACGTACTCATCCCCGATTTCGACGGTCAGGACGGCCGATTCTCGGCAGCGTTCGCCATTCTCCGCGAGAGCATCGAGCAGCGAGCATTCCCGGCCGCCTCAGTCGCCGTCACGCAGGCAGGCAAGCTCGTAGCCCTGAAATCGTTTGGCAAGTTCGTCTATGGCGAAGAGGGTGTGAGTGCCTCACTTCTTCCTGACGTTGGGAGAAGTGGGAGTTTTGACTCCATGAACCCAGGGGTCACGCCCGCCACCCTCTTCGACCTCGCCTCACTCACCAAAGTCATTGCGACGACCACTATGGCGATGATCCTTTACGAGCGTGGCCTGCTGGAACTCGACGCTCCCGTGATCGGCACGCTCCCGGAATTCATTTTGGATGCGACGGGCAACTCCGACCGACGCCGCCACAACGTCACGTTCCGCATGCTCCTTGCCCATTCCTCGGGGTTACCGACCTACGAAAAACTTTATCTAAAAGCGCGAACCGGTGAAGAGTTGCTCAACGCGGCGCTCGCAATGCCACTAACAGCTGACCCCGGCACACGTGCCGCATACAGCGACATCGGTTTCCTCGTCCTCGGCGTAGCACTCGAACGGCTTTCCGAAGAAACGCTCAACACTTTTTGCCAACGCGAGATCTTCGGCCCCTTGGCAATGTCGAACACGACATTCAATCCGTCAGCCAATCTGCGTCCGAAGATCCCACCTACAGCCGACGAACGAGAAGATCCGTGTGGGGCGGACACTCCTGTCCGCCAAACGACAAGAACGCCGCAACAGCCGAGCGAAAGCCAGCAGAAGCCCCGGAGCACTTTTCGTAACCGCATCATTCAAGGAGAAGTTCAAGACGAAAACGCTTTTGTGCTGGGTGGTACAGCGCCGCAAGCGGGGCTATTCTCCACAACCAAAGACATTGCCACCTTCGCCTACGCAATGCTGCGGGGAGGTGAGCCGATTCTCACGTCTGAGACCATCGCCCAATTCACGCGACGCGACACAATTGCCGGCACCTCCCGTGCCCTCGGTTGGGACACGCCTTCTTCGCCTTCACAGTCCGGCAAGCACTTCGGCCCAAATTCTTACGGTCATCTTGGTTATACGGGAACTTCAGTATGGATCGATCCGGACCGCGAGCTTTCCATCACGCTGCTGACGAACCGCACCTGGCCCGATTGCTCGAAGCAGGCGATCAAGCGAGTCCGCCCACGGTTTCACGATGCGGTCGTCGAGGCACTTGAAAACAGTCGTTAGCACTTTCCTGTGAAATTGTGCGCGAGATCACCACATTAAAATGCAGTGAAACGTGCTGCCGGCACTGGACAGAATCCGCCCAAGATCGTTAACGTTTGTATTAAATCGTCACAATCAGCGTCTGATCTTTAAGATATTACGTCTGCCATCATGGAACCGAAAGGTGCATCACACTTGATCACAACCCGTCCCGCGCAGTCGGACCTCAGGCAACTTCCCACCGAACAGATTCTTTCTGCCGCTTCGAATCTCGATCAAATGTCGTCGCTCGACATTGCCCGCCTCATGAACGACGAAGATGCGACAGTCGCGACCGCCGTGCGAAATGCTCTGCCACAGAT